>CAMWXP010000034.1 GCA_947178255.1 uncultured Clostridia bacterium | reverse complement strand
AAGTGGAACTTTGCCACTGCGCTTGAAATTACCGACTCCGACGGCGGCTACAATGAGTATTACGAGCATAACGGGAATAACGTCAAATACGTGTGGGAAGAAGACGGCGACGAATATACCGACTACATAAGCTATGTTACCTCGGACAAGTATTATTATTACGCCGATCAAGGAAACGGAAGCTATGAAAAATACGAACAAGGTACGGACGATTTTGACGATTGGTTCTGGTACGCCGCGCCCGTCAATTTGACCGAAATAAAAGACTTTGAATTCACCGAAAACAACGACGTATATACCGCAAAAAAGCCCAACGACGCAGGCAACACTGTTATCGGCGAATTTACGAGCATCACTTGGACGTCGTTCACGCTTACGGTAAAGAACGGCAACCTCGCCACGATTACTGCCGTAATGAGCGACAATACGACATACACATACACGTTCTCCAAATTCGGCTCGATAACCTTCACCCTGCCCAACGTTTCGGGTGGAACCACCCCCGTCACTCCTACCGGCACGATGGACAAACAAACCTACAATGCGGCAACGTTCGACAACGAGCGGTTGCAGGACAAAATTACCAAAACGGGCGACGATCCCGACCCCGCTATAGGCTTGCCCTCGAAGGGAAAATACAACGCGCTCGTTATCCCCGTTCAGTTCAGCGGCAAGACTATCGATAACAGCGACCTTGTCGACCTTAATACCGCGTTCAACGGCGATTACGAAGGCACCGGCTGGGAAAGCGTTCATTCCTATTATTATAAGTCCTCGTACGGACAACTTGATATTTCATTTGATATAGCGAGATATAATATCGTCCAACAGGTCCCCACCTTTACCGCAAAATACAACTATTCGTATTACGAATCGCACACGGCAACCAAACAAGGCGAAACGTACAAAGACGGCGACAACCTGCTGTTGCACGAAGCGCTTAAATACTACGACAGCTATATCGACTTCTCCGACTACGATTACAACGGCGACGGCACTATCGACGCGGTATACCTTATCTATTCGGCGCCCGTCGATTACGAAAGCGACGACTCGTTCTATTGGGCGTACGTCACTTGGAATTACGGCGACTCACAGTACGACGGGAAAAATGTATTCTATTACCTGTTCGCCGGTTTAGACTTTATGATAGAAAGCGTGCACGGCGGCTATACCAACGAATATTATCCCGAGATTGCGGGGCTGAAAGTCAACGCGTCCACGTACATACACGAAACCGGGCACCTTTTGGGGCTTGACGATTACTACGACTACGACGAAAATTCGGGCTGCAACGAAGGCCTCGGCGGCGCGGATATGATGGACGCGACGGTGGGCGACCAAAACGTTTATTCCAAAACAATGCTCGGCTGGCTTACGCCGCAGATAGTCGTATCCACCCAAACGGTTACCATCAAAAGCTCGCAGGAGCGCGGCGACGCCATACTCATTCCGCTCAACTTTAACAACTCGTACTTCTGCGAATATTTGTTGATTGACTTGTATTCGGCTAACGGGCTGAACGCTATGCATGCGAAGGCAGACAATAGCTACCTTTACGACGGCGAAAGCTACGGCGTGCGCATATACCACGTTTCGTCGTCTATCAACAACGTGTACAACAGCGATTACGGCTCGTTTACAGATAACAACAACACCGACACGAATATTGCGCTGATTAAGCTGATTGAAGCGGACGGACACACCAAGTTTTCGGACAGCAAAGGCTACGCCGCCGACAGCGACCTGTGGAAAGCGGGTCAAACGCTTAGCAAGGTCTTCCCTCAATACATGACTAACGCCGGCAAAACACTGAATTTCGATATATCCATCGACAGCGTTTCCGCAACGCAAGCGACGATAACAATTACATACGCGGCGTAATTATTCTTATTCAAACGATAACAAACAAAAATCCGAACTCACCTACCGGTGCGTTCGGATTTTTAATTGGAGTATCGAATGGAGTGCTACTTCAACGTCGGATACTTACCGTCCTCAAAGCTCCATATATCGGCGCTTAGATTTAACGTATTTTGCTGCCATTCCGCCGTTGCCATCAATTCTTCCGAGACTGCTGTGGATTTATCCGTCGAAACGTGCGATACCAAATTATCGGAATGATAGCAATTATTTACCGTATAGCCCGCCGGTAATATGCCTACGGTCAAGCTATTAGACATAGCGATTTTTCCGTCTCCTGCCGTGATCGCAATATTTCCGACAAAAAAGCAGTTGGCAATCTCTTGTTCGTCCGTACCCGTAGCCGATCTTGCGATTCCACCTATGTAAACGTTTTGATTGGTTCCGTTTGCGGTGAGATTCATCGCCGCATAGCACGAGGATATGCTGCCGTTTCCCACATAAGATGCAATTCCACCTATCGACATTGTTTGACCTGCGCCGTCGGTTACGATTGTACCTATCGAATAGCAATTCGTAATATCCCCCGTCATACTGCCGACAAGTCCCCCGACATCGGCTCTATATGTACCCAACAACTCGATATCGACATTGGCACCACATTCAGATAATTCAAGTTCTTCATGTCGGTAAGATAACATTGGCCTTTCATCCGCACCGAACAAACCTCCGACATACAGTGTACCTATTTCATTGTTTGACGAATTATATCTGATTTTTACGTCGCTATGTAAATTGAAAATCTTATAGTCATTATCATCTACATTACCCCCGTTACGCACGCGCCCTATTATGCCGCCGACATAACATTCTGCCCAGTATTTGTCGGAGCTTGTTACCGTTATTTCACCGGAAACTTTGCAGTTTTTCACAACATCCGCAATACCGGCAATAATTCCGACATTAAACTGCACCGCCTCTAAATAATCGACTTTCGCATTCTCAACTGTTAAATTTTGCACCGCGCCGACTTGAGAAAAAACCCCACACAGATTATTGGTTGCATTATTAGGCGCAATAATCGGGTTTATCAGTTTATGCCCGTTGCCGTCAAAATGGGCTCTGTAAATGTTCGGACGCGGGTCCACCGCCGTGTCTGGAAAGGTTATGTCGGAAATGAGCTTAAAATATGCATTTGCGTCCGCGGAAGTAATGGCTTCGAAATGCTCGAACGTCGCTATTTGGTACGGATCGTTTTCCGTGCCGAACCCCGCGTAGTAATCGGTGATTTTTACATTTATTATCTGATCCGCGCTTGCATACTTATCGTTTGTCGCCTTATAACGAACTTTAATTGTCTTTTCACCGTTTTCGCTATAAGTAAAAACGTTGGTCGTGCCGTAAGTTGCCCCGTCGTCAAATGAATATTCGTATGCGGCGTTTTGCTCGACCGTTACGGTTTTATCCGCTTGCGAAAATGTAGCTTCGGGTACGTCTTGAGTGTGTTTAAGCGTCGTCACCGTTTTTGTGCACGGCGCGCTGTCGTTGTTGGTGGCATTACCTTTATACTTTACGCTTACGGTGTATTCGGTATTGGGCGTCAATCCGCTGAACCTATGCGTAAACTTGGGAGCAATGTCAGAGGTTCTATCAGCTTCGTTGTTTGCTTCGGTCCATTTTCCATCCCCCGGCGTAATCATAAACAGCGGTATAATGTCGTCGTACGGTCGGTATGTAACTTGAACGTCAATATAATCGACAAAGGCGTCTACGATAACGTAGTTATCTTCCGGCGCATTCAACGTATAATGTTTCCTTCCGTCGCCACACGCCGAAAAAAACATTGTCGCACAGCCGAGCAAAACCGCAAACGCTATTGCCGATATGATTGTTTTTGTCTTATTTTTCATGATACTCTCCTTGGAATATTGCTGTATTTGCTACAACACAATTAGTATACACACTGTCTTACGGCGAACTTTATGTATTCCGTTTATTAGTGTCCTACTAATAAATAGTGATTTTTGTGAATTTTTTACACCGAAAATAAATATTTTTTTATTTATTATCCAGTATTTCCTTAACAATATCCAAAATGCCTTCTTCGGTATCCGGCATAAACCACTGAACGTAATATTTATATCCGTTGTATTCAAAATATGCTCTGGAATGTAGCGAGTCATAAGACCATTTTATATTTACGTTATTATATTCATAATTCCAGAAACATGAATCCCGAATAATATCAAGAGTTTTTACATGATTGTGTTCTTCGGTAACGGCAAGATAGACATGATCACCGGTTTCGCGGTGATACAAATCCTCGGTAATATATATTATATCTTTTTTATTATCCTTCAAAAAGACTTTTTCAGTTACACTGGCTTCAGCTAAATCATACCAGTCTATATACAGTATATCCTTGCCCGTCTGTTCGGAATAATCTTTTATCGTACATCCCAAATCTGCGCGGCTAAATTCCGACTCAGAATAATAATACCGATCCGACGGCGGAGTATTGGTAGGCTCGTTACGGAGCGCTATCGGCAGCACGATTGCAAGACATACGGCGCATATGCTTACCGCTCCCAATACCGCAGTTTTAACGTCAAAAAACCGACGCCGCTTTTCAGGCTGCGGTTCTTCCGTTTGCGATATGTCGAGCCTGCTGTGCAATTGGGCGCGCATCTCTTCTTTCTTATCGCAGTTGACGCTCTCTATAATATTGTCTATATCGACGTTCTTCATAAAAACCCCTATAGTTTGTTTGCAATACATGTACTATTCGACAAAATACAGCAAAAGCCGTTAGCCTTAAATTCTTAATTTTTCTTCGATTCGAAGCAGCCTTTTATGTACTGCCGAGGTACTCAAACCAACCAGTTTTGCAATTTCGGATAAAGTTCTGCGTTCGTAATAGTGCCAAAAAACGATTTTTCTCTCGGCGTCATCCAAACTCGATATCGCTTCCGTCAAACCCATATTATCAAACATTCGGTTTAGCTCTGTAACAGAAATATTTTCATCAATCAATGGAATTTCGTATTCTTTTATTCTATTCTCTTTCCTAAAAACTTCCTTTATAATATTGTTTAAAATTGTGAACATCCACCCCATTCCATTCTTACCTGCATTAAACGATTTTATATACTTCAACACATTCTCATACATATCCATGACTGCGTCTTTGGCTTTCTCTTCGTCCCTTAGTTTAAAAAGCGCATACCCGTAAAAATGGTTGGCTGTCTTAGTAAACAGCTCATCCATTTTACTCTTGTCACCAAGCTTAACGCATTTCAATATTTTCGTTATTGTTTTGTGATACTTTTTTGAGGCGTTGTCCATAGAACTAATTATAAACAGTAATACTGGTAATGTCAACATTTGTAAATATAAGTTTAAACTATATTTTCGTAATATAAAACTACTGCTGTGCAAAAATTCGAGGACGGCTTTACTCTTGTACGCAAAAAGAAAAACCGAGCGACTTGTCAGTCAACTCGGTTTTCGCTTGTCGTAACAATCATAATCTAAAACAAATATTACGATTTTGTTTTTTTGTCATGTTTTAGCAAAAGCTTTTTCATTATATTTATATCGATATATTGCGTCGTTTAAAAACTCCTATCCCCGTTCCGTTTATCTTTTAAATAACACCTTCGGCGTCCGCCGCTATCAGCTGTGCCGCAAACTTGCCGCTCATTACGGCAATGGGCGTACCCCCGGGCGCCATAAGCCATTGATTGGCGAGATAGAGCTTATCTATTCCGTCCACCCTGCGCGCATACAACGGTTGCGCCATTTTTGCACCAAGCGGAAATGTCATAAAACTGCCTTGATACGAATTGAGGTAGCGCTCATATGTGCGCGGCGTTATTACGTCAATAAGCTCGACGTCTCCGTTAACACCGTAATACTTTTCGAGCTGACATTTCAGCGTTTCACCTGTACGACGTTTAAACTCCGCATACTCGCTACGGCTCATCCCGCTTATTCTTTGGTAATCGGCCGCGTCGGTATCTACAAAAACCTGCAAAACGGTATAACCGTCGTTTGTAAGCGACTCATCGTAAGCATAGTGCCTGACGGACAACACGTCGCATTCTTTACCCGACAAATCAAATTTTTCGGTATGATATATTTCGGCGACGTCGCGACTATGCAAATCCATATTAGTTTTAAACGCCGCTATGATATAGCTGTAAGTGCTGTATTTTTCTTTATCCGAATTATCGTCGAAAAACGCATTGGGCGCATATTTATTACCCAGCAGCTTCTCGTAAGTGTGGTGTATGTCGCAAGCGGCAACCGTATAATCACCGTAAACAGTTTGCCCGCTCTCAAGCTTTATCCCCTTAGCTATGCCGTCTTCAATAATGATCTCCGACACGGGCGCGCCCGTTATCAGCTTGCCGCCCAATGCTTTAAACCTTTCCGTCACGTTGCGAATGGCGACGGAGCTGCCGCCGCGCGGAAGATCGGCGTTGCCCGAGCACAGATTGCTCAACGTTTCCGCAAAGTACAACACACAGAACCGCTTATTAACGGGCGCATGTTCCAGCGCATACCGTATGATTGGGGTTTCAAACCTTTGCGCATAGTCGCCTAATGTTCGGGTCATAAAGCTAATTGTTTTGCGCGCAAACGCAAAATCGGGTTTGGGTTGCTCTATAATAAGCTCGGGAGGAATATCGCTCGGTATTTCGAACATGCCAAGATACCGCAGCACGTCCATAAACCTCGCTACCTCCTCTTTATCTTTATCGCAAACACATACGCGGTTAAGCTCGCACTCCAGCTTATCGAAGTCGTTGTAAAACGTAAGTGTTTCGTTATTGTAAAACACCTTAAAAAAGCTATCGAGCTTAACAATATCGCCGTCCTTTATTCCGCCGATTTCCCGCCAGATACGACCTAATCCGCTATTGCTATGTGTGCCTATAAGCCAATGCAAACAGCCGTCTATAATAACGCCGCCTCGTTGCCACGACGTGCAGAACCCGCCCGCAACGTTGTTCTTTTCGTAGATATTAACGTTAAACCCGCTCTTAAGCAGAAATACGCCGGCGGTTAAGCCCGAAATACCTCCGCCTACAATATTAACCGTTTTTATGTTATCACCTCAATGATGTTATAGATAAACAAAAATAAACGAACCTAAAACTTCTCCGTTCGTGTCAACGCAACTACTTATTAAGTAATTCTCTATTGAAAATATCAATCAGCTTTTTCGCTACGTCCGAAGTTATATGTAACGACTGACTTACGGCGCCGCTTTTTGCGTTAGGATTGACCATGCTCATAATAACGCACGGCTCCCCGTTATCAAGCTCGCCTACTTTCCACAAGCAGTGAACGTTGGACACCTTGCGTCTAACTTGTTCCGTGTTATCGGGAGCGAATTTCACTATTTTAGACATATAACTCTCCTTTCGCTTTTTCGATTATATAATACTGATTATATCATATCTATAATAAACAATCAAGTACTTCTTAAATAAACCGCACTATGACGATTGCTTGATATATAACAAGTGCTCCGTCACGCAAAAGCGCGCCCGTATGGGTGCGCCTTGCGTGGCGGAGCAATCGTAACCTAAAACGAATAATTACATATTTTCGTTTTACGCAATGGTAATTTACGTGCTTTTATGTTTTTCAATAAATTTTTTGATGTGTGTTGTTTAATCAATTGTAGCCCATAGCTAAATTGCACAGCTGCTCATCAAAAAAATCGCTTCATTGTCATTAAGGATTTCTGCTATATGTTTTCGAGTTGTTCTGATGCTTTTGCAATTCAGACGCAGAACAAACACTCGATTCAGTTTTTAAGTAGGCATATAATCGCTGCCTTCTTCGTAGGGCTTGCGGCTTTGAGCAGTTCTATTATTTCCTTATCCTGCGCATAGGCATACGGGTCATAGTAAAAAAATTCACTCTCGGTGGAGTTGCAAGCCGCTATAATTTCAAGCAACGCGGATATAGACGGCTCGAAGCTGTCGTTTTGCGATTCGAGTCGAGATATGTACGCCGAGTTTTTGCCTATGCGTAAGCTGAGCTCGCGTGCGGAAAGTCCCGCTTTTGTGCGAAGCGTGCTTATGCGCACCACAACGTCGTTTTTGTCCATAATCCACCTCTTTTTCATTATACTAAAAATCGGCGCTGGCAATCGTTGTGTGTAGCGTGGAAGAATTACATACTATGAAATATAATATGCATGTATAAGTGCAATATGTTGACATATACATATAAAATTTGATATAATAAGTTCATCAACATAAAGGAGATGAGATATGTTTGATTTTATTAAGAAGTTGTTTGGTATAGAAAAAGATAGAAAAACAGAAGAACCATCTAATGTGGTTAATATAAATGAGACTAAAATCAAACCGACGAGCAATGAGAATCATGGTGAATCTAATGGATGTACTTTAGAACAATTGCAAGAAAAGATAGAAAATTTACCATATTATGACGAATGGCACGATAAGCCTTTATATAGCGCGTATACGCACAAACTGTTTAAGACGCCGATAGAAAATGGTGGACTGGGTGTTCCTCACGCCAAAGAACTGTTGTCATCATGGTGTATGGATGTAGTGTATCGGAGTATTAGCAGGCATGGCCCTTATATGAATTACGGAAAGTTTAGTGGCAAAAAAATTCAAAACTACTTATTTGTATATATACAACAATATGCAAAACATGTAAATAAGAAATTTAATGTTGAATGTCTAAAGGCTGTTGAAAATGCGATATGTGGAGAATATTTGTCAAATGATATAATAGAAGATGAACAGTCATTTTTATATGATGCAAGATTTTATGAGTCTAATGATCCTTTTTATAAACTTAGCACGGCAATAAGGCTTAGTAATAATGAGTTTTTAGATGAGTTCGGACTTTATAAAAAAGATACCGACGGAAATGCGACCGATGAATTTATTACGCCGTGGGATGTTGCAGATATGTTTGAAAAGGCAGATATTGTAGATTTTGTAAATTATTGCCAAACGAGAACCCCGCCAGAGTGGACGATTTATCATATGCAGGGTACGACTACTATTCAAGCTAATAGTGAGGCAATGGCGTTAAAGAGATTTTCGGAGCGATATCCAGATGCAATTGTTACGAAAATTATTTGTAATTAATATTTAAAAAGTACCATATAAAAAATACAAAAAGCAATTAAATACTCTTATAAATATTGTTGTGACAGTGTTATAAGTTATTCTATGATTAAAAAAATTGTTTGATAGTTTAACACTAAAGTTAATCAACTATAAGCCTATTTGGGCACTATGGCGGGTGCTTGATATATAACAAGTGCGCCGGACGGCTTTGGTCAAATCATTTTCCCATTCTCTCTCTGCCAACGCAAAAACGCACCCATTCGGGTGCGCCTTGTGTTGGCGGAGAGAGCGGGGTTCGAACCCGCGATACCTGTTACAGTATGCACGCTTTCCAAGCGTGTGCCTTCAGCCGCTCAGCCATCTCTCCATTTTCCGCGCTCATAGCTATCGAGCGCGGTTTGTTTATTCATTTTGTTTGGCGGGTACTCCCCGCCTTTTACTACCACCGATTGACAACCTTTTCCGCAAAGCCTGTCTTGTCGGCGATATTTATTATCGTTCCGTCGTCCAGCACGGCCTTGCCGTAGAACTTTCCGAACACTTGGTGTTGGTCTGTTGCCAGCACGCCCACGTTCATCTTGTCCTTTCTGTCGATTATCGGATAGAACGTGAGGTCCAGTCTGTTCTCGTTATCCGCAATCTTCCAAGGCTTTAAGTAATCTATCTTGCCCTGCGTATACGGAATGTCGAATGTTACATCGCCCAGCTTGTGCGCCTTGCCGTCGTAGAACACAACGTTTTCGCTTTCCGTCGGCTTGCCGAAGCCGTAGCCTAAGTTGAGTCCGAGCGTTTTGCCGTCGTCGGTCTCGCAAGACAGCGACGACCAGTACCACGTATTTTTGTACGTCCACACGCCCCTGCCCCAATCGAGCCCTGCGTATGCGTTCTTAATCTCGTGCCTATCCTCACCGACCGAGAACCAGCCGTTGCACCGTAGGCAGTTGATTTTGGTGTTGTAGTAGAACCTGCGCTTTTTGCCGAACGGGATTGCGACCGTTATATTGTCGCCCGTTGCCGGTTCAAGATAGAACTCGCACTTGAACGTCTTTTTCCCGTCGAACTTTTTGTATTCGGCTTTGAGCGTCCTCTTGCCAGTTTCGTCTATATCGAAGGAAATCTTGACTCCGCCCTTGTCGTAGCGGACGTTTCCATCCGAACAGCTCGACGGCAAGCAGAGCTTGCCAAGCGACATAAACCCAATCTTACTTTTGGTAATGTACTTGATGTGCTTGAAGTCGATAACGGACACCGAAGCGAGCGACATATACGAATTGTCTGCTACCGTGAGCGCGACCGCGTAATCGCCGTCGACCACACTGTAATAGTCCCATTCCTTTATGCGCAGCTTTGGTTTGACCGCCTCGCGGCTGTATGTCTTGACCTGCGAAAACGCATAACCGCTTTGCGCAAGACACCCGCGCGCGTCGAGCAAATCGCCCTGTTCGAGCCGACCGCCTTCCATCGATTAACGCTTGGAGAACTGAGGAGCTTTACGCGCTTTTTTGAGACCGTATTTTTTGCGCTCTTTCATTCTGGGATCGCGAGTAAGGAAGCCCGCCTTTTTGAGCGCGGGACGGTACGTAGCGTCCACGTTGCAAAGCGCACGGGAAATGCCGTGACGGATAGCGCCCGCCTGGCCGGTAAAGCCGCCGCCGCGCACGTTGACGATAACGTCGAACTTGCCTTCGGTGCCGGTTTCGGCAAACGGTTGATTGACTATAAGCTTAAGCGTATCGAGCGGGAAATAATCGTCGAGCGAACGCTTATTGACGGTAATGGTGCCGGAGCCGCCCGCCAAAACGCGAACGCGCGCGACAGCCTTTTTACGTCTGCCTGTACCCCAGTATTGAACTTTCTTTTTTGTTGAAGATTTAGCTGCCATAGCTTGTTACCTCTTACTTAGTCCTTATCTTTGTGAAGCTCGATAGTGAGCGTTTTGGGCTGTTGTGCCTCGTGGTTATGTTCGGCGCCCTTGAACAGTTTAAGCTTCTTGATCATAGCCCTTCCGAGCGAATTTTTGGGAAGCATGCCCTTGACCGCCTTTTGAACAGCCTTGTCCGAATTTTCACGAAGGAAATGGGAATACTGTTGCTGTTTGAGTCCGCCCATATATCCGGTGTGGTAGGTGCGAAGCTTTTTGGTGAGCTTGTTGCCGGTAAGCACTACCTTGTCGGTATTGACGACAATAACGAAATCGCCCACGTCGGTGTTGGGGGTGTATTCGGGTTTGGTCTTGCCTTTAAGCACGGAAGCCACAACGCTTGCAAGTCTGCCGAGCGGCACGCCCGCCGCGTCGACAACGTACCAGTTACGCTTGTATTCCTTGTTGCCGATTTTGTAGTCGGCAGTCTTGGAATTAATCTTTTTTGCCATTAATGTTTTCATCGAAAACAACCTCGTATAAAGAATAGTATCAAGCGCAAACGTTTCACGCCGCCGCGCTTTGCTGCGTAACTTGTGATTCGCCGGGGCAGGTCAAAACCACTGTTCCACGCAGTGCAATGTATATTATAAAGCATAAAAAGGTAAATGTCAACTGATTGGAATTAAGAATTCGGAATTCGGAATTCGGAATTATGGTGATAAAGCCACAGTGCGGCAGCGTAATTTCCACCTATAATTGTGCATTCTACATTCTAAATTCCGGATTATTTTCCATATGCTCAAAAAACCCACAAAAGTCGACAAAAAGGCATAAAATGCCCGCGGCGAAACAGGGTGAATTATGTTGATTATTGCCGAACAATATTTTAAAATATAATTATGGAAAACAAAGTTTTATCTGAATATCTAACCGCGCTTTCCGACCCGTCCTTCCGATTGACCGCAGAGCGCCTAACCATGAAGTGCGGCGTACGCTCCGACCTTAAAGGCAGCAAGTGCCTCGTTGACGCTATCATACTTTACGGCACCGAGCTGTGCACCGGCTTTTGCGAAATATACCGCATTATCGGAGAAATTCGCCACATAAAGCCCAAGTCCGTAATGCGCGAAATAGCATACGCCATATCGCAAGCGTTCGGCATTGCGGAGCGACTATCCAAGATGATAGGAATTCCCCTAACCGACAACGATATACACAGCGGCTTAGTCATCGCCTATCTCGGCAAAATATTCCGGCATCCCGATCTTGCGCTGTACGCTTAGCGGCGCGAGCGCGGCGGTAATGCAAAATACTATATTATTCGGCAGTAGCGTGCGCGTTATCTATAAACGCCAAAAAGCTTTTAAGCTTATCAAACTCGTCGCTTAAAATTACCAAGTCCAAAACGTCATCGTCGTCTTTGCCGACGCGCAATATAACGCGTTTAATTTTTTTATAATTATCCCAAGGAACGTCACACTTTGTTATCGAGATAGTTTTAACTATGTAGCTAATATCTTTCAATTCGTATTCGGAATGGAACCGATTTAGCATTCTTTTAAGCTCTTTATCGGTGTCGATAAACGCAAGCCCGTCGTAATAATTGTTAAGCTTGCCGTTCAAAACCGTAAACAAAGTTTTGCGATATCCGCGGGCGTTTAGCAGTAGCTCACCGTTTTCTATTGGATTGTTGTCGGCATCGATTTTGCTGCCGGCAAACGAAAAGAACTCGAACACGCCGCCCTCGTCGGCATAATCCCATTTTTCTATAAGCTCGTATTGTTCGTTGCGCTCTATTTCCTCGCCAGTGCGTCTGTCACTAATACTGTCAGCATATTCGTAATCCATATACGACCCGACGCCGCTGAACTTTTTGTCTTGGAAAACGACCGAAATACCATGCTCGTCGTCGCAATTACACTCGCCGCAAAGCGCAATCGTTACGCTGTCGCTATCCTCGTCGGTCGATATATGTATAGTAGTCAGCTCCGTTTCGTCGTGCAAAATATCGAAGCTGTCCGTCCTTTCCCAATCGTCACTGCTGTTTTCGTAGGTGTCGTTGATAAATTTGAGAACTTCGTTTTTTACCTCGTCCGATTGATACGGCGCTTTTATAATCAGCCACGTAAGAGCGTCACGTTCGGCCGCGGACAATACTGTGCCGTTATCACCGCCGCCTACAACGGTGAGCGCAAGCCTTTTGCCCCATACGTCAAGCTCGATTGCCGTTTGTTCCGACAGTATTTCTAAGTCGGAATCGAACACCGCTCTTTCGGCGGCAACGACGTTTCTTTTTGTCGGTTTGGCGGTGTTGGTATTCTTGGCTTTGCCGCTTGCATTTTCCTTTTCGATTTGCTTTTTCAGTTTGAGCGCATAATACATAGTAGATATTGCGGCGACTGTGAGAATTACCACCCACACGATAAATACAGTGCGCGTGCTACCGTGGTCGTTGCGATAAACAAGACTGAGCATCACTATAAAATCGGCTACTACCAGCACGCAAAACAGAGCGTATACAAGTTTGAGCTTTGTCGTGTTTTTCATAATAAATTCCTTTTTGATTTTTATGCAAAAGGCGCGGTTTTATCCACGCCCGATATTATACATATGGCTTGCCAAACTGTATGCCGTGCCCGTTTACTTGTTTTCGTAAATCTCGCGTTTGAGTATTCCTACGTACGGCAGATTGCGGTATTGCTGCGCATAGTCAAGACCGTAGCCGACTATGAACTCGTCGCCTATCTCAAAGCAAGCGTAATCCGCTTTTACGTCCACCTTGCGACGGGAGGGTTTGTCAAACAGCGCGACGGTGGTAAACGAAGCCGCACCCCTGCCCGACATAAGGTTTTGCATGCGTTGCAGCGTATAGCCCGAGTCCACTATATCCTCTACAAGCACGACGTCCCTGCCCGTTACGTCCTCCGCCAAATCCATTACGATTTTGGGTATGCCCGTGCTTGACGTGCCCGCGCCGTAGGACGACACCATCATAAAGTCCATTTGCACGGGGGTTTCCATTGCGCGCACTAGGTCGCAAAAGAACATGACGCTGCCTTTGAGCACGCTTATAAACAGCGGGTTTTTGCCGGCGTACCGTTTGTCCAACCATGCGGCGGCGGCGACGACCTTTTCCTTGATTTGTTGTTCGGTAAGAACTATGCTTTGAATATCCTTGTTCATACCGTAAATTATATCACACAACAGTATTTTTCGTCAATGTTTGACAAGGCGGTAAAACAAATTTTTTGTGCACGACAAGCCGAGCAATCATATTCGTTTTACGCCTCGAAAAAGCGGGTAAAAAATCTGTTGCTTTTTTCGTGATAATAGTATATAATGTTACAAATATTTATTTGAGGTAGGTAAACGTATGGATTTAACTTACAAGCGCAAAAATATTTACGCAACCGCGGACAAAGCGGAACTTAAACGCATTATGGACTACGCCGAGGGCTACAAGAGCTTTTTGGACAACGGCAAGACCGAACGCGAGGCTGTTGCGTACACCGTTGCCATGGCGGAAAAGGCGGGCTACAAGCCGTACACGCTTGGCGACAAGATAAACAAGGGCGACAAGCTGTACTACAACAACCGCGGCAAAGCGTTGTTTATGCTGCGCGCCGGCAAAGCGGATATAGCCAAAAACGGCGTACGCATTCTCGTAGCGCATATCGACAGCCCGAGACTAGATTTGAAGCAAGTGCCGCTGTACGAAAAAGCGGGCATGGCGTACCTGAAAACGCACTATTACGGCGGCATCAAAAAGTACCACTGGCTTACTATTCCGCTCGCGCTTCACGGCGTTGTCGCGCTCAAAACGGGCAAGACCGTTTCCGTCAATATCGGCGAGGCGGAAACCGACCCCGTATTTTACATTACCGATTTGCTCCCCCACCTTTCCCAAGAGCTTAACCGCAAGACGATTGGCGAAGGCTTCGAGGCGGAAAACCTTAACCTTATTATAGGCGGCATTCCCGAAGGCGGCGAGGACAAGGACGGAGTTAAAAAGAACGTACTTAAACTGCTCAACGAAAAGTACGGCATTACCGAGGAGGACTTTTTGTCCGCCGAGCTTCAAGCCGTGCCCGCGGCAAAAGCAAAGGACGTGGGCCTCGACCGCTCGTTTATCGCCGCATACGGTCATGACGACAGCGTGTGCGCCTACCCCGAAATTACCGCCACGCTTGAAACGGAAACAGACCAGACCGTGCTTACCATACTCGCCGACAAAGAGGAAATCGGCTCGGAGGGCAACACGGGTATGCAGTGCGTGCTTATCGACGACCTGCTTACCGAAATAGCAAAAAGCTACGGCGTAAACCCCGCATTGCTTCGCGCTAAGTCCATGTGCCTTTCGGCAGACGTTACCGCGGCGTACGATCCCGACTTCGCTTCGGCGTTCGACGACAACAACGTCGGTCAAGTCAACTGCGGCGTGACGATGAACAAGTTTACGGGCGCGCGCGGCAAATCCGGCTCCAACGACGCTTCGGCGGAATATATCGGCTATCTCCGCGGCGTATTTGAAAAAGCGGGCGTTGTGTGGCAGACCGGCGAGCTTGGCAGAGTCGACCTCGGCGGCGGCGGCACGGTAGCCAAATACATTGCCAAAATAAACATCGACACGGTGGATATGGGCGTGCCCGTACTTTCCATGCACGCGCCCACCGAGCTTATAAGCAAAGCCGACCTGTACTCGGCGCACAAGGCTTTCGCAGCGTTCATCAAATAAATAGCAACAAAATTTACGACAACAAAAAACCGCTCAACGTCGAGCGGTTTTTTAGTTTAACGAAAACAATTATATAGAACGTATATGAGAGTGCGAAGATGCGAGTTAGACGAACAGCTGGCGACGAGTCGCGACGGGAGTTTAGACCCACCTAAATGACCGAGCGACGAGGAACACGCAGTCCGCATAACGACGCATATGCGCGCTCGAATTATTTCAAGTCGTCTTTTGTGCGCGAAAACTCTATTACGTCGCGAATATTGGACATACCCGTTACGTACATAAGCATACGCTCCAAGCCCAAGCCGAAGCCGCTGTGCGGAACACTGCCGAACTTGCGCAGATCAAGGTAGTTGGCGTAGTCGGACAACTTCATGCCGCGGTCGGTAATCTCTTTGAGCAGCTTGTCGTAGTCCGCTTCGCGCTCCGAGCAGCCTATTATCTCGCCCACCCCGGGGACGAGCAAGTCGGTTGCGGCAACGGTAACGCCGTCGGGGTTCTGCTTCATATAGAAGGATTTTATCTTGCGCGGGTAGTTGACTACGAACACAGGCTTTTTAAAGTATTCGTCGGTAAGATAGCGTTCGTGTTCGGTTTGCAGGTCAAGTCCCCACTCGACGGGATAGACGAAGGTCTTGCCCGATTTTTTGAGCACCTCGATTGCGTCCTTATAGTCGATACGCGCAAAGTCGCTGTTCGCAACGTTTTGCAGCTTGGCTATAAGCCCCGCCTCGAACCGATCCTCGAAGAACTTCAATTCGGCTGCGCAGTGTTTAAGCAAGTACGAGGTAATGTACTTTATCATATCGGTGGCGATGCCGATAATGTCGTCGATATCCGCAAACGCAACCTCGGGCTCGACCTGCCAAAACTCGGCGGCGTGGCGCGGCGTGTTGCTGTTTTCGGCGCGGAAGGTCGGGCCGAAGGTGTAAATCTTGCCGA
>CAMWXP010000033.1 GCA_947178255.1 uncultured Clostridia bacterium | reverse complement strand
CGTAGCGCTGCTACGACTTCGATAACGCCGCCTGCTTATCACGAAAATCGCCTACGCAATCTTGATGCGTCGCTTAGTCAAATGTACTTGCTGAAAATATTGTAGTTGTTATGCGCTTTCGGTTTGAAATAATTTTCGAAGGTGCTTTTTTATGCAACAAAATAGTGATTGCAGAATAGCTTTGATAGGCATAATAGTATCGGACGGCGACGCTGTGGAAAAGGTGAACGCAGCATTGCACGACTGTGCCGCGTACATTGTGGGGCGTATGGGTTTGCCTATGCGCGAACGTAAGGTAAATGCTATAACGGTGGTGCTGGACGCGCCGCTAAACACCATCAACGCGCTTACCGGTAAACTCGGCAAGATAGACGGAGTAAGCGCCAAGGCGTTATTTAGGTAATAACTTTTTTAAGGAGATATATAATTATGAAAAAACTCATTTCTGTTCTTTGCGCAACGGCAATGTCGTGCGCGCTTGTGCTTCCGCTTACCGCTTGCGGCGGCGACGACGACAAAGCTACTATTCACGTGTATATGCCTGACGGCGCTCCCGCGATTTCGCTTGCGGCGCTTATGGACAGCGGTTATAGCGGCTTCGATTTTACCGTTGTTCCGTCCGAAGAGATTGCGGGCGTGGTAAGCGCGCGCACTGCGGACATGGCGATAATGCCAATAGACGCAGCGGCAAAGCTGTATAACAGCGGCACGGATATCGTTATGCTTTCGGTCAACACGCACGGCAATCTTTACATGGTGGGCAATCAAGAGGACATCGCGCTTGCCGACCTTAAAGGTAAAAAGCTGGGCGTAATAGGACAGGGTAGCGTGCCCGACAACGTTTTGCGCATGCTGCTTAAAGACGCCGATATAGACAGTGAGATTTCCGAAAACGAGGTGGAAGGCAAGGTAGCGCTTACGTATAACGCAGCGCCCACGCTTATTCCGATGTTCAAGCAAGGCAAGCTCGATTATATTTTGCTGGGCGAGCCCGCCGTTACCAACGCGGTAAACGCCACCGGCGGCAAGATAGCGATGGATATGCAAGCGCAGTGGCAAGCGGCGTTCGACGGAAAGTTTCCGCAAGCGTGCTTGGTAGCTAAGAGCAGTCTTGTTAATGATAGAAAGAGCGACGTCGATAAATTTTTGGCGGCGGTAAAAAATGCTGACGGCTGGGCGGAGCTTAATCCCGAAAAGGCGCTCAAAGCGGTGAGCGATAATATGAAAAAGGGTAATCAGACAACGCTACAAGCGCTTAATGCCGATATAGTCAAGCGTTGCAACATATCCGCCGTGTCGGCAAGTGACAGCAAGACCGAGTGCAATGCGTATTTCGAAAAGCTGCACGAGCTTACGGCTTACGGACTGGGTACACCTGTGCTTGCAAAAGTTCCCGACGACAAATTTTACTACAAGGCGTAATAAAACTGTTATAAACCGTGAAACCTGCGAAAAAGACTTTTGTTATTAACGCGCTGTATATCGCCGTCGCCGTCGCGCTTATTTTGTTAGCGTGGTGGGCGGCGTCTGCGGCGACCGATTCGGAATTTGTGGTGCCGACTATCGACGCCACTTTTTCCGCGTTTAAAAAAGTCTTTGAAAACCCCGAATTTTGGCACGGCTTGGTCGGCACGCTGCTGCGTAGCGTTATCGGCTTTGCCGTATCGGTAGCGCTGTTTTTTGTCACCTTCTTTTTATCGACGGCGTTTAACGGGTTTAGGAGGGTAGCGGAGCCCATTATCGGCGCTATGCGCTCGCTTCCCGCCGTGGCAGTCACACTCATATTAATGCTCGCGGTGGGCGGCAACGTAACGCCTGTTGTTTTGGGCGTGCTCGTTATTTATCCGATAATGTATTCTACGGCGATATCGCGCACGGCAACGCTGCCCAAAGAGCTAAAAGAAATATGCACGTTGTGCGGCGGCGGGCGGTTTACAATGTTCAAGGCGGTGTATTTGCCTTGCCTTGCGGGCGGACTTCCCGAAAGTCTTGCTACAACATTTTCGTACAATATAAAGGCGGTTATCGGCGCGGAAATTTTGGCGCAAACGATAAACAGCTTGGGCATGCTTATGAAGCTCAGTCAAGTATATCTTCAACCCGCAATGCTTATGGCGTTTGTAATAATAGCAGTGGCCATATCCGTTATTTTGGAAGCCGTTATTCGGCTCGCGTTGAAAATCGCGTTAAGGCGGTTTGCAGACTAATAGTAAGGCGTTCATACTTGACAATTAAAAATTATATGATATAATGTTAGTATGCAAGAAAAAGAAAAGAAAACGACGACGCCCAAAACGGCGTCGCCAAAAACCAAAACCGTCGAGTCTAAGACGGCCGAACCTAAAATGACGGACAAGACAGTCACGCCTAAGACGGTAATGCCTAAAACGACGTCGCCTAAGACGATTACACCCAAAACGACGGACAAGACGGTCGAGCCTAAAACAGTCACCCCAAAGACTGTGGTCCCCAAAACGACGTCGCCTAAGACTACTGCGCCTAAGACGATTACGCCCAAAACGACGGAACGCAATCCCGAGGCGGTAGCGACAGCCGATCAGGTTTTGGTGCAAAAGGCGCAAAAGTCCGAACAACGCATTATCACCAAGGACGCCGAATACGACAGGGGCGGTGTGGCTAAGATCGATCCGTCGGTAATCGATAATTCGGTATTCGACGACGACGTCACCGACGAGCCTGTGTCCACCTATCACTATCGGTCGATGACTATCGATCATACGATGTTGAGTCGCGAGGCCGCTACGGGGCGGCGCAAGTCGGGCAGGAGGCGCAAGCAAAGAACGGTCGACCTTACGACGGCGGAGCGGTACGATCCCGATCCCGATGTCGGTTTGTCAAGCGAGGTTGTTCAAACGCGTAGCCAACAGGGCTACGACAACTTTGTCAAAAAGAAGTCAGGCAAAAGCTATTTGTCCATTTTCGTATCGAATATATTCACGTTCTTTAACATGCTCACGTTTATCGTGGCGGCGGCGCTATTGGTTGTAGGCGCGGGCGCGACTCAGCTTTTCTTTATAGTAATAATAGCCGCCAACGTCGTAATCGGCATTTTTCAGGAAATCCGATCCAAGATGAAAATAGACAAGCTGTCGCTTGTGTCGGCGCCGAGTGCTGTCGTAATACGCGACGGCGAGCGGTGCGTAATACCGACGGCGGACGTCGTATTGGACGATATTATTTGCTTTGAAATGGGCAAGCAAATTTGCACCGACTCGATTGTTGTGCGGGGCGAGTGCGAGGTTAACGAATCTATGCTTACGGGCGAAAGCGAGCCTGTAAAAAAACGCGTCGGCGACATACTGTACAGCGGATCGTTTTTGAGCAGTGGCAGCGTGGTGGCGCGCGTGGACAAGGTGGGCTCAGCCAACTATGTGGAAACGCTTACGTCGCACGCCAAGAAGTACAGAAAGCCCAAAAGCGAGCTTATGTCGTCTATCAAGCTCATAATAAAAGCGCTGTCGCCGTTTATCATAGCGCTAGGCGCGCTTATGGTGTGGATCGCTTACCGCGATATCGTGCCGAGCGGTGCAAAGGCGACGTATTCCGACTGGAACAGAATAGTAACGGGCGCGGCGGGTTCTATTATAGGTATGATACCGTCGGGCATGTTCTTGCTTACTTCGCTTGCGCTTGCCGCGTCGGTACTAAGGCTTGCGCGTAAGCAAACGCTTGTTCAGGACTTGTACTGCATAGAGATGTTGGCGCGCGTGGACGTTTTGTGTTTGGACAAAACGGGCACGATCACCGACGGCTCGATGGAAGTAAACAACGTAATAGAAATCAAGGGTTTTGAAAGCGACTATTCGTTGGGCGAGATAATAGGCTCTATGCTGACGGCGACGGGGGATAACAACCAAACCGCGCTTGCGCTTGCCAACAAGTTCGGGTACAGCAAGGCGCTTAACGCCAAGGCTGTTATGCCGTTTTCTTCGCAGCGCAAGCTGTCCGCCGTCACGTTTGACGGTGTGGGCACGTTTATGCTCGGTGCGCCCGAGTTTGTGTTAAAGGACATGGGCGTGCGTATAGAACGGCTTATCAACGAGAATGCTTCCAACGGCTTCCGCGTAATGGTGCTTGCGCATTCGCCCGCCGATATCGTGGGAGAAAAGCTGCCCGCCGTGCGTCGGCCGGTGTGCTTGCTCGTAATAGAGGACCATATCCGCGAGGACGCGGTGGAAACAATACGCTGGTTCAAGGAGAACAACGTCGCGGTCAAGGTCATTTCGGGCGATAACCCGATGACTGTTTCCGAGGTCGCGCGCAGAGTGGGTGTGGAAAACGCCGAGCTGTACGTGTCGCTCGAAGGCTTCTCCGATCAGGACGTAATAGAGGCGGCAAACAAGTATACGGTATTCGGTCGCGTTACGCCCGAACAAAAGCGACTGCTTATTTGCTCGATAAAGTCAAAGAACCATACGGTAGCAATGACGGGCGACGGCGTAAACGACATACTTGCAATGCGCGAGGCCGACTGCTCGGTGGCTATGGCGTCGGGCGCGGAAGCTGCGCGCAACGTCAGCCACTTGGTATTGCTCAACAACGACTTTACGTCAATGCCCGACGTCGTTATGGAAGGGCGCCGTGTCGTCAACAACATACAGGCGTCGTCGGCTATGTTCCTTATGAAGACGTTTATGTCGATAGTGTTGTCCATTATCTTTTTGGCAATGCAAAAGACGTACCCGCTTGCCACCAACAATCTTATGGCGCTCGAAGTGTGCATTATAGGCATACCGTCCTTCTTCCTGGCGCTGCAAGGCAACAAAAATATTATACGTGGTAAATTCCTATCCAACGTTATATCGCGCGCCGTCCCCGGCGGGGTAGCGCTCGTGATGGGCGTTATGTCAATGTATCTTTACAACGTATTCTTCAATCTTCCGATGACGACTGCTGACAAATATCCGCCGCAGTTGATATCGATGATGGTTATCGCAATCACTTGCGTCGGTATGATGGTACTGTTCAGACAGTGCGAGCCGTTCAACACCTTCCGCACCGTGCTTATGATTTGCGTAGTCGCGCTTACGGCGGCGTTCATATACTTAATGCCCGATATAGGCATAGTCAAGCTGGACTTTACTCAGGTATGTTTCAGCGCTACGGTAGTGCTTGCAAGCTACTTTGTTGTTACCATTCTTACAAAAATTCTAAGCGCTATAAAATTCAAATAAAAAAAGGGGCCGACACACATTTTCACATACCGTATACGGTTATTGCGTGAGTTTCACATAAAAACCAAGTATCATGGTATTACACAAGAGAGAGGTGTAAAATGGCAAAATTTCTTATAGCAGACGACGAACATGGTATTCGTCAGGTGATCAAAGAGTATTGCGAATTCGAGGGCTACGAAACGGAGTTCGCAGTCGACGGCATGGACGCCGTTAAAAAGGCCAGAGAAACCGACTTCGATATGATTATTATGGACGCTATGATGCCTAAGCTCGACGGCTTTTCGGCTACCAAGGAAATTCGCAAATACAAAAACACGCCTATTATTATGCTTTCTGCGAGAGTGGAGGAGTACGACAAGCTGCACGGCTTCGAAATGGGCGTGGACGACTATGTTACAAAACCGTTCAGTCCAAAGGAGCTTATGGCGCGTGCCGCAGCCATTATGCGCCGCGGCGCAATGAGCGAGGACAAAATGACCTCGGGCGATCTTACGATAGACTTTGCTGGCTGCGCGGTGTTCATTGACGGCAAGCGCGTGCCTATGACGCCCAAGGAGTGCGAGCTTATGTTCCTGCTCGCGCGGTACAACGGCAAAGCGTTTACGCGGCAAGAACTGCTCGATAAAATTTGGGGCTTCGACTACTACGGCGACGACCGCACCGTGGACACGCATATAAAGATGCTGCGTAAGTCTTTGGGCGAAAACCACCGCGACAAAATCGTTACAGTGCGCGGCATGGGCTATAAGGCGATTTTATAATAATTTGCAACAGGGGAGAAAACAGTGAAACAATTCGACAACGTGACAATACTCAATCATCCGCTTATCAGGCACAAGATAGCAATGCTGCGGTCGGTTGAAACCAAGACAAAAGACTTTCGCGCACTGGTGGAAGAAATAACGATGCTTCTTACATACGAGGCGTTCAAGGACATGCCCACGCACGAGGTGGAAATTACAACGCCGCTGATGAAGTGTAAGCAGCAAATGGTTGTGGAAAACTCGGTAGCGATAATACCCGTACTTCGTGCCGGACTTGGCATGGTCGCGGGCGTGCATACGCTTTTCCCGACGGCTAAGGTGGGGCATATCGGTATGTACCGCGACGAGCAAACGTTGGAGCCGCAGGAATATTACTGCAAGCTTCCCGAAGGTGTGCAAAATATGCGCGCGATAGTGTTAGACCCCATGCTCGCTACGGGCGGCAGCGCAGCGGCGGCGATAGATTTGTTAAAGCGCAAGGGCTGCAAGGACATTCGCCAAATGTCGATAATAGCCGCGCCCGAGGGAATAGAAAGGCTGGCAACAGCGCATCCCGACGTAAAGATTTTCGTGGCGGTGCAGGACCAAAAGCTCAACGAAAACGGTTACATACTTCCGGGACTGGGCGACGCAGGCGACAGGCTTTTCGGAACAAAATAATTAAGCAATAAAAAATCCCGAACCGATAGGCTCGGGATTTTTTTCATTTACTTATTCACTATTCACTATTACTTATTATTTCAATTCTACCAGTCTTCCTTGATATAACGCGACGGCTGTTTTACGTCGTCGTAAAACTCGTCGTAAACGTCCTTTGCCGATTTTTTGCGCACGGGAAAGTCCTCTTGCTCAAAGGCGTCCTCGTCCGTATTTTCGGCTAATCTCATAAGTTCAAGGTTTGTCATACCGATATTATACTACGTTGTATAAAACAAATGCAAGCGAATTTTTATGATACGTATCCGAAAATAATTGTAAAATCTGTGATAACAAATTTATGGTTGCATATTGACATATAATATAAACAGTGATATAATAGTCATAATCATGGAAAATGAAGTACAGCAAAACGAATCGGGGGAAGCTGTCAACGGGCAGCCCGTAAAAAAACACAACAAAGTAGTGCGCGGTTTTAGCATATTCGGCGTTCTTTTATTGATTGTCATTTTAATTGCGCTTACCGTAAATGCTTTGCTGTCAATGTTCATGGAGGACTACTACACGACGTTCGGCAATTACCGACTGTTTTCCATTGTGTCCGATTCCATGGATCCGACTATCCCCAAGGGCAGCATGATTGTAAGCACCAAGCCTATGTCCGTCACCGAGATAAAAGCGAGCTCGTCGGAAACCGCCAAGGACGGCACGGTAATTACGTTCAAGGCTAAAAACGCGAACGGGGAGAGCATACTGCTTACTCACCGCGTAGTAGGAATATCCACCGACAAAAACGGTAAAACAACGTTTACAACGCGCGGCGACAACGCCAAGGGCACGGACAGTATTCATCCCGCGTGGGAGGACGTAGTCGGAATATACACCGGCAACAAGTGCGGATTTTTCGGCGCGCTGTTCGGCTTCTTTGCATCGGCACTGGGCGCGAGCGTGCTTATATTCTTTATGTTCATAGTTATTGTGGCGTGGATAACCATACACTACGTCAACAAGACCGAGGAACGCAAGGCGCTTGAGCGAGCGGCGTTCAAAAAGAGCGCGACGGCACTCGGCGGCGTCAACCTCAGGTACGACAATATACATGAGATAGTGGCGGTCATGGACGTGCTGGGTATGGTCAGCGAGGAGCCGAAAAACCACGCGGAAAGTAAACAGGTTGCCGAGCGTCTTAACGCGTTTATACGCGCGTCCACGTTCGAGCTTCCGCAAACACCTGAGACTGCGGCTATATTGGACAGCCTGCCTGCGCCCGACACCCCGGGTTCGCTTGCTGCGGCGCTGTCGGCGGGCGCGACGCTGCGCCAGGCCGAGGACGGTCAAACGCTTATACTCACTACAATGTCGGGCGGCAAGAACATAATGCTCACGCCCGTAAACACTCCCGACGGAATTATACTTTGCCAGCAGGGCGTACGCATTTCGACGGACATTGCGCCCAATATCGAGGCGATGGGCATTACCAGTATGCCCGCGGTTCCCGAGTTCTTCGAGGGTCAGCCGCTGGAAAAGAACGTGGAATATCCCGAGCTGCCTCAGCCCGCCAAGATAGGCCCCGACGTATTGCTGAGCGGGGAGCAGGCGCAAGCCTTCTCCAAGCAAATTCCTACGCAGGCAGCAATCGGCGCCGCCAAACAGGAGCAAACTGCGGCACTGCCCGAACATGCAAAGTCGGAGGAGCAAAAGCCCAAGCAAATCGGACAACATGCGCAAACCGCAACGACGGCGGAAGAAGGGCAAAAGCCCAAGCGCACGAGAAAGCCGCTTACCGAGGAGCAAAAGGAAGCGCAGCGTAGAAGGCGCGCCGAAAAGAAGGAGCGCGAGCAGTCGAGATTGGCGGACTTGAAGTACCGCGAAATGACCATAGAGAAGGATCTCAAACGCGCGGCGCGACTGCGCAACCTGCTTGCCGAAACGGAGCCGCTCACGCCCGAGGAGCAGCTTAAGGTTGCCGAGCACAAGGCGCAAAACCCGCCCAAAAAGCGCACTAGAAAACCGCTTACCGAGGAGCAAAAAGCCAAGCGCAGGGCAGCGGACGCGCGCAGAAAGCAAGCGCGGGAGGACTTCCTCAACTCGCTTACGCCCGAGGATAGGGAACTGGTATTGTCCGAGCGCAAGCTTGCAAAGACCAGAGATAAATCTATTCGCAAGCTAAGGCGTATCGAGGCCGACCGCGAATTGCTCAACAAAATAGACGAATAACAGTCGATAAAAAATCCGTTCTAAATAAAGAACGGATTTTTTGATATGTTTTATTAACAAAAAACTTATATAAATTTTTCAAATTGGTATTGACAATATATATATATTTGGTATATAATTACAATACACTGTAATCAAGGGGAGTATGTATAGAGGGAAAATGCAACGAGTCAGTCGTTTAAGATTTATTATATTGGCGACGATTGCGTGCGTGATACTATTTTGTATCGCGGCTTTTTCCACGTCCTTGGCTAAGTGGACTTTGGGCGACGACAGCAATGACGCGAAAAAAGTTCAAAGCAATGCGGCTAACTTCTATGTAGAGTATCCGCAGTACGTATCGAACGGCGGCGTAGTTGTTCCTCAGCTTGAAGCGGGTACATATTACTTGCAGGTTCAAAAAGACGGCGGCATGTCCGACTATTATGCAATGGCAGACAATCCAGACAACTCGGCCGAAAAAATGCTGACTAGCGTGTACCTGAAAAAGAACACTGTTCTCGACATGTACTATGGCAAGAACAAGGACAGCATAAAGAACAAAAAAGACGGTAGCTCTGCCGAGTTCGAGCATGTAAGCAATAATACAGCGGCTACGGCAAAAGTCACCGCAACCGGTTACTATGATTTTTATTATGAGTATGGCAGCTGGACGATGTACTCTAAGTACAACGGTACAGGCGGCTCGAGCGGTACGGGTAGTGGAACAACAACCACGGTTCCGCCTACGCGTGATTTAACCAAGCGTTCTGTCAAGGTTAATTTTAACGGCGGCGTGTCTGTAGTATTCGAAGCTATCAATCATGATGACGCGCATGATTTGAATTTCCATATTTGGAAATCCAACGGTGACGGAAATGAAACCAGTTGGCCCGGGTTGAATATGAACAAAGATGCTGACGACAGTAGCAATACTTTTACGTTCAATTTTGATGTCAGTGAAATAAAAGGCATTATAATCAACTGTTCAAACGGACGTACCGGTGGCGACACTTGGTTCTTTGATGAAAAATTCTCGAATGGATTAAAAGCCAATTATACATATACTTTCGATTTATCAAATTTGCACAACTGTGTAGAGGGTGATGAATCTTTCAAGACAGGAAATAAACTAATCGCCGTAACCGAAAAGGAGCCTCAAACCGTTACTACAGGCGGAAACGCAGGCAACACTGGCAATACGGGTGGCACATTAAATACTGCCGGCTATACGGAATTGTTCTCTGTAAAGTTCTCGGATGATGATCAAGTAAAAAAACTTTACTTCAAAACCGCAACCGGTGCAACAGCGCCTTATAACGATTTGAGCAAGCTTGCCGTACATATTAGGCACTACGACCATAAGGCATATTATTACAATACTAACAGCTACAACGGAACTACCTCCGGCGACGGTAATATGCGTTTTGTAACGGCATATCCCAATCCGTTAAAGGACAGAACGTTAGAAGTCGGCACTAAGGCGACAACGGTTATAGTATTCGGTTTTGAGGAAGCGCATATAACAGGTGCAACCACTCACTCGGGTGTGCAATATCTTGCAGACTATGCGGTAGGTGAAATTAATCTTATAACATTGCACAAGGCGGTTGGCGTTGCCCCTACGGTCAAGTCGTCGAGCTCCGGTGGCGGCGGCTCTGAATCCGACGACATAACTCCGGCAGAACCCGATTTTGAGGGTTCGACCGTGTTTGACGCGTCTCAGGAAACAAAACTAAGCGACAAAAAGACCGTGCGCGAAGTTACGTCCGGCGTGCAAGGCGAAGACAGAAAATACGTATACAAAAACTACATTTGCGTTTCGCGCAAAAACTCCGCCGCAACCACAGCAGACAATAGCATTGCTTACCTTGAATTTGAAGTGACGGATAGCACCGTAAATCCTTATGACGTAAAGGTTATGTCGTTGACGCTCAAGCGTAGAGCAACGGACGCTAACGGCAATATAAAGAATAGATTTGTAGATCCCGCGCCGCGCATTTACAATTACGACCCCAATTTGGATACACGTCTCGGTCAGGACACTTCCGACGCCGAAGCGACAGATCCGAATAAGAAAGGTAATGAAAATCGCAAGATGATTTTTGCGCGCGGGATACAACATACCTCATACGAAAGCGCCGGTCAAATGAAACCCCATTTTGACGACGGTGTGTATGTAGTGCTGTACTTTGGCGACAACGATCAGCAGTATTTTGCATTGGATATAGAGATTGAACTTGAGATTCCTGCAGGCGTAACAGTCCCCGCCGGCGGCTTTAACTTTACGCTCAAAGCGCAAGCTGCTAACAAAAATAGCTGGGAGCGTTACGAGGACGGCTTCGGCGAGCCTTGGGGCTACTATATGGGCGGTCTTATCAACAGTGTGGAAACGTGGGATCCCAGTCGCACCACCAAGCTTGAGCGCGCAAGCGACAGATACGTTACAAAGTATGACTCGAGCAGGGAAACGCCGATAGTGGGTGATATCGAAACCGCTACCGACGCAACGATTAATTCGTTTAACGAACGCTCTGATTTTAACTACAAAATAATCAGGTACTACAATACAGAGGGTTTTGAGGGCTACGTAAGATATCCCAAGGGTAAGATAGACGTATCGCTTACCGTCAACCTTACCGAGGGCTCGCTTATCAAGATGTACATGTTGGACCATGACGGAGACAGAAAGGGCGGACATACGGCTTGGATCGTTCCCAACGAATTAGTTTATGACGAAGAAACAAAGAAGCTTTTCCGCGACGAAACCTACGATGTTTATGATGAAGACGTAAACATAATTATACCTAAGACAGGCACATATATTTTTAGGCTTGTCGGCTACTTCCGCCTCCGCGACGAGGAAGTGGAAGATTCCAACGGCAATATACTCAAGGGCGATAGAATTTGCTATGAGACCGGCAAGCGTTGCGAAGTAATCCCGAGCGGAAAAAACGGCAAGGCATTGGACAACTTCAATTTTTGGGTAGACACGCTGTACGTAACCTGCTCCAGTGCAAGCGAGGGCAACAGTGAATTCACTATTACGCTTAACAGTAACGGCGGTACGTTCGCTGATGAATATTTAACGGCAGAAGGCGACACCGCTACAAAAATCACGCGCAAGGTAACGTTCGGCTCGGATATAAAGAACCTTCCCAAGCCCACGCGTACCGACAATAGAACGCTTTTGGGCTGGTACTATGAAGATGCCGACGGCAACGCCATTGACTTTGACTTCGGCAGTCCTGTAACCGGAAATTTGAACTTGTTTGCTAAGTGGGCGGCTAACTATCGGGTGACGTTTGACGCAAACGGCGGTGATTTGCCGAGCGGAGCGACTAATCCGATTGTAACCGACGAGTACGGCAATCTGACCAAAGAACAATTGAATGCTGTTAAGCCTACGCGTGCCGGATATAGATTCTTGGGTTGGTATAGCACCTCCGCGCAAACAGGCGGAATACATATCACTGCGGACACTACGTTTACGGCAGACAGAATAGTTTATGCGCGCTGGGAACAGACGGCCATGTATACCGTAACGTTCAACTATAACGGTTTGCCCGGCATGACTAACGCTACGCAAGAGGTTGCGGAAAACGACAAGGCTAAGCAGCCTACTGCGGCACTGCCTACGCATTACCATGTATCGGGTTGGTACACCGATTCAAGTTGCACAACTGCATACAACTTTAACACTGCTGTAACAAGCGCGAGTGCTAAGACTTTGTACGCCAAGTGGTATGCCGATAACGGTATATACTTCGACGGTGTTTGGGCGCATGGATTAACAAAGAACGAAGATAATGACGATGGCACCGAATATATGGCTTTGGATGTCGAACTGGATAAAGCCGACGGTGCAGTCGTCACAGTATGGTACGATCAAGAAAAATGCAAAGTTAAAAAGGATAACGACTTTGCTGACGAAGGTGCGACAGAAGCCAATCTCGGCAAAGGCATATACAACTTCTACTATAAATATGGTAGCACTACTGCTACTAATAACGGCTTGTGGATTGCAGGTTATTATGTAGTAACATTCAACGCCAACGGCGGTACTTGGAATGACGTCAGCAATCCGCATACGCAGCAAGTCGCAATGGGTGGACACGCAGTTGCGATTGACGCGCCCGAAAACGCTCCTGCTGACAAGATGTTCGACTGCTGGAGTACTTCGGAAAGCACAAGTGGCGGTGCCGCATTCGACTTTACAAATACTACCATAACAGGCAACATAACGCTGTATGCGCAGTGGAAGGATAAACCTGCCGCAGGGTTTACCATAACGTTCGTCCTTGACGGCGGATATTGGCAGTCTAATGCTCCCACAGGAAGTAACAATCAAGTCATAACGGGCGCGGACGGCATTATTGCTACCGCCGATATACCTGTCGCAGCAAAAGACGGCTACGACTTTAAGTGTTGGGTAGATGAGGAAGATAACGAAATAGCTCAAGACGACCTTGCTACAAAGCAATTCAGCAGTAATACCACATTGACGGCGACGTGGACAGAGCGCGTTGACCCTAATAAAGATTTAATATATAAAGAGCTTGAAGGTACGTTTAACGAAAGCACCGGCGAGGGCGGATACGTAACGGGACAATTCTCCGCAAAGGGACACACTGACTTTGACAGTTCGCATGGCTATCAAATGACTTTTGATAGAGGTGACGATTACAGCTTTAAGATAACCATTTACTTGAATGTTGGCGACGTATTTAAAGTGGTAAGCGATAATAGTTGGTTGGGTTATAGCAATATTACAGGAACAAAACCTACGCAATTAGAGCAAGCTGAAAGTGATAACAACATTTACGTCAACACAGCTGGTTACTTTACAATTAAAGTTTGGTGGGCAAATAATCCTGAAAACTTTGTTGTCACGTATTCCGGCGGTGGTGGCGGTAGCGATACTCCTGTGGTAAGCACGGTGAAGGGTATCGTAGCATCAAGTCAGTTACCGTGGTTGGTTGGCGAGGCGCTTGAAGGCGGTGGCTGGAATAACGGCGTAGAACTTACTGTAAACGAGCCTGCTATTGTACATATAAGTAATTCGGGTAGTTGGTTTAAGATTAGAACGTCCGGGTCGGATGGTAACGGTACTAATGCCGTAGATGATAGTTCTTGGGACGTTATCGGACAAAGCGGTACTAACTATAGTGCGAAAAAAGGCAACGGCTACTATAAATTCACTTGGACCGGTTCTGCTCTTAAGGCTGAGTATTTAGGTGCAAGTATTTAGGCGTATCGGTCAAACCACAAATACCACCTCGTCGGGCGAGTAGACAATAAACAACCGCATAAATAACCGGTTTCTTAAAAGAGGAAACAAACATGAAAAGATCAACCAAATTACTCATAACGGCAACAGTGGTCGCGTCGCTAGTCGGCGTCGGCTCAGTGTCGTATGCGATTTGGTCGGCCGGTGAAACCAAAGAACAGGAAGTCAGCGGAACTACCGGCAGTATCAGAACTATCGGTAATATGACCGTTACTCCGTCGGATGCTTCGGGTTCTGTCAGCGAAGCGGGCGCGATAACAATGAATGCGTTGTATCCCGTCGACCAAGGCGGCTCATATCTCAATTACTGGGAGTTTACGCTTTCGGCTGACGTTACGGACGGAACGCCTGTGTTTAAGCTGGCGGGTGAGCTTTCAGCAGGTTCAAGCGGTACTCCCGTCACTAACGCTAAACTGTATTGGGCGGCTACTACACCGTCGTCTACGACAGGCGCTGTTCCCACCAACGAGCTGAAAAAAGATACGGCTGCGGAGCTTAAGAATCTTACCGACAACAAGGTTTACGTTTACATGATCGCAACCGGCACCGACGCCATGAAAGCGAAAATCACATTGACTTTCTCGGCAGAATAGCAAATCCACATTGTGGTATACAACAGGTTTTAATTGGCGCAAGGCGTCAGATAAAATAAAAAATAAAAAATATTTTCTTAAAGGAGAAAACAAATCATGAAGAAAACAGTCAAAGCTCTTATCGTAGCAGCATCCGTAGCAGCAGTTGTAGGCGTAGGCGCCGTTTCGTTCGCAGCTTGGCAAGGCAGCGGCACAACTACCGCATCGCAGGCAGCCAACACCACCGGCTCCGTATCGGTTGTCGGTTTTGATGCTGACGCAACTCTTACCAAGGTTGAAAATCTTATGCCGTGGGACCAAACCAGCGGCACAACGGTTGCGCACTACACATTGCCCGAAGTTACGTCTGGTAATGAAGGTTACAAAATTACAGCTTCGGTTACTAAAGAGTCCGGCTGGGACGGCGATTTATATATAATCATTAATGACTCGGCCACCACGGCGGCTTCCGATCCCGCAACCGCAGCTAATGGCTGGAAAACGCTTGACGGAACGGCAAGCGTGTTCACGTTCACTGCTACCGGAGACACGCCTAAGCAGTTGTATGCCCACGTCATCCTTGATTCCGACAAGTCGGCGGATATGAATAAGTCGTACGACCTTACATTCACGCTTGCGGCCGACGCGGCTTAAGTAATCTTGTTTTACCCGTTCCGATAGCAGGGTATCGGAGACGTTAAAAATAAATTTCTATAATAATCTTTCTTAAAAGGAGAAAACAAAAACTATGAAAAAGACAGTTAAATCCCTTATCATAGCGGCTTCGGTTGCCGCTATCGCGGGCATCGGTGCCGTATCGTTTGCGGCTTGGAACACCAATGTCAACACAACCGCTAAGAACGACGCTACTCTCGGCTCCGTTACGATTAGCGGCGGTTTCGTAAAGCACGGTGAGAATACTTATGAGGCATTGACCACGACCGATACGAACCTTGTACCGTATGACCAAGGCTCCGGCACGGTTGCGCTTGTATTCAATATTCCCGATTACCAAGTGGTGAAAGATACCGCGTACACGCTTACTCTTACGGCAACCGGACTTCAAAGCGGCAGCACGTTCAAATATCAGATAGGCGACGCGGCTGCTACCGGTCCCGCTGATGCAACTGAATATGCATCTTGGGGAACCGCACTCGGCGCCGCAGCAGTTTCCGAAACGCCTACGGCTGACGCTACTGTTACCGGCAAAAAGATGACGGTTATTTTGGACTCGTCCAATTTTGCAGATATGGGTGCGAGCGTAACGTTCACGCTTACTTATGCCGAAGCTTAATTCGGTACATACTCAAAATCACAATTGAATAAATGCTTGTTTGCGCCGATAGGCGTAACAGCGTAAATGCGCTTATACCCTGCGTGCGCACAACAAACATCAAGCCGATCGCTTTACCGCGGTCGGTTTGTTTTTTAATTCGGAATTCGGAATTCGGAATTGTCGGATTGCGCCTTCGCCGCCGAGGTAGGGAATGAACTCGGAATTGTGGTAAGGTGTAATTGCTTTACCAATATGCGGCGGGTCGCCTAGACCCCTCGGCGTTGCTCGGGGTGATGGGAGTACGGCAAGCCTATTCAAATAAGATAATTCCAACCACACATCATTTCGACCGAAGCGCGTAAGCGCGTAGCGGAGAAATCTAGGCGTAGCCGCATTAATTCTGCATTAAATTATATTATTAGTTATTCGTAATCTCTTGATTTTATCTTGGGATTGTGGTAAAATTGTAAATGGCGTATAATACGTAAATTGGCAATGCCGTTATTCTTATACAAAGCGGCATAGCGAGGTAAATATGGGACTTATTTCTTTTATAACGGGCAGTGATAACCGTCGTAACGTTAAGCGGTTGTCGGCCAAGGCTGAGCAGGTGCTTGCGCTCGAGGACAGGTTTGCCGCAATGTCGGACGACGAGCTGCGCGGTATGACCGAGCAGTTTAAAAAGCGGTACAACGAGAACTTCGAAACGCTGGAAGATCTTCTTCCCGAAGCGTTTGCCGTTGTGCGTGAGGCGAGCTGGCGCGTGCTGCATATGAAGCACTTCAAGGTTCAGGTTATGGGTGGTATCGCTTTGCACCAAGGCCGTATAGCCGAGATGCGTACGGGCGAGGGTAAAACGCTTGTTGCAACGTTACCCGCGTACCTTAACGCGCTTACGGGCAAGGGCGTGCATATCGTAACGGTCAACGACTATCTTGCGCGCTACGCTGCCGAGCTTGTCGGCAAAATTCACCGCTTCCTCGGACTTACCGTCGGCGTTGCCGTTTCCGGCATGCGCCCCGACGAAAAGCGTGCGGCGTATAACTGCGACATAACGTACGGAACCAACAACGAGTTAGGCTTCGACTATCTGCGCGATAACATGGTTGTCAGGCGCGAGGACATGGTTCAGCGCGATCTTGCGTTTGCCATTATCGACGAGGTCGACTCCATTC
>CAMWXP010000032.1 GCA_947178255.1 uncultured Clostridia bacterium | reverse complement strand
GACATAATGAAAGAGCTTAAAGTTTACAAGAATCCGGCGTACGAGGCGCAGGACTACTACGTGCCGTACGAGGGCGACGTATCGCTTATGAATCGCGGACTTGTAAAGCGTGTTGTATCAGGTAGCGTCAAAGCGTTCAAGATAGAAGAGGTGGACGCTGCCGCGCAAAGCGAAGCTGCGGCTACCGGCGACGGGGATAAATCCTAAAGGGGGAAATAGAATATGTCAAAAAAGGGTCAACTCAAAAAACAAATTGACGACTGCGAGCGCGAAATACGTGCGTATGAGCAAAAGCGCGAACGGTCGCAAACGGCGATTATGCGCGCAATGCTTGCAGGCAAAAAGGCGTCGCCTGAGGATGAACAGTACTTCAACGTGTTCTCCAACCTGATAGACCAGGAGCGCGAAAAGCTGCGCGGACTTTACGCCGAGCTTGAAGAACTTAAAAAGAAGTAACAAGTAAAAGGACTTGCTTCGTAGCGAATGTAAGTCTTTTTTATTTCCAAAATATCGATAATCGGAAATCGTATCGTAACAAATTTTGTCGGGCATATTGACTTTGGCGTAAAATATGTTAATATATATTAGATAAAATATAGCGAACACGCACCAAAAGGAGAATGATTATGTTTACCGTTAAAATTTTTGATAAAGTTCATAATTTAAACGAGCGTACGCCGGCTATTAAGCTGATTAATGACGATGACAAGCGTTATATGGCGGTCAAAGTAAACAATAGACTTAGAGAGCTTAATTTCGAGCTGTATTACGATTGCGAGGTTGTTCCGCTCGATCTTTGCTCGTCCGACGCCGTCAAGGTTTACGAAACGAGTATGCGCTATCTTATAGCGTTGGCTTTTCACAACCTGCATCCAGACTATCAAGTCAAGCTCAGTTACGGCATTTCCCGTTCCATATTGGTTACCGTTCTCGAACCTAAGGTTCCGATGGACAAGAACATGCTTGCCGAGGTCAAAGCGGAAATGGATAGGTTGATAGCCGCCGATATTCCGTTTGAAAAGACGGTGTTGTCCAAAGAGGACGCGTACAAGTACTTTATGGACAGCAACCAAACGGATAAGGCTATGACGTTGCAGTACCGTACCGAAAAGATTTGTCACTTTTATAAATGCGGCTACTATCTCAATTATATGTACGGTTACATGGTGCCGTCCACCGGCTACTTAAAGCACTTTAATATGTTTATCTACGACAAGCATTTTATCGTGCAGTATCCGCGTTACGAAGCCAACGGGCAAATTCCGGTGTTCAAGGATGAGCCGACGCTTGCAAAGGTGTTGAAGCGCGCTTTTAAATGGGCTAAGCTGTGCAACGTCGATTTAATCGCTAAGATGAACAAGTGTGTAGAGCAAAGCGACGCGGTGGACTTCATAAACATGAACGAAACGCTGCACAACGGCATGCTGCATGAGCTTGGCGGTATGATTGCCGACGATATAGAAAACATTCGCTTGATTTGCATTGCCGGGCCGTCCAGCTCGGGCAAAACAACCTTTTCAAACCGACTGAAAATCGAGCTTATGTCGCGCGGAATAAATCCGTTGCGCATATCCTTGGATATGTACTACAAGGATAGGGATCAAATTCCCATCGACGAATTCGGCGAAAAGGACTTCGAGCATATAGACGCGCTGGACGTTAAGCTGTTTAACGAGCATATGCAAGCGCTTATTGCAGGCGAGGAAGTGGAGCTACCCGATTACCGTTTCGGCAACGGTAGGGCAGGTAAAGGCATACCCACCAAAATTCCCGCCAATACGCCCATTATTATCGAGGGCATACATGCGCTCAACGACGATTTGTCTATCAGCATACCCAAACACCAAAAATTCAAAATTTACATAGCGCCGCAGTTCCAAATAAATATCGACTATCACAACCCGATAAGCTACACCGATATTCGATTGCTGCGCAGGATAGTACGCGACAAAAAGTACCGCGCGTCGTCGGCAGAGCGCACTCTCGATATGTGGCCGAGCGTGCGTCGTGGCGAGTTCAAGTGGATTTATCCGTACCAAGAGGGTTGTAACTACGTGTATAACTCCGCATTGACGTACGAGCTGTGCGTGCTTAAAAAGTACGCCTTGCCGGCGTTGCAGGAGGTAAAACCGGACAGCCCGTACTACATAACGGCGAATAGGCTTATTAAGTTCCTCAAATACTTTAAGGATTTGGACGAAAAGTGGGTGCCGTGCAACTCGCTGTTGCGGGAATTTATCGGCGGTTCATGCTTTGCCGAGGTCGACGAATAACATACGTATATAAAAATGCTATATGAAAAAATTCTTTTCGGCAATTCTTATATTTTGCGTGGCGGTGGCGTTTATGGCTTGCACCGATAAAACAAATAACCCCAATAAGGAAACGCCGCCGCAGGACGGAACGCAGCAAATTACGGTTATGTATATTTATATAAACGAAAACAAATTGGAAGTAACGCTTGCCAGGAATAGGGCGGTAACCGCGCTTGTCGAAATATTACAGCAAGGCGATATTACTTATACGGCAAACGACTACGGCGGATTTGAAAAGGTGGGAAGCTTAGGACATTCACTACCCACCGAAAATACTCAAATAACGACGGAAGCGGGCGACGTTATTCTTTATTCAGGCAATCAAATAGTTTTGTTTTACGGCAGTAATTCGTGGTCATACACGAGATTGGGCAAAATAAACGGGTATTCCGCAGCCGAATTGCGCACGCTTTTGGGCGCCGGAAGCGGCAGCGTTCAAGTCAGAATAAGCTTGGCATAGTTTGTTAAATTTAAATTTTCTATTGACTGAAAAACCGTTTTGCGGTATAATCTATAAAAACAACAAAGAGAGTGAACACCATGAACATTAAAGACATTTTGAACAAATGCGACCATACCTTGCTCGCCGTCACGGCTACGTGGGATGAAATTCGCGCGTTGATTGACGACGGCATCAAGTACAATACAGCTTCGGTGTGTATTCCTCCTTGCTTCGTGTGCGAGGCAAAGCAGTATGCGCAGGACAAGCTGGCTATTTGCACGGTTATCGGCTTCCCTAACGGCTATAACAGCACGGAAGTCAAGGTGTTCGAGGCCGCCGACGCCGTCAGTAACGGTGCCGACGAAATCGATATGGTTATCAATATCGGCGATTTAAAGGCAAAAAATTACCAAAAAATCCTAGACGAAATTGTTGCGGTCAAGGGTGCTTGTGACGGCAAGCTGTTAAAGGTCATTATAGAAACTTGTTTGTTGACTGATGAAGAAAAGATTAAAATGTGCGAAATAGTAACCGCAGCAAAAGCGGAGTACATTAAGACTTCCACCGGATTTTCCAAGGCGGGCGCGACGCGCGAGGACGTTATTATTTTTAAACAGCATGTCGGAAAAGACGTAAAAATCAAAGCGGCGGGCGGAATATCGTCCATCAAGGACGCCGAGGATTTTGTATCGCTCGGCGCGGATAGACTGGGCACGTCGCGTATAGTCAAAATCGTAAAAGAGGAGGGCTTGTTATGAGCAAGGACCAAAAGCACCCCAACATTCCCACGCCGCACATTACGGCTAAGTACGGCGACTTTGCCGAGACTGTGCTTATGCCGGGGGATCCCCTTAGAGCAAAATTCATTGCCGAAACCTTTTTTGAAAATCCCGTCCTCGTCAACAACGTGCGCGGCGTAAACGGTTATACAGGCTACTACAACGGCAAGCGTGTGTCGGTTATGGCGTCCGGCATGGGACAGCCGTCTATCGGTATATATTCGTACGAGCTGTTCAATTACTACGGCGTGGAAAACATTATTCGCGTCGGGTCGTGCGGTTCGTTCGACAAGGACTTGCATGTCCGCGATATAATTATCGCACTCGGCGCATGCACCAACGGCAATTACGCTATGCAGTACAATTTGCCCGGGACGTTTTGCCCGATTGCGGACTTTGACCTTGCACGCCGCGCGGCGCAATATTGTGAACAGGCGGGCATAAAGTATAAGGCGGGCAATATATTCTCGTCCGATATGTTCTACGACGATATGAACAGCGGAATGCAGTGGGCTAAAATGGGCGTTCTCGGTGTGGAAATGGAAAGCGCGGCGCTGTATTGCAACGCCGCTCGCGCAGGCAAAAAGGCACTATGCATTTGCACTATAAGCGACAGCTTTATCTATCCCGAGGAAAACACGACCGCCGAGGAACGGCAGCAGTCGTTTACGGCGATGATGAAAATCGCATTGGAAATAGCGTAATATGGCAAAAAGATTGTTTTTGATTGTACTTGACAGCTTTGGCGTGGGCGAGCTTCCCGACGCATACAAGTGGCATGACGAGGGGAGCGATACGCTTGGAGCTATTCGCAACCACCCCAACTTCGATTGTCCCGAGCTTAAAAAATTGGGGCTTTTCAACATCGACGGAGTGGGCGGCGGCGTGCCGTCACCTACGGCTTCGTATGCCAAAATGAGCGAGCTGTCGATGGGCAAGGACACCACGATAGGACATTGGGAGATTGCGGGCATTGTTTCGCCCGAGCCGCTGCCGACATATCCCGACGGGTTCCCTGCGGAAGTTATAAAAGAGTTTGAAAAGCAAACGGGACGAAAGGTATTATGCAACAAGCCGTATTCGGGCACCGAGGTCATTAAGGACTACGGCAAAGAGCATATGGCGACCGGGGCGCTTATTTGTTACACCTCGGCTGACAGTGTTTTCCAAATCGCCGCGCACGAGGATATCGTTCCCGTAAGTAAGCTTTACGAATACTGCGAGATTGCGCGCAATATTCTTGTGGGTAAGCATGGAGTAGGCAGGGTAATCGCACGTCCGTTTAACGGCGAATATCCTTTTACGCGCACGTCAAACAGGCACGATTTTTCGCTTGCGCCGCCTGCCGACACAATGCTTAATTTATTGCAACGTGCAGGGTACGCTACAATTTCGGTGGGAAAGATATACGATATTTTTGCCGGAAGCGGAGTCAGCGAAAGCAACCGCACAACGTCCAATGCGCATGGCATGCAGGTTGCAAAGGCTATGCAGGACAAGGACTTCGAGGGGCTGTGTTTTGTAAACCTTGTTGACTTCGATATGAAGTACGGACACCGTAACGACGTTGCCGGATATGCCGCGGCAGCTACCGAGTTTGATAGATTTTTGCCGTCGTTCATGAGCGATATGCGCGACGACGACGTTTTGATTATCACGGCCGACCATGGCTGCGATCCCGCAACGCCATCCACCGATCATTCTCGGGAATACACGCCTATGCTCATTTACGGAAAGCATATTAAGAGCGGCGTCAACTTAGGCGTGCGCGACAGCTTTGCCGATATATGTGCAACAGTTTTGGAATATTTCGGCGTGGATAAGCAATGTACAAGCGGAAAAAGTTTTTTGGGATTGGTTAAACAATAATGGATTATCGTTCGCTGATGGCGCAGGCGTGTGAAGCGCGCAAAAAATCATATTCGCCGTACTCGCATTTTTGCGTAGGCGCGGCGTTGCTTTGCAAAAACGGCAAGGTGTATACGGGCTGCAACATAGAGAACGCGGCATATACGCCTACTAACTGCGCAGAGCGCACCGCGATATTCAAGGCGGTCAGCGAGGGCGAGCGCGAGTTTGAAGCTATTGCTATCATCGGCGGCAAGGCGGGCGAGGAAGGCTCGTTTTGCGCACCTTGCGGCGTGTGTAGGCAGGTTATTGCCGAGTTTTGCGATAAGGATTTTAAAATCGTCCTCGGCACTGCCGATAGTGTTAATGTATATACGCTTGGCGATCTGTTACCGTTTTCGTTTACAAAAGACAATTTGTAAGCTTTCGAGGATAAATTATGAAAAAGCTTATTAGAATGCTTTCAACTATACTCGCTTCCGTTTTTTTGTTGTGTTCGGTCGTCGGTTGTGCGTTTGACAGGACGCCTAAATTGCCCAAGCTTAACGAGCCTACGGTTACTATCGACGCCGACGGTGTAGCTACGTGGAACAGCGTAGAAAATGCATTGTATTATATATACGTAATCGACGAAGGCGAGGAAAACCTGACGATAGAATGTAGTGTTCAATTGGTTTCGAATCAGTCTATTAAGGTAAAAGCCGTAAGCGGTATCGAGGACTATGCCGACAGCGATTTTTCTAATTACAAAACGTATATAAAAAATACCGTTCAAAAAATCAAGCTCGCCACACCGCAGGTTACGGTAAGCGAGGACGGCGTCGCTACGTGGAATGAGATAGCAAACGCAGAGTATTATGTTTATATGTTAAACGGTCTAGCGGAAGTCAGTACGACGCAACGCTCGGTAACGCTTGCAAACGGTCAAACCTTTAAAGTAAAAGCGGTCAGTGACGACGACGATTACAGCGATAGCGACTATTCTCAGCTTAAAACATACGTAAACGGTTCAGTTGTGACAAAGCTAAACGCTCCGCAGGTTTCTGTGGATGCGGACGGCATTGCCACATGGAACAGTATTACCGGCGCGCAGTATTACGTTTACGTAATAGACAACGGTGCTGAAATAAATACAAGCACGCGCAGCGTAACGCTTACGAACGGTCAATCGATCAAGGTTAAATCGTGCAGTGACGCGGATAATTACGAGAACAGCGAGTATTCGCTATCGGTAACATATACCGATAACAAGCCGATTGGTGGGCATACCCATGCCGACGCAAACTCCGACAAGCTGTGCGATATTTGCGGAAAGAGCGTTATGGCAGAGCTGTCATTTTTGGCTGTAAACGATTTGCACGGCAAGTTTATAGATACCGATAGTCAACCGGGTGTTGACGAGTTTACCACGTATTTGAAAAATCTATATGCCGACAAGACGCGCGAGGAGGTTTTACTTTCGTCGGGCGATATGTGGCAGGGTACCGTGGAATCGTCCACTAACAAGGGTAAGCTTATGACCGAGTGGATGAATGAGGTCGGGTTTGTATCAATGACTCTCGGCAACCACGAATACGATTGGGGTTCGGCAGTGCTTACGCCAAACAGCAAGCTTGCCGAGTTTCCGTTCCTCGCGATTAATATAACTTACAACGGTAAAAAGGTCGATTATTGTCAGCCGTCTACTGTCGTCGAAAAGGGCGGCATAAAGATAGGTATAATCGGTGCGATAGGCGATTGCCTTAGCTCCATATCGGGTGACTTCAAGACCGGGCTAAGCTTTGCAACCGGCGATGCGCTTACTTCGCTTGTCAAGACGGAAGCAGATAGGCTTAGAAACAGCGAAGGTTGCGAGTTTATAGTGTATTCTATTCACGAGGGATACGGCAGCGAAACCACAAGCATATCGGACTATTACGACGAGTCGCTTTCCGACGGTTATGTCGATTTAGTATTCGAGGGTCATACGCACCAAAACTATATTAAAAAGGACGATTACGGTGTTTATCATTTGCAGGGTGGCGGTGAAAACAAATACGTAAGCCAAGCTGATGTGTCGTACAATACTGTCACCAAGCAATATACTGTAACGCCGCGCACACTCGCGCAAAATGTGTACGCCAACAGTAGCCTTAAAGACGACCCTGTTGTACAACAAATTTTTAATAAATATTTCCCCGACGGCAATCCGTACACCACTGTTTTAGGCAATATCAAATCTCAAAAGAGCAGCGACGCAATTTATGATGACGTTTCAAGGCTGTATTACGAAAAGGGCGTTGAGCTATGGGGAAGTGAGTATAACATAGTGCTCGGCGGAGGATTTTTGCGGCTGCGTTCGCCGTATAAGGTATCGGCAGGCAACGTTACGTACGCTTCGCTGTTCTCTATACTGCCGTTCGACAACGATATTGTGCTCGGCAGAATACAGGGCACGTACTTAAAATCCAAATTTTTGGAGACGAGCAACGCCGATTATCATATTTACAGCACTATTTCGTCGAGCAACGTGTCGAATAATTCCTACTATTATATTATAGTCGACAGCTACACTTCCACTTTTACGAGTAACAGAATTACCGAAGTTAAGCGGTGGAATAGTGAAAAGTATGCAAGGGATTTGCTGGCCGATTACGTTAAAACGGGCGGATGGGCATAAGTATAAGCGCGTTGTATAACAGCGCGCTTTTGCAATCAAACAACAATTTAGTGAGGTATGAGTTATGAGAATGTACGACATTATCAAGAAAAAACGTGACGGCGGAGAGCTGACCACCGAGGAAATCAAGTATTTTATCGGTGGCGTGACCGACGGTAGCATTCCCGACTATCAAACGTCGGCGCTGTGCATGGCTATATACTTTCGCGGTATGACGGTGCGCGAAACGTGCGATCTTACATTTGCCGTGCGCGATTCGGGCGACAGACTGGATTTTTCGGATATCGACGGCATACGCGTTGATAAACACTCCACGGGCGGTGTGGGCGACAAAACCAGCTTAGTCGTCGCGCCTATTGTGGCGTCGTTCGGTATTAAGGTCGCCAAAATGAGCGGTAGGGGCTTAGGTCATACCGGTGGCACTGTTGATAAGTTGGAAGCGATAGAAGGCTTTAAAACCACGCTTTCGGACGAAGATTTTATCAAGCAGGTCAACGACATAGGCTTTGCTATCGTAGGACAAAGCAAGCAGTTTGCGCCGGCCGACAAAAAGCTGTACGCCTTGCGCGACGTTACGGCTACGGTGGACAGTATGCCGCTTATCGCAGCGAGCATTATGGGCAAAAAGCTTGCCGCCGACGACGATTGCATAGTGCTTGACGTCAAGACGGGCAGCGGATCGTTTATGAAGAGCGTGGAGGACAGTAAGGCGCTTGCGCGGCTGATGGTGGATATCGGCAAGAACGCGGGCAAAAAGACGGTAGCGCTCATAACCAATATGGATAGACCGCTCGGCTACGCAATAGGCAATTCACTCGAAGTTATAGAGGCGGTGGAAACGCTTAACGGTCACGGCCCGAAAGACTTTACCGAAGTGTGCTTGACGCTTGCTGCGTACATGCTTTCGCTTGCCGGCAAGGGTAGCGTGGAAAACTGCAAAAAGTTGGCGGAGCAAGCCATTGCCGACGGCAGTGCGCTCGAAACGTTCAAGCGGATGGTCAAAGCACAGGGCGGCGACGTAAAGCTTATCGAAAATACCGAAAACTTTAAAAAGGCAAAATATGCTTACGCTGTAAAAAGCACCGTAAGCGGATATATTTGCAAGGTGGATACAGAGGCGTACGGGCTTGCAAGCCTTGCGCTGGGTGCGGGACGGAATACCATAGAGGACGTAATAGATTACAGTGCGGGCATTATGCTTCGGCGCAAGACGGGCGACTACATAAAAGCGGGCGACGAGCTTGCCACTCTGTACGCAAACGATAAGACCAAGTTCACTGCGGCGGAAAAACTGTTACTGTCGGCGACTTTGTTGCAAGATGAAAAACCGCAAGACGAGCCTCTTGTATACTGTACGGTCGAGTGAAAAAGTATTTGACTTTTTGTATCGAAGTGGTATAATATAGATGAATTGCTGTTTTGCAAATTCATGTCGGATTTTGACGAGGGATGTCTTATGAAAAGGTTTTTAAACACGATTGCGATGTGCCTTGCGGCGATGCTTTTGTTTTGCTCGGTTGCCGGCTGTGCGTCCGATAGGGTGCCTACAACTACAAAACCGAGGATTGCTACTCCCGAGGTGACAATCGGTAGCGACGGCGTCGCATCCTGGGAGCGGGTGGATAACGCATTGTATTACATATACGTTATCGACGGTGGAAATGAAAATCTTACCATCGATCTCTCAGTCCAATTGTCTAATGACGAGTCCATTACGGTAAAGGCTGTAAGCGGTAGCGAGGACTATGACGACAGCGATTTCTCCGCGTACAAGACTTACACCGAAAGTACCGTTCAACAACCCGGCAAGCTATCCACTCCGCAAGTGACGATTGCAAGCAACGGTGTTGCTTCTTGGAGCAGCGTCGATAATGCGCAGTATTATTTCTATATTATAGATAACGGTACCGAAACAAAGACGACCGAGCGCAGCGTGACGCTTACCAACAACCAAACAATAAAGGTTAAGGCGTGCAGCGACGACGAGGAATATACCGACAGCGATTATTCGCAAATTAAAACATATATAGTCGGCGCGCCGCAGCCCACCAAGCTCGGTACGCCGCAAGTCAGTATAAGCACTAACGGCGTTGCTACTTGGGGCAGCATTGCCAATGCGCAATACTACTATTACGTTATAAACAGCGGTGCGGAAACAAAGATAACCGGACGCTCCGTAACGCTTGAAAGCAATCAATCTATCAAGGTTAAGGCGTGCAGCGATGACGCTAATTACGAAAATAGCGACTATTCGCAGGCTAAAACATACATAAAGAGCTCAACGACAATTTCGCCCGAAGTGCAAAAGTATTATTCGGGCATTACCGCAACGAGCGGCAATGAGCTTTTGGGTCAGATACATGACCTTATAACAACAACGCATACGTACTACACTTCGTATGACGATTGCAAGAACACCAAATACGTACATTTAACCGACCCGGGCCCCAACGGCGGCGCTCTTGAATTTTATACGCAACAAAGCATTATGTCGTTCAGCGGCAATCCGGGCACGTGGAATCGTGAGCATGTATGGTGCAAGAGCCTTTCCAACGGAATGTGGACGAGTGTCAGCGGCGGCACGCGAAACGGCGGAACCGATATGCACCATATTCGTCCTGCGGAGGGTGGATTAAACAGTACGCGCGGCAGCTATAAATTCGGCGTAGTAAACGGCGGAAAAGAGGCGTGGTCGAAAAATACAAGCAATAATAATGTGGCGATAGGCGGACACATAGGTGGTGGCGCTTTCGAACCGCTCGACAAGGTAAAAGGCGACGTCGCGCGCATAGTGTTTTACGTGTACACGCATTACAATACCTACGCCAACGTTTACGGCACTACCAATGGCAGTGGCGGAGCATTCGGTACGCTTAAATTCAATAATATCGTGTCGTTGGCAGAGCCTGCGGCAATCAAACTGATGCTCGAATGGCACGCCGCCGACCCTGTTGACGATATAGAAATTACGCGCAACAACGAGGTTTACAAGATACAGGGCAACCGCAACCCGTTTATAGACCATCCCGAATACGCGAATGATATATGGGGATAGGCGTTGAATTCCTTGGTTATTGCCGTTTTTGACGGCAAATTACGGTAGGTATTGTGCATATCTTGGTGTACGCACACAATATTTAGTATAAATGTATACATGAATTCGCAAAAATAAATACAAATTTACGCCGTAAATTCGTTGCTTTATTCCGAAAAATGAGTTATAATAGGAACGAGGGTAACGGATTGGCATTTCCGTAACGCTTGGGAGCGCGAGTAATGTTTGAACTGAGGAAAACCGGTATCGTCAGGCGGGCGTCTGCGTCACTGCTCGATGTGATACTCCTCGTTGTGTTAACAACGGGGTTCATGTTCATCCTCTCGCTTATTTGCAATTACAGCGATCAGGAAAAGCTTTCCAACCAGTATTACGGAGAGTGGGAAGATTTCCGAAAAACGCATGTAGCGGCGGTCGCCGAATATTACGGATACGACTATCAAACTACCGGCAGCGAATATACTATCACCAAAAACGGCGAAAAATCCTCGTTGGACGAGCTTATGAAAACGCTTGGCAATTCGAAAGGCGAGGACGCGGCTACCAAAGCCGCATACGATGCAAGCTTAAAGCTTACGCCCGTAGACAAGGTAAACTGGCAGTACCAATACGTATATAATCTACTCTTTATGATGATATCTGTCGGCTTGTTGCTTGCATTCATAGTGTTGGAATTTATTTTACCTCTTATATTTAAAAACGGACAAACGGTGGGTAAAAAGGTATTCGGTATATGCCTTGTTCGCCCCAACTGTGTCAAGATAACCAATTTATCGCTTTTTGCGCGAACTATACTCGGCAAATACGCAATAGAAACGATGTTCCCCGTGCTACTCGTATTCCTATTCATCTTCGGAGGACTTGGAATACTGGCGCTAATACTGTTAGCGGCATTGGCACTGCTGAATATCGTTTTGTTTTTTGCAACAAAAAATAGAACACTCATTCACGATTTGCTTGCCTACACGGTAGCGGCGGATATGCGCACACAAATGATTTTCCAAACGGAAGACGAGCTTGTGGAAAAAAAGGCGCTCGCTCATAAAGAACTTGTAGCGCAGGCGAATGGTTGATATAGGTTCAAAAAAATAAACAACAGAGAGCGGAAGAAAACATGAAAGTTGTACTGCAAAACATCACAAAAATCTTTGCAAGCCGAAACAAAAAGGTCAAAGACGAAGTCATCGCCGTAAACGATTTCAACCTTGAAATCCCCGACGGTAAACTCGTTTGCCTTTTGGGCCCCTCCGGTTGCGGCAAAAGCACTACGCTGTATATGATAAGCGGATTGCAGGAACCGTCGAGTGGCAAAATATTTTTCGGCGACGACGACGTAACCAAGCTTTCGCCCGAAAATCGCGGTATCGGTCTTGTTTTCCAAAACTATGCGCTTTATCCGCATATGACCGTACAGCAAAACATACTGTTCCCGTTGCAGAACTTAAAAGGCGAAAACAAGCTTTCCAAAGAGGAAATGTTGACTCGCGCATCCGAGGCAGCCAAGCTTGTTCAGATAGAGGAATTTATGGATCGCAAGCCGTCCGAGCTTTCGGGTGGACAGCAGCAGCGCGTAGCAATCGCTCGTGCGCTTGTCAAGATGCCGAGAGTGCTTCTTTTGGACGAGCCGCTTTCCAACCTCGACGCACGTTTGAGATTGCAGACTCGCGAAGAGATCCGCCGCATACAGCGTCGTACGCAAATTACAACTATATTCGTCACGCACGACCAAGAAGAAGCTATGTCCATATCCGACTACATAGTAATTATGAAGTTGGGCGTAATAATGCAGACGGGCAAGCCGCAGTGGGTATACGACGATCCCGCAAACTTGTTCGTAGCCAAGTTCTTAGGCGCGCCGCCTATCAACGTGTTTACAGGCAAAGTGGAAAACGGCAAACTGTACATAGGCGAGGAGTGCGTGCTTGACGTAGACGGCGTAGAAGATCAAGAAGTTTACGTCGGTATTCGTCCCGAGGGATTTATTCTCGATAAAAACGGCAAGCTTAGTACCACGCTTACCGGTATCGACGTTATGGGTAGAGATATTTCGGTCGTATCTACGTGCGAAAGCTCGCTTAACCCCGTTGTCCGCTCAATCATTTCCGCGGACGAAATGGGCAATATCGCGGGCGGAAGCTCGGGCAGTTCGGTAGATCATACAGCGTCCGCTGACGGTGCCGAGCAAGAAAAGGCCAACGAGGACGTAACCGTCAAATTCAATCTCAAACCGCACAAGGTGCTTATATTCAATAAAGAAACCGAGCAGCGTGTTTACTTCGGCGACCAGCTTGCCGCGCACGAGCAAATGATAGCCGAAATGGAAGCGGAAGGTCAGGGTTACGTTACGCATAACGGCCCGCTCCCGCGCGAAGCCGACGATGTGGATAAGAAAGCCACTGCGCCCGCGCCCAAAAAGAACATATTCGTCAGAGCGATTGACGGCATTAAAGGTCTTTTCTCCAAAAAGAAAGAAACAGCGGTAAGCGCAGATAGCAAAGCAGAAATGACGGAAAATGCGCCGCCCGCAGTAGACGAAGCGCATGTCGAGCCGACGGCCGAGAACATAGAGCAAACGGCCGCAGTCGTCGAGGCTATGGCGCCTTCGCCCGAATCGGCGGCAAACGAGCCTGCGGCTGCCACCGACGCCGCGCCCGAAGTTCAATCGGCGCCCGAGGCGGAACAACAATCGGCACCCGAGGACGAACAGGCGGCAACAGTATCGGAAAGCGAACCTGTTGCAGTAGAGGAGCCTGTTGCAGCGGAAGAAAAGCCTGCGAAGGCTCCCGCCAAAAAGCCTGCGGCAAAAAAGACAACAACAACCAAAAAGCCTGCTACTACGGCAAAGAAAACGACAACTACGGCAAAGAAATCAACTACTGCTAAAAAGACTACCGCGACTGCCGCTAAGAAGCCTGCGGCGACTGCAAAGAAGTCTACCGGCACTACTGCCAAAAAGACTACAACGACAGCAAAGAAACCCGCGACTGCCAAAAAGTCCACGGCAACTACCAAAAAATCTACCGCCGCGAAGACGGATAAAAAGGATTAATGTATGGCTAAAACGAGTACTAAAAATCAGTGGAAAGCTTGGTTATACTTGTTGCCGACGTTAGTTTTGCTCGGAGTATTTACGGTATGGCCTATAATCAACACTGTCAGAATGTCGTTGTTGGAAGGCTATAACGGCCTTGCTATGATACGCGGAGAAACGTTCGAGTTCGGCTTTGCCAACTTTGTTGACGTAGCGACGTATGCCGGATTTATCAACTGTCTTGGCAACACATTGCTTTTGTGTGTTATTACGGTGCCTATTTCAACAATGCTTGCACTTCTCATAGCTGTTGCACTTAATTCGATTAAGTTTATACGAAAGGGGATGCAAACCATATTCTTCCTGCCGTACGTTACCAACTCGATAGCAATCGGTATGGTATTTATGGCAATGTTCAGTATGGTAGGCGGCAGCGCCACTAACGCGCCCGACTCGGTTGGTATTATCAATAATATAATCAAAGCGTTTGGCGGCAAGCCGATAAACTGGGTTAACGGAAAGATAAGCGGATATGATCCATCCGAAAGATGGGCCAACATGGCGGTGCTTATAATTTACATAGTATGGAATGCGCTGCCGTTTAAAATTCTCGTACTTTTGGGCGGACTTCAAGGCGTAAACAAGCAGTATTACGACGCGGCCAAGATTGACGGAACTTCTCGCTTCCGCACGTTCTGGCGCATAACCGTTCCGCTGCTGTCGCCGATGATCGCTTATGTTGTAATAACAGGCTTTATCGGCGGGTTCAAGGAATATTCGAGCGTAGTCGGTATATTCGGCAATAACATGGGTCCTGCACACACTAATTTCAGAACCAATATGAACACTATGGTCGGATATATTTACGACAGTCTTAAAGATAACAACCAAGGACAGGCAAGCGCCGCGGCACTCATTTTGTTTGCTATCATATTTGTTGTAACAATGATAAATTTGTACGTAAGCAAAAAGAAGGTTCATTATTAAGGAGGTGGGTATATGACGGAAAATATGACTGAAAACGTAAAAGAACAGGCAGTTGTTTCCGAGCAGGCTGCCCCGCAAGATAACGATATAGCCACCGCGGACAAGGTAATGAAAAAGAGGGATATCGACGCGGTGTCGAAAAAGCAACTTGTCGTCAAGATATTCGTTCAAATCGGGCTGTATATATTCCTCGGCATAATGGCGCTTGTCGTGCTGTTCCCGTTCTACTGGATGCTTATTTCCTCGGTAAAGACTACCAGCGAATACAATCTGTCCGTACCGACGTTGTGGCCGCACCAGTTTCAATGGTCCAACTACGCCAAGGCGTTTGATGCCGACGGACTCAACCTTGGGCAGCTGTTCCTTAACACATGCATAGTTGGCATAGTATCCACATTGCTGTCGCTTATAATCACGGTGCTTGCGGCATTTGCGTTTGCGCGGCTGGAATTCAAGGGCAAGAACATACTGTTTGGCGCATTGCTTGCCACAATGATGATCCCGGGCGAGCTGTTTACCGTAACAAACTATGTAACAATCAGCGACTTAGAGTGGCAAAACACTTATACCGTACTTATCGTACCGTTCCTTGTAAGCGTATTTTACATATACTTGCTACGGCAAAACTTTATGCAAATACCCAACGAGCTGTATCTTGCAGCCAAGGTAGACGGATCGAGCGACTTTAAATACCTGTGGAAGGTTATGATACCGCTTGCGGCGCCTACGCTTGTTTCCATTACCATACTTAAAATGATGGGCGCTTGGAACACTTATGCTTGGCCTAACTTGGTAATTACCGATAGTGCCAAACAGCTGATTACGGTAGGATTGCGCGGACACTTTACCACGGAATACGGCATACCCGATTTCCCTGCGCAAATGGCCGCTGTCGTTTTGGTCACTATACCGCTATTCTTGGTATTCTTGTTCTTCCGCAAATACATAATGCGCGGAGTATCGAAGAGCGGACTTAAAGGATAAAAAACTAAACTTAAAGGAGAAAGTTTATGAAAAAGAAGCTTGGTGCAATCGTGTTGGCAGGTATGATGGCATGCTTGTCGTTTGGCGGTCTTGTCGGCTGCGGCGGTGGAGGCAAAGGCAAAGTAAAAGACTTTGTCATGCCCGAAGGTGGCTTTGACATGGAAAAGCAGGTAGAAATTAAATTCTATCACACAATGGGTCAGAGCAAACAAAAAATTCTTGCGGACTACATCGAGAAATTCAACAAGATTTATCCCAACATCAAGGTTGATGCCAGCCGTGTATTCGGTAAATACGAGGACGTGCGCGACACGATAGTAACCGAAATATACGCAGGTGCCCAGCCTAATTTGGCATATTGCTATCCCGACCACGTAGCAATGTACAACGAGGCAGGCGCAGTGCTTCCGTTAAACGATTTCCTTCCCGACGGCGATTTTAAGGATATAAAGGTAAAAGTTGCCGAAGATAAAGAAGAACCTATCGGATATACCCAGGAGCAAAAGGAAGCGTTCTTCGAAGCCTACTACAATGAGGGCTATCAGTTTGGCGACGGCTCGACTATGTACACGCTTCCGCTTGCCAAATCGACCGAGGTTCTTTACTATAACAAGACGTTCTTTGACGCCAACGACCTTACCGTTCCTACAACGTGGGACGAAATGGAAAGCGTTTGCCAACAGATAAAGACCAAAGCTCCGACCAAAACGCCGCTCGGCTACGACTCGGAAGCAAACTGGTTTATTACGATGTGCGCACAGCTTGATTCGCCGTACACATCGGCTACCGGCGAAAAATACCGTTTTAATAACGAAACCAATCGCAATTTTGTTAATCGGTTCAAGGGCTGGTTTGACAACGGTTACGTTTTGACTTCCGAAACCAATAACGGTTCTTACACTTCCGGCGCGTTCACGGCACAAGACGTATATATGTGCATCGGCTCTTCCGCCGGCGCGTCCTATCAAATGCCGGACAGAGTTACGGTAGGCGGTGTAAGCACGCGCAAGTTTGAGGTAGGTATAGCGCCTATACCGCAGATTGATAAGACAAATCCCAAGGCGATATCTCAGGGACCGTCCATATGCATATTCAAGGATAACGACCCGCAAAAGGTGCTTGCCAGCTGGTTGTTCTCCAAATTCCTTACCACAAGCATTGATTTCCAAGCCGAGTTTTCCTTTGACTCAGGCTACGCTCCGGTAATCAAGACTGCGACGGAAAACGAAATTTATCAAGCAGGTATTGCCGAGGCAGACGGTTTTGATAACTTAATCCAAACGGCAGTTAAGACTTGTATGGACAACTCCTCATCGTACTTTACTTCGCCCGCGTTTGTCGGATCGTCGAGAGCACGTGACGAGGTAGGTAAGCTTATGGCTGCGGTCTTCAACGGAACGCCTGTAAACCAAGCGTTTGAAGACGCGATATATCAGTGCAATCACTTTGCAGGTTAATTATGAAAAAGATTAAAACGTTATTATTATCTATATTAGCTGTTGTCGTGTTTGCTTTGTGAGTCGCTTTCTGCGGCGATGACGGCAACACAACAACTAAACCCGGTACCACTGGGAA
>CAMWXP010000031.1 GCA_947178255.1 uncultured Clostridia bacterium | reverse complement strand
CTTGCAACAAGCGTATACGACGGAAATTCGCTTGCCGCGCCCAAGAGCGGGGACAGCGTTTTTGCGCCTAATATGTCGGACTACACCCGCGCGTGCCTTATAGACGGTTGGCGCGACGCGGTAAAGAGGGCTATACATTAATTTTGTATTTAATATGAATTCTTGTGAAAATTTGGAAAAATTTCCATTTTGCTTATTGACAAACGCATAAAAATATATTACAATACTGTAAACGGGAAAAAAATCCGTATATTTTCGTGGAGGAAAATTATGAAGAAAGCTACAAAAAGACTTTTATCAGTCGGACTTTGCGCAGCGCTTGCGCTTAGCGTAGGTTGCGGTTTGGCGGCTTGCGGCGGCGACGACGGCAAGACCGATCCCACGCCGACAGCAGTACCGTACTGGCTTGCGGGCACTATCAAAGCTACCCCCGAGTGGGATAACGTCACCGACGCCAATCGTTTCAGCGCGACCGATAACGCCAACATATTCGAGATCAAACTCGATATGTGGAAGGGCGATACGTTCAAGGTCCGTTACGAGGGCAAGGAGTGGGGTCAGTTCCAGTTGAACTGGGACAACAGCTACGACGCAACTCAAAAAGCCGATGAAGACGCCAAGATTGGTCCCGACACCACCAGTATTACCGGTCAATACAACTACCTTGTTAAGGAAGAGGGCAACTACACGATTAAGCTTGACGTAAGCGGCACAGACCCCGTTGTTTCCTATGTGTACAACGGCGAGGCTACCGAAAAGGCGCCCAAGCAAATAACCAAGATTACGCTCGATCAGACTGAGAAAAGCTTGGAAGTAGGTCAGTCGTTCAAACTGACGGCTACCATCGAGCCCGCAGACGCGGACGACCCGTCCGTGGAATGGTATTCCAGCGAAGAAGACTATGCAACCGTTGACGCGGAAGGCAATGTTACTGCTGTCGCAGCGGGTAAAACGACAATCACCGTTTGCTCCGCCGCTGACGAAGAGATACTTGCTACCTGCGAAGTAACTGTAGTTGCAGCGGGTCAGTTGGTCGCTGTAGAGAGCATTGCGCTCAACAAAACGGAAACAACTTTGCACGCCGGTGGAAACGAAACGCTTACCGCAACCGTTACTCCCGCCAACGCGACGGGTTCTGTTGCTTATACAAGCTCGGATGACGAAATCGCCACGGTTGACGCAAACGGCAAAATCACCGCAGTTAAACCCGGTACTGCAACCATCACCGCGGCGCAGGGCGGCAAGACCGCTACTTGCGAAGTAACCGTTGCAAAGGATTACTATTTGCGCGGTTCTGTGTACAACGGCTGGGCAGAAGTCGGTGCTGTTGGCGTTCAGGGAGTTATTTACTTCACCGAGACCGAAACCGCCGGCATTTATAAGACCGCAAGCGTGGAAATCAAAAAGAACGCAGAGTTCCAAGTTGCGATAGTTGCACAGGATTGGACCGATGCCATAACGAATAGCGCATTGCCGGCAGAAGGCGATACGCTCACTTATTTCGCAGCGGAAGGCCAGAGCAACATTAAGGCATTGACGTCCGGTATGTACACGATTACTCTCGATTTGACCGGAGATGCCCCTGTATTCACGGCTGTTCAGGATTCGCCTTTGTCGGACGATATCACCGCGGCAACCGGTTTGGGCGCATGGGGAACTGCTGTCGCAACCGGATGGAACGGCCCTGCCGCTGCCGACAAAGTAGACTTTGTCAAGGGCGAGAACGGCAAATGGACAGCTACGTTATCCAACGTCGAATTGACCGCAGGCGCATTGCAGCTTCGCTGGGAAGTTGAAGGCACCACCGTGTACGGTGATTACAGATGGGGCGATAAAGTGACTGTGCCGACGGACTGGGAAGTAGGCACCAGCGACATTACGGCATTAGCGGGTACTTACAATATTACGGTAACCTTGACTGCTTCCGGCGACGTTGAGTCGATTGTCATTACCGCTGCTGCGTAATAACCGATAATATATTATACCTAAACAGACTTTATGCCCGACGGGAAACCGTCGGGCTTTGTCGTTTATTTAATTCGGAATTCGGAATTATGAATTCGGAATTAAAATAAGGATGAATTTTAGTGATTGCCCTCATTCGCCCTTCGGGCACCTTCCCACGTGGGGGAAGGTCTCGGGTGGTACAGCTTTTCGGCATGAATACCTTCCCCGTGGGGGAAGGGGGACCACGAAGTGGTGGATGAGGGGCGACTTTAAAAGATTAAAACTCCATTAAAAATCATGTAAAGGCGGCAAAACGCTTGTACAATTCCCGCAAGTGTGATATACTAATCAGTATGCGGAGGATTCCACGTTGAAAACAAGTACCAAGGTATTAATCGCCGTTATAAGCGTTATTCTTATAGGAGTAATAATTTGGGTAGTGGTTTACGCCGCCACGGGAGTGGAGGACAAAACTTATACCGAGCTTAACAGCGATATCAATAAAGGCAGCGTTGTAGAAATCTATTTGGAAAACGATACGGCGTACGTCAAAACCACCAAGAGCGGCAAAAAAGTCGCTTACAAGGTTTACGCGCGCTACGAGCTCGTAATAGATGCCGTTAAGGAATATGAGGCGAGGGTGACAGACAAAGAAAGTCCCGATTACAACGCCGAATACAAAGCAATAAACCTTTCGTTTAACGACCGCTATGCAACTTCCATAACGGACTATATTATCCCAGTGCTTGCGCTTGTGCTGCTTGTGGTGCTTATGGTGTTTATGTTCCGAGCCATGAGTAATTCCACGCGCACGACTATGGACTTTGGCAAGACCAAGGCCAATATGCAGAACCAGCTTAAAGTGCGGTTCAGCGACGTTGCTGGCGCGGAAGAGGAAAAAGAAGAACTCAAAGAAATTGTCGAGTTTTTAAAGAACCCGCAAAAGTTTACCGCAGTCGGCGCACGCGTGCCGCACGGCGTGTTGCTTGTCGGCCCTCCGGGAACAGGTAAAACGTTGTTTGCCAAGGCGGTTGCGGGCGAGGCGAACGTGCCGTTTTTCAGCAAGTCCGGCTCGGATTTTGTGGAAATGTTTGTCGGCGTGGGCGCGTCGCGTGTGCGCGATTTGTTCGACCAAGCCAAAAAGAATATGCCGTGCATAGTGTTCATCGACGAGATAGACGCAGTCGGTCGTCAGCGCGGCGCCGGTATGGGCGGAGGCAACGACGAGCGCGAGCAAACGCTCAACCAGCTGCTTGTCGCAATGGACGGCTTTGAATCCAACGAGCACATTATCGTCATGGCGGCAACAAACCGCAGCGACGTACTCGATCCCGCGCTTATGCGCCCGGGACGGTTCGACCGTCAAATCTACGTCAATCTTCCCGACGTGCGCGGCAGAGAAGCTATATTCAAGGTGCACGCGCGCAACAAACCGCTTGCGTCCGACGTGGACTTCCAAACGCTTGCACGCATTACCAGCGGGTTCTCCGGTGCGGATATCGAAAACATGCTTAACGAGGCGGCTATTCTTGCGGCACGCGAGGATCGCACGCGCATCAGCATGGAGGATATGTACGAGGCTATCGATAAGGTGGAAATGGGCCCGCAAAAGAAGTCGCGGCTTGTCACTCCCGTCGATCAGCGCATCACCGCTTATCACGAGGCCGGTCACGCAATAGTATCGTGCTTGACCAAGGGCTGCGATCCCGTTCACGAAGTCACCATTATTCCGCGCGGTCAGGCGGGCGGCTACACGATGTACCGTCCCGACAACGACAACAGCTTTATCTCGGTCAGCCAGCTTGTCGGCAGGCTTGCCAGCGCGATGGGCGGCAGGGCGGCCGAGGAGCTTGTTATAGAGGACTACACCACCGGTGCGGTGGGCGATCTTCAACAAGCCACCAACATTGCGCGCAAAATGGTTACCGAATGGGGTATGTCCGACAAGGTGGGCACGGTGTTCCACGGTGGCAGCCAAGAGGTTTTCTTAGGTCGTGACTACCAGTCGCAGCACTCTTATTCGGAAACGGTTGCAGCGCAAATCGACGCGGAAATCAAGCGTTTGATCGACGAGGCACATGCCACCGCCGTCAAGGTACTCAAAGACAATCGCAAGATTTTGGACACAATGGCGCGCGTGCTTATCGAGTGCGAAACCATTTACTCCGAAGAAGTAGAAATGATAATCAACGGCGCAACGCCGGAGGAAGTTAAAGCTGCGCTTAACGAGCGGTTAGACCGCAAGTCCGCGCACCGCGAGGCTATGGAAAAAGCGCCTATCAAAACTCTTCCGGACTTCGCGCCGGTCAATGTGACTGAAACGCCTGCGCCCGTAGAAGATAAGGTAAAGGAGTCTGTGGAGCCGACGATCGAGCAGCCGACAAGCGAACCCGAACAGCCGACTGCGGAACAAACGGAAACCGCGCCCGAGCAAGTCGAGCCTGCCGAGCAAGCGGATACAGAAACTCCCGCAAAAAAGACGCCCCGCAAACGTTCGACCAAAAAGACGGACGACGGCGATAACGGCGACAATAAATAATACAAAAGACACAAACCATTTTTTCGGACGGAAAACAATATGGCAAAGAAGAACAAAAAGAACGACGTATCTGTTGCGGAGGCTGTAAAGGCTTCGCACAAAAAGGCGAACATAGCGGTTATTATAGTAGCCGCGATCACCGCGCTTTTGCTTATAGCTATAGCGGTTATGTGCAGTGTTCGCGTCGATCCGCTGGACGGGCTTAAAACTCCCGACGCCAATAAGAGCGAGCGCTATGAGCTGTATGATTTGGACAGCTCCGCACCGCTTTTTACCACAAGCTCCGCGCAAAGCAAAATCCGCACGGCGCTCGGCAAAATGGATTTCAGCGTTATGAACGCCGTTTTGCAGTGGAACTGGGATTATTCGTACAATTTTGCGCGCAACAGCGAGGGCAAAAAGATAACGCTCGCTTCCGCAGATATCAACGAAAAAACCGCTACCTCTACCGAGTATATGGTTGAATACATTTATGCCGACGCGGTGGTGAACGGCGAGCTTGACACGACGCTTGCGCAAAAGCTTACGGTCGACGGCGAAACTATTTACTTCGACCGCGTAAAGGTGCTTATAGGCAATACGGACGGCAGCGTCGGCGAAATTTACTTATACCCGTATATTTACGAGTACGCAACCAATAGGGTCGCCGACGACGGCACGCGTTATGAAACGTATAAGATAACGCCAGTCAAGGTCAGGGCCAATACAACCGAAACTTATAATGCGCTTAAACAAATCGTAACCGAAGCCAATAACGGCTAAAACAAAAAACCGCCTGCGGGCGGTTTTTTCAATTCGGAATTCGGAATTATGAATTCGGAATTATGGAAAAGATTTTATTTTGTCACTCTGAACGCAGTGAAGAGTCTCAACCTTTTTAAAATACTTGAAAACTCGACTATTATATGGTATATTTAATCAAAGGAGTGTCATTATGATTAGGTTTATAGACGAGGAAGGACTTATATCGCCGCGCGGCGAACATATAGAGGCTGATATTGCAATTACCACTTTCAGCAGATACATATTCGATACGCTGTTAAAGCACACCGGCGCAAAGCAGACCGGAGTTATGCGCGGGTCGGTGGATATTCCGCTTTACACGTTTGACAACAACGGCAAAACAACGGTTGTGTATCTTACGCCCGTCGGCGCGCCCGCCGCCGTTTCCGCATTGGAGGAGGTTTTGGTGGGCGGCGTTAAAAAGGTTATCGCGTTCGGTATTTGCGGCGCGCTTACCGAAGCTTCGCCGCACCTGTTTGTTGTGCCTACCCGCGCGTACCGCGACGAGGGAACGAGCTATCACTACATGCCCGCCTCCGAATACGTGGAAATCAAGAATGCACAAAAGGTGCAAACCGTACTTGAAAGTGTCGGGATTAAAACGCTTGTGGGCGGAGCATGGACTACCGATGGGTTCTACCGCGAAACGCGCACGCGCCTTAACGAAATGCGCGCAAACGGTTGCGTCGCCGTCGATATGGAAAGCGCAGCATTACAGGCGTGCTCTAATTTCCGCGGCACGGAGTTTTACACCTTCTTTATAACGGCGGACAGCCTTTCGGGAGAAAAGTGGGAACCGAACACAATTCTCGACCTAAAGGCTACCGATTCCACCCATGTCGCAGTTGCCGCCGCGGTCAAGCTTGCGGGCGAGATATAAAGAATAATGAGGTAAATTAAATGGTGGAGAACGAATTGGAAGAGGCCGAAAAAACCGAACAGCCGCAGGCCGAGCAGGACGAACTGAACGAAAAAGAAAAGGCCGAACAGGCGCAGGACAAAAAGGACGACCGCATTGCATGGATACGTTTTATTGTGCTCCACGTTTTGGTGTTGATTCCGATAGTTATAGGAGTGACGTGCTTTATAGTCGGCAATCGTACCAACAACAATACGCTGTCTTTCGTCGGTATGCTCGCATTTGAGGTTGGCGTACCGGTGGTGATGGCAATACTCATAGCTATTGTGCTTACATGGAAGATTCGCAGTATCAGAAAGTTGGAGTCTGATACGACGGACACGACGGACACGACGAACACGACGAACACGGCGGTCGACAAGACGGACGCCATAGACGAAGCAAGCGGTGACGAAGCGAAGGAGCAAACGCCGTCGAAAAAAGAGCACGAGCAAAATATGATAGCCGCGGTCAACAGCACAAATCGCTACGCAAGCCGAACCAATATGGCCAATTACGAGATGGAAAGCATAGCGGAAGGCATGAAGCATGCGCCCAAGTGGGGACTGCCGGTAGGACTTACTTGTTTCTTTTCTCTTTTTGCCCTTCTCATCACGGCGACGGTCCTTCTTATAAATCGAATATTCGTCGGCGCTATAATATGCGCCGCAATAGTCGGAGTAGTTCTTATCACGACTTTTATCGTTATGGCGGTAAGCCGTGCAAAAGCAACAAACGGCGATATCAGCAAAGCTAAAAAGATTACTGAGGGCAAAGTCAAAGCATGCTTTATGGCAGGTACGAGCACAATGAGGGCGGGCGGAAGCGTGCGCATATCCGGAGTTGCTTATAGAGTAATCGTTATCGCCGACGGAGTAGAATACGGCGCGTTTTCAAATCGTTTTTACGAAACCGACGAAAAGGTGACCGTTGCCGTTATGGGCAAAAAGCGCGCCAAAATAGTAGACGACGACGTGATGGAAAAAACCGAAGCCGAAGATAACGAAACCGAATAAACGACAAATAGTGATAGGTATTAGCTATAAGCTTTGATTACTATTAAAACAATCTACAAAAACAATCCGCTTGCTGCGGATTTTTTTGTTGCACATTTATTCGGCGGGCGGCATAAACACTATTACTATGGATGAACTGGAACTTTTGGCAAGGCTTATCAAGTGCGAAGCGGGCGGCGAGGGCGAAAGCGGCATGCGCGCCGTGGCTTCGGTATTGATGAATAGGGTAAACATGGATAGGGGCGAATACGGCAGGTACAACACTATACGCGACGTTATTTTTGCGCCGCGCCAGTTCGAGTGCGCAACCGACCAGCCGCAAAGCATATTCAACCTGACCCCCGAACCCATTCACTACGACATTGCGCAGTGGGCGATAAACGGCGGGCGGCTGTCGGACACGGCGGACGCGCTGTGGTTTTTCAATCCGTACTCCGCAACATGCCGCAGCAACTTTCCCAACAACAACGGCTACCTGCGCACTCGCATAGGCGACCATTGCTTTTACTCGCCGACAAGTAGCTACTATAACACGTAATAGCATGGCTGCTTCGTAAGACAAAACATTCTTTTGTCACTCCGAGCAACGCGAGGAGTCTCAACCTTATTAACAATTCTTAATTCTGCATTCTAAATTCTTAATTAATTAAAAGGAGATATACATATGGACTGCGAAAACAGACCGGTGGACATCAACATTCCCGACCCGTTGCCCGATTACAATTCGGAAAACAACGTCGGACTTTGGAAGCAACTATTTGCGGCAAACATAGGTAAACGCGTCAAGATAGAGATATCTTTGTTTGACGGCACGGTGCGCTCAATTTGCGGCGACCTCTACCTTGTGGGCAACGCATACGTGGGGGTGTCGTGCGGCGACAAGCTTTGCTTCTGCGATATTTACTCAATAAAGTTCGTAACTTTCTATTAATTCGTTCTATTAAAATGAAAAAGGTTGAGATTCTTCACTGCGTTCAGAATGACAAAAATAATTTTTATTGTCATTCCGAGCAACGCGAGGAATCTCAACCTCTTTTTTAATTCTTAATTCTGCATTCTTAATTCTTAATTATCTTGCAACACTGCTTCGAGGTTGCTTGCGTCGGATACGTAAAATTCGGTTGCGCCGAGGTAGTTCAAAAGAGTTTGGAAAAGTATCGCGCCGTAGGGAAGTGTGTCGGCACGCTTTGTACATATCGGGCGTAACACCGGCAGTCTTTTGCTTAAAAGTATAGGCATAATGTCGTCCAGCTGTTTTGCGGTAAACTTGGTGCTTACCGCATTTTTGTCGTATACTTTCAGGTTGAGCATTGCTGCGGCAATATTGCATGCGCTTCCGCCGCACAACACTACCGTGTAGTTACGCGGAACGCTGCAGCATTCGGTAAGCATTCTCGGCATCTCGTCTATCGCTCGACGGTAGTCGCCGTTAAACATACTTTTCAGCACCACCACGCCGAGCGGCAGGCTGGTTATATAATCGGGTTTTTTGCCGTCAAATGAGGATATTATTTCAAGGCTGCCGCCGCCGAGGTCGCACACCGTTACGGGACCGTCGGGCTTGGTCGTGCCTTTAAGCGCAAGCTCGGCTTCCTGTATACCGGACAGGACGTTCACCGTCAAATCAGTAACGGCTTTTACTTTCTTGCAAAACTCGTCGCCGTCCTTTGCGCGTCGCACCGCTTCGGTTGCGAATACAAAAATATCGGTCACGCCGCGCTCGTCGCATATAGCCTTAAATTGTTTGAGCGCCTCTATCGTTGCCGTAACGCCGACAGGGGAAAGCATGCCGCTATTTTGTATGCCCAAAGCGAGCTGCGTTATTTGCGACGTCGTTGTCCCGTCGGACAGTGCAAGCCGCACCGAGTTGGAGCCTATATCTATTGCCGCGCGCATAAGCGTTCTCCTTGTAAAGCTTCTAATAAAGAAGGTCGTGGAAATTTCCGCGACCTTTGTTTGTTGTTATTCTTCCTCGCTTTTGCCGCCGATAACCGTCTCACCGCGATATTTCATATCCAAATATTCGCGTGCGTATTCTTCGATAAACTCGGCGGAGCTGCAATACTCGATCATATTGTCGTTCTTTTCTATAAGCCGATCGAGCTTTGCGCTTTGCGCTTCCAACGCGTCCTTGCGGTCGTTTGCCGCGCCCAGCTTGACAAGATTGACAATCAGCGCGATAACGAGCAACACAAACAACAGCGCGAGCGCCACGCCCACAAGTCTTGCGACCGAACTATTATTGTTGTTATTGTTTTTGGTGTTTTCCATAACAAACTAAGTTTACTCTATTTTATTCGGCTTGTCAAGCCTAATCCGAAAAATTATATTGTAATTCGATTACGCGCCGAGTATTTTTTTAACTTCGTTAAGCCGCCGCATCGCTTCCGCTTTGCCGAAAAGCTTCATCATTTCCGCGCCGCCGCCGGGGGTGGCAGCCGCGCCCGTAAGCGCTATGCGGTGTATCCATAGCACTTGACCTTTTTTCAGTCCTTTGCGTTCGGCAAGCTGTTCGAGCGCCGCGTTCATGTCGTCCGTGTCGGTGGCCGCTATGCAGTCGTCAATAAGCTCGCGCGCCATGTCGACGGTGGTCTTCCACTTTTTGTTTACAAACAATTCGACGTCGAAGTTATCGAACGCGTTCAAAAACGCCGCGCGTTCCTTTATGTCGGTAAGTATTTCCACGCGCGATTGCAACAGCTCGGAAAGATATTTGTAGTCTATATCCTTGTTCGGGTAATACTCGTTGTAGTAGGGAAGGGCGGCGGCGTGAAAGTCCTCCGCGCTCATTTCCTTAACGTACAAGGAGTTGAGCCAACGCATTTTGGTTTCGTCGAATATGGACGACGATTTTTGCAAGCCTTCGATGGAGAACTTGTCGGTAAGCTCCGCCATAGACATTTTTTCGTTGTTGTCCTTGGGATTCCAGCCGAGCAACGCGATATAGTTGACTATCGCGTGCGGAAGGAAGCCCTTGCGCAAAAAGTCCTCGAAGCCCGCGTCGCCGTCGCGCTTGCTCAGCTTGTGCTGACTGTCGCGCATTATCGGTTGCAGGTGGATGTACACGGGGCGCTCCCAGCCCAGCGCGTCGTACAAAAGGTTGTACTTGGGTGTGGACATAAGGTATTCCACGCCGCGTATGCAATGCGTAATGCCCATAAGGTGGTCGTCAATAACGTTTGCAAAGTTGTACGTGGGCATGCCGTCCGACTTGATAAGAATGTTGTCCTCGAGGTCCTTGTAGTCAACCGTCACGTCGCCGAACACCTCGTCGTGGTAGGTGTGTGTGCCGCTCTCCGGTATATTCTGACGGATAACATACGGCTCGCCGCGCGCAATGCGTTCTTGCACCTCTTGCTTGCTAAGATGCAAGCAGTGCTTATCGTACTTGGTCGCGCCCTTTTCGTGCATTTCGGCAAGCCGCTCCTTGGAGCAAAAGCAGCAGTACGCGTCGCCGCTTTCCAGCAGTTGCTGCGCGTATTTAAGATAAATCTCTTTGCGCTCGGACTGAACGTACGGGCCGTAGTCGCCGCCAACGATAGGGCCTTCGTCGTAGTGGATGCCCGCCTTGTCCAGCGCGGAAATAATAATATCCACAGCGCCCGCAACCTCGCGGTTTTGGTCGGTGTCCTCTATGCGGAGTATGAATTTACCGCCGTTCTTTTTGGCGAAAAGGTAGGCGTAAAGCGCGGTGCGCAATCCGCCTATGTGCAAGTACCCCGTGGGGCTGGGTGCAAATCTCGTACGAACCATATTCTCTCCTTGACTTATCTGTAAGGTCGTGATATAATCAATTCAATCACAATTACGGAAATGAATTTTCGATATTGACTAATTGTCAGAAATCGAAGAATCAATCTGTGATTGTAATAACCAATAATAATTGTAATGCTTTTGCGCTCAAAACGCAAGCAAAAAGGACAGTATTATGGATGAAATGTTGACCCGTGAAATTTTGGACGACCTTGCGGAAATCGTGGCTATCCCCAGCGTGTACTCGCAGCCGACCGACGGCGCGCCGTACGGACAAGCATGCTTGGACGCGCTTAATTGGTTTGTAAACAAGGCGCATGGCTACGGACTGAAAGCGGAAATTATGGACGGATATTGCGCGTACGCCGAGGTCGGTTCGGGCGAGGAGTGCATCGGCATTTTAGGACACTTGGACGTCGTGCCCGCAGGCAACGGCTGGGCGAGCGACCCCTTCAAAATGGTGGAGGAAGACGGCAAGGTCTACGGCAGGGGCGTAGGCGACGACAAGGGCGCAGTGGTCGTGTGCTTGCACGCATTGCGTACGCTCAAACTTCAAGGCGCGCCGCTTAAACGCCGCGTGCGCTTAATTGTCGGTGCGGACGAGGAACGCGGCAGCTCGTGCATAAGATACTATCTTGCCAACGGCGGCGAGGTGCCCGTAGCGTCGTTTGTGCCCGACAGCGAGTTCCCGCTTATAAATGCCGAAAAGGGCATTGCACATATCATACTCAACTTCAAGGACAAAAAGCTGGCAAAGAATATAGCGGCGATTAGTGGCGCGGAGTGCGCCAACGCCGTGCCGGACAAGTCCACCGTCGGCATTGTAGCTAACAGCCCGCTTGCCAAGTATTTGGATGAATTATGCGGCGGTACGGTCACTGCCGAGCTGTTCAAAAAGCAGCCGATTGCCGCGCGCATAATCGAGGGCGGCAACAACTTTTCGCAGTACGAAATTTACAACGGTAAGAACATAGACGTGACGGCGCTCGGCACTGCCGAACATGCTTCCACTCCCGATAAGGGCGACAACGCGTTGTGGAAAACGCTCGGATTTTTGGCGGCGTGCAACGACGCTATCGGCACGGAATGCTTGCCCAAGATTTACCAATACCTTTGCGCCAAGGACGCGGCACAGCGACTGGGCGTGTACGTGGACGACCCTAAAAGCGGCGTAACGACTATGTGTTTGTCGCAAGCGGAATTGGACGGCGACACGCTTAAACTGCTTATAGACTTCCGTCTGCCGCTCGGCGTGACTGCCGACTACGTCGCAAAACAGTTAGAGGAAAAAACGGGTTGTGTAGCAACCATACGCGACTACCATGAGAATTTGTATATTGCCGAGGACGCGCCGCTTATCACGGCACTGCTCGAAGTGTACAGGGGTATAACTGGCGATATGACTCCGCCGTTACAAGTAGGCGGCGGCACGTACGCAAGGGAATTGCCCAACGCGGTGGCGTTCGGTTGCACCCCGCTCAATATCGATATAAATATGCACCGCGCGGACGAAAACTTCCCCGTGCGCCAGCTGTTCAAAAACTACGAAATCTATCTTGCCGCGGCAAAAAAACTTGCGAACATGTAAGAAAACGCAACGCCGTGGAATACTAAAAACAAGGAGAAAACATAATGGTAATTCAAAACCCTACGATTGACGAATTTAACGAAATCACCGACAGCGGCAAAACGCTTGTGGACTTTTGGGCGAGCTGGTGCGGCCCGTGCAGAATGCAAGCGCCGATTGTGGATGAGCTTGCAAATACTACCGACGTAAAGGTAGTTAAGGTTGACGTGGACAAGTGCGACGACCTTGCCATGGATTTTCAGGTCAGCAGCATTCCCACGCTCGTACTGTTCGAGTACGGCGTAGTGGTGGAAAAGTTTATCGGCCTTACCACGCTCGACGAAATCAAAAAGGCGTTCGGAATTTAAATTCAAAATGACAAAACAAAACCGCGACGTTATAAAGTGTCGCGGTTTTTTATGCTGAAAATTTATTATATTATTTATTAAGCTCGTAATACGAATAGTACTTGGTGCCGTCGGAGCCGATGAGTGGTTTGTCGGACGGAGTAAAGCCGAGGGTTGTAAGCGCCTTTATGCGTTCGGTGGCTGTGGAGATTGCTTTGGTCGCAACCTTGCTGCAACCGAATAGGTCGAAAGAGGGCAGGGCGATAAGCGACAGTATGCTCGCTATTTTGTCGGCTTGCTCGTAGTCGCTGCGTAGGTCCAAGCGCAACAGTCCGCAGTCGGTAAAGTAATCGCCGGCGTCGCGGTGGAATTCCTCTATCGTTCCCACAGCTTCGTTTGTCGCTTTGTCCACGATAGACCAACGCACAAACCATCCGTTGCGGTACGCTTCTTCCCAAAAATCGTAAGCTTGCTGCATGCGTTCGAGCGTGGTATAGTGAAAGTCGTCGCCGTGGCAATTATCACTGTTGAATAGCGGCAAAGCTTTTTCGTCGCTGTAAACTTTTAATAGGTCGGCAATATCGCGTTCCATTGTCAAGCGGATTATGAATTTATCGTTTTCAAACGTAGGACAATTCTTGTATACGTTCATATCTTTTTCCTCGCAATTATATCAGTTTATTGAGTTCGGTCAAAAGCGCCCATTTCATTTCGTTAAGCTCGTCGGGAGTAGGGCGGCACTCGTCGCATTGCAGCTTGTTTAGCGGTATCCACCATACCGGGCCGTTGCCGTTCACTCCGTATTCGCCTAGGTCGCCGAACTTGCGCGGGTATAGGTGCCAGTGCATATGACTGTCGCCCATGCCGAGTAGCTCGTAATTCATCTTTTCTGCACCGAACGCCTTGCTTGCCGCTTCGGCTACGATTGACATTTCTTTCAGGAACAAAGTGCGTTCTTCCATGTTGAGCTGAAAAAGCTCGGTCTTGTGCTGCTTGCAAAGGAATAGAGTGTAGCCTTTAAAGTACTGGTGGTCGCCTATGACGACGTAGCCCGTTTTCAGCTCCTTGACGAAGTACGGATTAGTTCCGTTTTTAATCATTTCTATTCTGTCGCATATAAGACACATAACGTTTACCACCTTGTTAAATTCTTTTGCTGCTTTTCTATGTAAATATTTTTCAGTTCTTCGATTGAAATATTGTAGCACAGCATAATGTCGTTAAAATACATAAGCACGTCGGCTAATTCTTCCGTAAAATGCTCGCGCGTTTGGGCGTCGGTCATTATGTCGTCATGCCCGCGCTTTTTAATTACGTCGGCGACCTCGCCAAGCTCTATCATAAGCCATAACAGCTTGTTCTTTCCGTTTTCAGGCGAAACGCTTTCCCATTTGTCTTTGTATTTTTCTTGTAACCGCTTTTGCATATCCTGCATTTGCACAAATCCGAAATCTTCCATACCGCAATGCTCCGTAAAATGTAACGTTAAGATAGATTGTATCACAGTCAAAGATATATTGCAATACGCTCAAAAAGAAAAATCCGCAAAAACATTGTTAAAAACCCTTGCCAAATAAAATAATCTTTGATATAATTAATCTTGCTATGGCGGCATAGCTCAGCTGGCTAGAGTACTCGGTTCATACCCGATTGGTCACTGGTTCGAATCCAGTTGCCGCTACCAAAGCAAACCTAAAACGAACCACGTTTTAGGTTTTTTGTTTGCCGTTTTTCCGCGCTCTCGGTTATCGTCCGTAAGTTGCCAAGCGTGCCGACGGCGGTTTATGCCGCAAAAGGCTATTGACTGGAATTGCGGTGTGTTAGGCTATTACTGCCAAAGGCAAACCAAAACCCGACTAATATCAATTAGTCGGGTTGCAGCGTTTCGCCCTTATTTGCCTATAAACACACCGCAAGAAAGGTTCCAGTCAATAGCACTGTGGAATAAATAGCCGTCGTATGTATCTTATACATACAACTCTATTACAAATTCAAGTTTCATTATGTTAATGCGTTGCGGAATTTTATAAGCGAGCTTAACGGATTTTTCGCATAATAAAAAGCCCCGATTATCGGGGCTTCCTATTATGGGATTATTGAAATGTATTTCTATCTTATCGTCGAATAGGACTATTCGCTTTATAAGATAGCTTATTAACATTCGCGGCTCTAACGCTAATGCTTGGTTGTAGAAATCGCGTATATCGCTTTCTTTTAGTATTACAACCGTTTTACTTTGCTCAATCAGTATTTGTCTTTGCAATTCTTCTTGACGGCTTTCAAGCTCTTTTAGGCGCTTTGTAGTGGTATTGGTAATAACGCCCTTTTCAATAGCTACCATTATGTTGTTAATTGCGTTTTCGGTTTCGTGTAACTCTCTGTTGAGCAAATTCAAAACCGTATTGTTTTGCGCTTGACGTTGCTGTTCTTGCAATACACCTTTAACAATGGCATTGAACATTTGCGGATTGTTAAGCTCGTTGAGTATAGCGTCAAGCACAATGCTTTCAAGTACATCTTTGCGGACAGCTTGTTTATGACAGTCTGTTATTCTCGATTTACGACCGCGACACTTGTAATAATACTTTCTTTCGCCGTTGCGCGCTGTTCCGTTCTCTCCGACGATAGACATACCGCAATAGCCACATACGATTTTGTCTTTGAGTAGGTATGTAATGCTTTCGCTTTTCTTGCCGTACTTATTAGACAAAACTTTATCTCGAACTTTCTCAAATAGTGCGGTTTCTATTATTTGTGGGTAAATGTTATCGAACAACTCGCCGTTGAAATGGTATTTGCCCGAATAACGCTCGTTACTCAACATGGCATATACTGTCGTTTTCTTAAACGGTTTGCCGTAATGTAAAATGCCTTTGTTTGTCAATACGTCAATAATGTCTTTTACATATACGCCTTTGGAATATTGCTCGTACATATACCGTACTACTTCGGCTTGTTCGGGTACTATTACGGCTTTCTTGTTTACGCTCTTGTAGCCATACGGAATTTTACCGCCTGTCAAGTTACCTTTGCGACGGCTTTCGTTATTACCGCGTTTTACCTTTTGCGAAAGCTCTGCGGAATAATACTCGGCATAACCCTCTAACATACTTTCGAGTATAATCGCTTCGGGACTGTCGGGAATATACTCCATAGCCGAAATAACTTTAACGCCGTTATCTTTAAGCGTTTTCTTGTGTATAGCCGTTTCGTACTTGTTACGCGAAAATCTATCGAACTTGTAGACAAGTACATAATTCCATTCTTTCCGTGAACTGTCTTTTATCATGCGCTGAAAGTCTGGACGGTTGTCGTTCGTACCAGTCATTGCACGGTCTATGTAGGTGTTGAGTATTACAATGTCGTTAGACTTTGCATACTCGTTGCAAACTCTCAACTGTCCTTCTATGGACTGTTCGGTTTGGTTGTCGCTCGAATACCGAGCATATATTACAGCTGTTTTCATTTTGTTTTTTACTCCTTTTTAGAAATTGTTTTGTTTTGTCTTTCGACGGGAGCGAAATAAACGAAGCCGCAAAAAGCATAACGCATTAAATGCTTTACATTCCTTTTTGCAAGGGTTGCGAAGCAATGCACTTCACCCTTGCGAAAAGGTGCGGTTTCGTTTACGCTCCGGCGATCGAAAGACAAAACGATTTAATTACTCTTGGGCATTTTCTTTATTACTTCCGGCGAAGCCTTACCCATAACTACACCGTTATCGTCAATGCAAGTGAAATCGTCGAATAATATTAGCTTTCTATCATCTATTCCAAACGGACAAATAACGTCGTCGTCGAGAATATGGCTTTTGAAATAAGTCGGTAGTTTGCCGCCGTAACATAATCTTTCGCCGCTCTTTTCTATGTATTTAAGCAAGTACCTAACGGAAGATATAATGTCTTGCTGAGTGTCTATTGCTTTGAAATCGTTACGCCCGAAATGTTTTAGAAAGTGCGTGTTTTGGTATGTCGTTTGTCTACGGTGTTTCTTTGTGTCGTAGTCCGTTACTTGTTCTAATGTTCCTATCATTTGCGGTATATAGAAAATACCGTGAAAGTGTAATCGTTGTTTTTCGGGTGAGCGTTCCCAAACACCAACATATTTCCATTGTTTACGGCTCACAAGGTGTTTCAGCGTGTTCATTAGCTTTTGCTTAAAAGCCTTTTCGTCGAGCTTGTTGCTGTCGTAAGTGCAAGTAACAAAGTAATTCCATTCTTGCTGTAAGTTCACTTTACGCATAAGCGTTACGCGCCGCTTTATGGCGTTTGTTCTCTTGCGTTTAGTTTGCTCGTCAATAAAGGTTTGCGTTTCTTGTTCACTTCTAAAACAGTCTTTTAACTGTTCTTTCAAGTAGTCGTTACGTTCCTTTTTCGGTAACGATTTACTTTGAGCATAAGCCGATTCAAACTCGGCTTTGTGTGGTGTTTGTCTTGACTTCGACGGCTTTTTATTTTTCGAAAAGTTGTCGCTCGGCACGGCAATATAATGACTGCCGTCAAATAATATTTTGCAATCTGTGAATGGCATAGTGTTTTACCCCTTATTCGTTTCTCTGTTTTGCTTTAACGCCGTTATTCTTAATAACAGCGTTTCAAAGAAAGTTCGTTGTTCACTCTCGGTCAGTAGCATTATGTCCGTCGTTCCGACGGTAACAACTTTGAGCATTGTCTTTAACATTTATATATCTCTCCGTGTTCTGATGTTTTCGCCGACAATATAACACATGAAAAAGCCAAAGTCCACAAACTAAACTTACACAAAAAGCAAACTTTACTTAGCCAATTTACAAACTAACCCATACTAAACCCATACTCTACCCAAACAAAATTAGGGTACAGCAAGGCAAGCAAACCGCCGCAAATAACTGCCGATTCGACAAACACGAATAACGCCGCCGAGCGATCACAAAGGCAAACGCCAAGCGGTTCAGCGGCGTTGCCTTTGGGCGCTCGGCGTTTCGGTTTCG
>CAMWXP010000030.1 GCA_947178255.1 uncultured Clostridia bacterium | reverse complement strand
AAGCCATTTGCATTTTTTCAACCAAATTTCAAACTGATTCTGTACGTACCCGCGGAACACGATTTCCTCGCACACCCCTACAAAAAGAATATCCTGTACGGCGGAAATTACCAAAAAGCCGGCGGAGGGTTCGGTATGCGAGCCGATTATACTTGTCCCGCACAAAATCGGGACGATTCCCATCAACAGACACAACACGGCGGCTATCGCAAGTCCGATTAGTATTTGCAGCCACAATCTGTGCTTTGTCGGCAGCAGCTTGCTTCCCTGCGCCGTCAGCTTCATAGCAACAACGGCAACGGCGCCGCATGCCGCCATCACGAGCAACGTGAGGGTTATTCTTACCCCATATATATCGATTTGCCATACTCCCCAAAGCGAAAACGTCAATCCGACAATCAACGTCAACGCAATGAGCAATATTATGACGGCATATTTACTGTCGGCATTCACGGGAAATATCGATTTTTTCTCATCTTCCATAGTCTTTCTCCGCTAAATTACGGTTTATAGTACAATCATTCTTAATTATTCTTCTCGCCTATCCAGCGCAGCACACAATCAGTGCTGTGCGTCTGGCTATTTTGGCTGTCGTAGTACGTGCTGTATTCTATATTGCAGTACTCGTCCAAAAAGCCGTATACCCTGCCGAACCTGCCCGCAAACTCGACGCCCACCACGACGCCGCCTTTTACTATTATGCTTTTTACCGCATAGCATTTGTCGGGCGGTTCCATTTTGGACTTGCTGCTCGCGCCCTGTGCGCCGTTGACTGACCTTATGGTCTCCACCGCGAACCGCGTCAGCTGCTCGTCGATAGACAACCCCATAAGCTCCATCAGCATTTCGCCGCCCAAGTTGATTCGTCCCATGCTCTCCGTGTATTCGGACAGTTGCAGTTGCATAATTTTCCCTCCATATTCTTATTGCTATATTTTTACAAAGAGTGTTTGACTGCGGAGTCGCGCCGCAGACGGGCAGCTGTCGGGGTGGAGCGACGGGCGCGTAGACCCTACCTACGTAACCGAGCGCCGCACCGAACGCAGCCCGTATCCGGCGATGAATACGCAGTCAAATTATTGTTCGCCGGCTTTGAAGTTGTATATAGGTTTGACAATCTTTTCTATCTCAACCGTCGGCTCGATAAGCCGCACGATTTCGTCCATAGGCTTATACACCATCGGTGATTCGTCAAGCGTGGACATACCGACGGTTGTCGTGTATATGCCCTGCATCTGCTGCTTGAACTCGTCCACGGTAAAGTAGTCCTTGGCCTCGCTGCGTTTTAGCAACCGTCCCGCGCCGTGCGGTGCGGAATTGTTCCAGTCGGGGTTGCCCTTGCCTACGGCGATAAGGCAGCCGTCGCGCATATTCATAGGGATAATTACGCGCTGCCCCTTGTGCGCGGGTATGGCGCCCTTACGGATTATGTTGTCGGTATCTATAAAGTTATGCACCGTCTCGAACGATTGCGCACGCGAAATACGCAAAAACTTCAAAATATCGTCCGCCATCTTGCGCCTGTTCATAACGGCAAACTCCTGGCAAAGCTTAAGGTCGTGAATATACGCCGCCATGTTATCGCTGTCGAGGTAGCAAAAGTCGTTGGGTATTTTGGTTTTGTGCGCGTACTTGGCCGAGATAGCGGTTAGCGCGGCGGGAATTTCCGCCTGCTTGCCACACGCTTTAAGCCTGTCGGACGCCGCCGCTTTTTCCTCGTCGGCGCAAAACTTGCAGTCGTGCACGGCAAGCTTTTGGTAGATCTTTGCCACCTGCAAGCCGAGGTTGCGCGACCCGCTGTGTATGACAAGATACAGCCCGCCGTCGTCGTCGCGGTCCACCTCTATAAAGTGGTTGCCGCCGCCGAGAGTCCCGAGCGAGCCGTACAGCCTGTCGTAATCGCGCAGCTCGGAAAAGCAGTCCAGCTTTTTGACGTGCGATTCGCCGTTGACTTCCTTGCGGTAATTGCTGCCGCACGGAATTTTGGCGCGGATAAAGTCGTCCAGCGCTTTGAGCGAAATATCCCCGTCGCCGAGGTAAACGGTAAGCATACCGCAGCCCAAATCGCTACCCAAAACGTTTGGTATAATCTTGTCCGAATACGTAGAGGTAAACCCGACCACGCAGTTCATTCCCACGTGCACGTCGGGCATAATACGCACCTGCGAGCCGTCAAAGGGCGGTTGCGCTATCAAATTATAAACCTGATTGACCGCTTCCGGCTCGATATTTTCGGTAAATATTTTAAGATTGTCGTTCATAAAATGCTATTCCCCTTTTACGTAAACCCACATTTCGACTTATAATCATATTATACACTACAAACAATATATTGTCAATAGTGAAAAATCAGAAATTCGGGGCGGGGTTGCCTGCGAACTGCGCGGGCGGGCAAGATGAATGAAATATAGCTTGCGCGATATGATATATCTTCGATATGAAATTGCGCTTACGCGCAGTGAAATTAAATTCGCCAATTATACGCGAAGCGTATTTCATAGCGTTAGCTATTTCACGCAACGTAGTTGTATTTCACTCGCCGCAAAGCGAATTTCATTAAAAAACCCGAAACGAATATTTTCGTTTCGGGTTTTTTGTGGTAGCGGGGGCGGGGTTCGAACCTCGCGACCTCCGGGTTATGAGCCCGACGAGCTACCAATTGCTCCACCCCGCATCAAGTATTGCTATTATACAACATTAGTTTATGCTTGTCAACCGTTTTTCGGCACACTTTTGAGGCGTATTTTGTCGAAACTTTCGCAAATTTTTTGCAACTATTATATAATCATGCGTCACACACAACATATAGACATTTCATGGCAAAAAACTCCGTATATTGTACATAGTGAAAAAATGCTACAAAATCGATTGTTTTGTCACAGAAAAATATTTTTTACTATTATCGGCGCGATTGCCCGATTTCGGGGCAAAAACGGGCAATTTTGGGGCAATTTCAACATAAATATAGGGAAGTGTCTAAAAACTTCTTGACAAAAATCGGTGAAAATGTTAAAATTAACACTATCAATCGGTTATTTTTCCAATAACCTTGGAGACATAATGTCAAAATCCCTACTATCCAAAAAATCATCGCTGACTTCTCGGCGTAATATCATAATTTACATAATAGCTACCATCCTTATTTTGGGCATTGTTGCCGGATTTACAAACGTGTTTCACTCGGACAACCGCAGGTTTGCGGCACAGTGGGGCGAAACGATAGTAATGGAATCGCAGCCGCCCGCCACGGGCACCCCTGCCGACTACGACCTACTGACCAATCTTCAATACACGGCATACAGGATTCACCACTCCAAGTACTTTAAGGGCTACACCGACGGCAAGGTTTCTGCCGACATAGGCGTAGGCAGCTACACGCAATACCTTACCAACACACGCGTGGTGTACGACCAAAACATAGTATTTACCGAAACTATATCGTCGTCCAGTCTTAAAAGCTTAGCCGAACAAAAGTATATCGACAACGGCATAATAATTTTCCGCGGCGCAGACAAGATAAGCGGCAGCAATGTCACGTTTTCCAATACGGCGTCGCAAATGTCGTACGAGCAGTACAGCAAAAACTACGGCGCGGTACCCAACCAGCTTAGCAAATACATAATCAACAAAGATACCATACTGTCCGTCAAGGACGAAAATGCTCTGGTGGCGCCGCGGCTTAACAGCAACGGCGACAGTGACGGAGTGAGCTTTGACGTGCCCGATCATTTGGTCCCCGACGCCGACGGTAACTATGTGTTCACGCTCACCCTCGACCCGACGGAGTCGTCGCTGTACTACCGCAACGAGGTGCGCACGCTGGCGGGCGCCGACCAAAACCCCAAATTCTACTCGGTCAAGGTAACCGTCACCGTCAATTCCGAGTGGTATCCCATTTCTACGCGCACGCTGGAAGAATACGACATAGCAATCCCGGTACTCGGCGCAATGCGTTGCAGCGGCGACAACTTTGAAACGTTCTCGATGATAAACGACGAAAACGGCACGATTCCCGAAAAGGACTTTTTCCAGCCGTACGTCGATCAAGCCAAGGCAAATCCCGACTACAAACCGCCCGAAATCAATCAGAGCGGTCCCCTTTCGGCTTCCGACTATCTTGCGTCGGCGTTTGCCTGCTATCTTTCCGGAGAGAAAAACCTCGACCTTACCGCCGACATATATGTAAACGGCATTCCCGTAATAGACAGACTTTCGGCATACGACCTTGCACTATCCGTCAACCTCGGCACGCTCGACATACAAGCTATGCTCGGCAGCGGCTTGTACGTTCAGTACGCCGATGACAAGGTTTATATTAAAAATAAAAATATAAACGGCTACGTTTCCGCCGATGACGCCAAAAAGCTTACGGACGATCCACTGCTCAAAGGGCTTTTGAGCTTTGGCGAGCTCGACATGAACAAGATATTCGGCGGCGACATGCTGGACGTAATATTCAAGGACTGCGAAATGACCGAGAAAGACGGCGTGACCGAAATCCCTATGTCGTTCTCGCTCGACCTGTCCGACGTTATCACCGCGCTCGACGACGTAAAGGTAGTCGCGTCTATCAAGATAAATACCGCGGACAAATCGCTTAACAGCATAACGGGCACGGTAACACTGGGCGACGTTACTATCGACGTAGAAGCGCTGCCGCTCAAAGCTTCGCCCGCATTCCCCTCGGTAGACGGCGCCAAAGACTTGTCGGGTATGCTCGACTTTGTTCCCGACGTAGCCGCCACCGCTATGCAAAACACGTACGGCATTGACGGCACACTCACCCTAAACGACATGACCGTCGGACTTTCCGCGTACGTAGACAGAACGAACGGACTTAATGCAGAAGTTACGCTAAACGTCGACGGCATAGACATACTTGTCAAGTATATCGACGGAACGGTTTACGCGACGGCGCTCGGCGTGAACGTGCGCGGCACTACCGAGCAGCTGCACACCCTACTCGACGTACTGCTCGACGGTACAGACATCGAAAAATACCAAAAGCTGCTCAAAGCGATGTTGCCGTCGTCGGTCAACCAAATAATGGAAATGCTCGGCACTGTTTCTGTCGACGACAATTCGCTCGAAATAGGTCTTAGCTTTATGGGCATGCCCATAAACGCAAAGCTCACGCGCGCAGGCGGCAAGCTTAAATCGGTCGCACTCGGCGTGAACGTGGATCTGTTCGGCATAAAGGCGAACGTAGCCGCCGACCTCAACATAACCGAGCCGACAAGGCGGGAAGTGACGGCGACGACTGCAACGGACGCGCTCACATTTGCCGACCTTGCAACGCTTATCAAGCAAGCCAAGCCCTACCTCGACGCGGATTATTTCACCGCGACAATCGACGGTTATGCGGAAATCGACGGAACGCGTAACAACGTAAACGGCAGCTTTGCAATAGACAAAATTACAAACAAAACCGAAACGACCGTAGCGGCGACAGGCACTCTGTCCGCGCTCGGCAAGGATATAACCGTAACGTACGTTGGCGAAACGGCGTACGTCGCAATGGGTAGCATAAAAGCCAAGCTTGATACGACTAATGCCGACGACCTTATATCCGCGGCAATGCAAATCGTACAGCTGATTACGGACGGATACGAAATGCCCAAAATCGACGTTACTGCATTGAGCGGCGCAATCAAGTCCGTAACAATGACGGACGGACTGCTCGTAGCCGAGCTTGCGATAGACGGGTGCAGCGGAACGCTTACGCTCGATCTTAAAGCGGGTAACATCCACATTGCGCTTGTTGCAAACGGCGTTAACGTCGGACTTGACATAACGGTAAAAACAGCCCAAACCGGCCACGAAATAACTGCGCCGACAGATGCCGACGAGTATATGGATATTGCCTCGCTTTCCGCTTTGGCGGACGCTGCGGCACGCGTACTGGAAGCGGGCGGCATTCACACCGTTGCGGCGGTAACCATGGGCGACGTAACGCTCAACGCCGCGGTTGACTGCACGGTAGAAGACGGTATGCTCAAAGCTGTCGTAACGGAAAACTCGCTTGGGCTTACAATTATACTGCTCGGCGACACCGCTTACATAACGGTTGGCGATATAAAGGTAAGCGGACAGCTGAAAGACATTAGTGCTATTATGGACGCGGTAATACCCAACCTGCCCGACCCCATTCGCCCGTACATAGTCAAGATGACCGAGATTATGCTCGGCATCATCCCCTCGCAGGACGAGCTTACCACCGACGGCAAAGTAGATATTGCCAAGGCGATAGACACCTTGTTCGCTATGATTACCACGCTGTCTATCGACGACAGTCAAATAAATATCGGCATATCGCGCAATGCGCTTACCGCAAACCTTAGCGTCGCAACCGACCTGTCCGAAGTAAGCGGCAACGTAACGCTCACCTTCGACGGCATCGGCGGACCGTTCGGCGAACACTACGAAATGGCGTTCGATATAGGCATGCAACAAATAGAGGCATGTGCTGTCACAGTCCCGACGGTTAACGCCGAAGAATACGTAAAAGCAAGCGATATACTCGCCGCTATCGACTGCGTGCTTCCGCTCATCAAACAGCATGCATTCGACCTCGGCGTAAGCGTGACGGTATTCGAACAAACGATAACCGGCAGCGTATATATCGACCTCGGCGAATACACGCTTGACACCATAGCGGTAAAAGCTCAGCTCGATATAGCAGGCACACCCATTGCCGTTACGCTGACTGAAAAGAAGCTGTACGTCGATATCAACAACGGCGCGGTACGACTTGCGCAACCGCTTTCCAAGACAGCTATAAATGAACTTTTGGCGCAAATAGACGAGGCACTCCCCGAACTCGGACTGTCCGACAAAATACAATCGCTGCTTGACTCAGTCAATACAGATATAAACATATCCGACGTGCTTAACAACATTACGCTGTCCCCCGCTCAAAACGGTATGGCGCTTGCCGCGACGTTCGGCGACACCGCAGTCACGGCAAATATCGCATTGACTGACGGCGTGCTTAGCGCAATAAACGTGGATTGCAATATCGGCGGCAAACAAATTTCGGTTGCGCTCGACGTTCAAACAGATGGCGGCTTGCTTAGCGGCATACAAACAACGCAAGCGACAATAATGGGTGTCGACCTCGGCTTGAACGTCACTCTGTCGCCGGCCGAAAGCAAGCGCGACGTAACGCCCGACGGCGAATACGTACAAATATCCGAATTCATTCCGTATATTTCGCCGATAAAGACGCTTATCGAAAGAGCGACATCGGCCAACACGGTTACGGTTGATTTGTCCGATATGATAATCGAAGTCATGGGCAAGCAAATATCGGTAAGCGGCAAAATCGATTTGTCGTTAAGTCCCGTAAACGTGCGCGCAGTGCTCACGTTGTTTGCCGACAACGATACGGACAAAGTAGACCTTACGGTTGTTTATGCTAACAACGTATTATATATCAACATCGGCAAAATATCGCTCAAATTCGATATACAAAACGATATGAGCAAGCTGAACGAAGCTATTGCGCCATATCTGCCCAAGAGCCTTAAAAAGCTTGGCGACCTCGGCGCGCTCTCCCCTGTTTTCGCAATAATAGACAATATCAAAAAGATTACCGATGCGCAGGGTGCCGCCGAAATAATGAGCATACTGTTCGACAGCGACAATGCTTACAACAAGAGTATGATACAGATTGTTGCCGATATGATACAGCTGTTTAAGCGCGGAACCGACGGCTGCATTGCCGTAGGCGTAAACGTGATGGAAGCACCGTTTGCGGTAACGCTTAACGTGCAACCGATAATCGCGGGCGACTACATTGACTTCAAGCTCGGCGTGGCGGTGTCCAACCTTCTTGCCGTCAATCTTACGGCAAAACTCGATTTCACCAACGAGGAGTTTACCGTTTCGGCACCGAAGGACGCCGACGGGTACACGCCCGTTGTGGACTTTGTAACGACGGTCATTAACGGCGTCAACACGCTGACGGCAAAAGTTCCCGACGAGATTACCACGGACAGCAACGGCAACACCGTAACCGTGTCGCAAATGGCGTTCGAGGTTGAAAGCTTCGAATTCGACTACGACATATTCAAAACCAAAACGATAATCGACGAAAACGGCGAAACGGTAGAAGTCAAGGACGAAGCCGGCAGAGCGGAAATCGTCAAGGACGAAGCGGGAAATAAGGTTAAGGAAAAGACGATACAACTGTCCAATATCGACGGACAAAAGGCGTTAAGGTTCGGCTTGACCACCACCAAGGTAAAAGGCGTCGACGGCAAGGAAACCAAGTCCACCAAACTTGCAATCGAAGCGCATATACGACTCGGCATAATCGGCGGAGACGGCAACGCTCAAACGGGCTTCCCTATCGAGCTTGACTTGTACGTACAGCCGCTGGATACCGCCGAAAAAGGCCTTGCCTACCTCTATTACAGAGAGGCAAACGGCTACGGCGAAAAGATTTCCATAGACTACGTGTCCGTACTGCAAATGGCAACGGCGGTACTGGAAATCCTCAACGCCGACGGCGAAACGATAGACAGTCTGTTAAAGGATTACAAGCTGGATATAGACACTTCGATATTCGAGTATATGTCAATATCCGGGCTCGACAGCATAAGCGAGCTTATAAACAATCTCATCAAAGCGGTAGACGAAGCCAAGACGGCGCTGTCAGACGCGAAAGCGGCGTGGAACAGAATTCAGGACGCCGAAGACCTTGACGCGCTCATCTACGAGGCGTTAAACGATACTACCAAGGACGGCGAAAGCGCTACGGTCAAGGCTTACTTAGACAGCGCGATATCCCAGCTTAAAGCGGCTATTGCCCTGTTCAAGACCGATGAGGAAGAAACCGAAACGCCCGAGGAACCGGACAACAAGCTCAACGGCGCATTGGTCGGCAAGGTGGTAAACAGCGTGTACTTTAACAGCGCGAATTCGGTGCTTTCGGCATACGTGGACAACTCGGTCGCCACCGGCACGGACGGTTGGGCTGTCGTATCGGTAACGAGCGCGAACGACAAGATAAACAACATAGGCGTAAGCAATCTCGACGTCAACACCGCCAAGCTCAATACGTTCGGTATGAGCTTTGCCGCCACGCAAAATGTTACGGTCACTATCCCCGACGACTACAAGTCCGAAGTCACCGACAGCGACAAGGTGCGCTACGCCGACCTTTCCAACCTCAAACACCTTATATTCGACGTAATGAACACCGCCAATCTGTTGGAGTTCGACATAGGCGGCGGCGACACCGAGGACGAGATTAAGCTTGCTATTAACTTGGCAGGACGCGAAGCGATAAACATTACTATCAAGTACAGCGTCAAGGTCAAAATAATAGACTGCGGCAAGGACGAAAACGGCAAAACCTTGTTCAAGACCGCCGCAGCAGTCGAGCTGTACTTTAACAACTGCTCGGCGCTCGGCGCAACGGTAATACCCGACTGTGTGACACGCCTTTACTTCTGGGACAACGTGCTGTACGTACAAGGCGTAGCCGACTTCGGCAAAGAAAAGAACGTTACAGTAGGTCACTCCACTTCCGTTTACGAGTGTAAGGAGTGGATTACCAAAACGTACTTTGCACCCGAACGCGACAGAGGCGATTACCAGACCGACACGACCAAGCTTAATTACGTGTATACAATGTACACCGTTGACGAGCTGTTCTATATGCTCGGCAACGACATAAAAACCTTCCTCAATCAATTCTTGTTCTACCTCGTGCCGCTCAGCAAAGACTTCTCCATATTCGGCGTAGATTTGCAACAAACCATCGCCGATTCCATAGGCGGGTCGAGCAGCAACGAAACAAACACCGACAATACGCTTGCCAAGATCTTCAAGGCTTATGCTTACAACAACGGCAAACATACATTGCGCATAGGCTTAAAGGAGCTTGCGGGCAGCTCGGCGCTTGACGATTTGACAGTATCCATTATCGGCGCAAACGACGGTGACGACAACAACGGCAAAGGTAATTTGCTCAACAACTACATTTCCAAGCTCAACTTAGACACGTCCATACAAAACGGCTTGGTAACGGTCGAGCTCGGCGCCACGCTGCGCAACGTAAAAGAACAAGGCAATACGATAGAGAGCAAAGGCCTTACGCCGTCGTCGGTTGCCACAATGCAAAACAGCTTTGACTTTGACGGTCACGCTTGCAACGCAAATCCTGCGTATTACGACGCCGCCGTTATATATACGCTCGACGGACTATTCGGCAAGAACAGCGACGGCACTATGTACACCTCGCACACTATGGTCTACAACAAAGCGACGTATGTGCAAAAGACGCGCGAGTGGATAACCAACTTTGCTTCACACCCCGATTACAGAGGCGTAAAGGACAGCCAGTGCTACGACAACTTTACACACACGCTCACCAAGGCATACGAGGCTGTCTACTCACCCACTTACTATATAGGTGCGGACGGATACGTATACGCCGATGCAAGCCACAAATCACCCGTTGCCGTCAAGAGCATAACCGATACGGTTTTAGCCAAAGTCACTACCGACGCCAAAGGCAAAATCACTTCTGTCGAAAACCGCAACGGCGGCATACAGTGGTCGCGACTGTGGAAAGAGGCATACGAGGCAGCCCAAGCCGCGTAACAAAAAATTCAATCAATACAAAAATCGCACGGCGAATACCGTGCGATTTTAATTTTCTTTTATCACTCAAATAAATCTGAGCCTTATACCTATTCACTTTTCACTATTACTTATTACTTACTCTACTATTTCCCCTACCGCGTTCTTTTTGACAAACGCCGGCAAGTCCTTAACGTTGTTCTTGATAGCGATAAGCAGCTTCATATACAGCGCGGTTTGGGTTATTGCCGGGCACTGCACGACGTTTTTGGGGAATGCGTCGGGTGCGTATTTTTTGTCACCAGACAGCAAGAATATAGGCACGTCGGGATTTTTTTCGGCAAACTTGTTAAACGTGCCGGTGCTTATCCTACCCGAATGGTAAGCTACCTGTACCACCGCCGAATAGCCTTTAAGGTCGTACACGTCGTAATCCAAGCCCATATACGGAACAATACACAGCACCTTGCCCGTTTCCAGTTCAAAGTTCATGCCGCGCATAAGTCCGCTGTCGGTAAACGTACTGCCGCCCAGAGAGAAGTAAAAGTTCTCGTGCATATGCGCAGGGATAAGCCGTGCGCCGTGGTGGATACGCACCACCTCCCCGGGGTTTTTGTACAATACGTACACGCCGCGCTCGCCACGCGCGATAAAGCTTTTTGTAGCAGTCAGCACGTCAAAGCCGTTGCTGTCGACGTCGGTAAGCGGCTTGTCCGCCGCGCACATAACGATTGGTATTTTAGTGGAAGCAAATGCATACGCCAAGTACGACGCGGTAAAGGCAAGCGTATCCGTGCCGTGCGTTACGACAACGCCGTCAGCGCCCTCGATAGCTTTTTCAATCGTCAAGCGCAGCGTGTTAAGATCGTCAAACACAACGCCGGCGCTATGTATCTTAAAATCGCCGAACACCTTGTTCGCGCCGATAACAGAAGCGATTTGCTTTGTCGCGGCGTCCGATATTACAAGCTCGCCCTTTACGTAGCGACTGCCTATCGTGCCGCCCGTTGCAACCAGATTTATTTTCATTGTTACTTCACTCTCCTTTTAAGCTCGTTTAACAGATAGCAGATAACCTTTGCGTGATCGAAGGCACACTGCCCGCGATTCACGATTTTCGTATTGTTGATATCGACGTGCCCAAACTCGTCATACGCTATGTCTAGAGTGCAGTCGAATTTTTCGCCGCCCGCAGTAAACGTAAGCGTATTACCCGACAGCCGCACGTCAAACCACTTGGCGTCGTCGGCGTCGTCGCCTGCGGCAAAGCGGATATTTTCGTCAACCTCGGCGGTATACACGACAGTAATGTTGCGCCAGCGCGGATCGCGATCGGGCGTGGACGCTGTTAAAAGCTGATTCAACGGAATAGTATTAATGCCCGTTTCTTCTTCCAGCTCGCGCTTAACCGCGGTTTCGCACGACTCGTCCTTTTCCACAAACCCACCGGGGAATGCGTACATACCAATATAGGGATGCCCGCCGCGCTTAATCATAAGTATGCGCAACGCGTTTTCGGCAAGCGCACGGTACAGCACCGCATCCACCGTCACCGACGGACGGAAATATTGGCTAACGTCATAATCACGTAAAAACTCCGCTTCGGTCTTTCCGTTTTTATCCCTCGCCAAATCCATGATGCACTCTCCCTATATTGATTGACCACTGCAAAGATTATACCATACCGACCCAAAAATATCAAGTGAATTTGTCCGTATAAATAAAAAGGTTGAGATTTATCATTGCGTTCGAGATGACAAAATCTATACTCTTTTGTCATTCTGAACGTAGCGAAGAATCTCAACCTCTTTTTAATTCTGCATTCTTAATTCTTAATTCTGCATTAGGTTAATTTTTCAATAAGGCTCAAAAACTTATGCGCGCCGCGCTCGTCCAGCGACGCTATATATTCGGTAAGCCGAGCAAAGTTATCCGAGCTGTCGCCGTACGGATTTTGGCAAGGCATATGCTTAGCGGTAAGCTCGCCCACTATGCGCTCCACCTTGTCGCGGTGCGATTTAAGGCAGGAGCGGTATTTGTTTTGCAGGCGTAACGCCTTTTTGGAATCGCCGTCAGCAAGCGCGAGTATGGCTTTGCGCACACTTATGCCCCGCCCCTTGGCGATTAATACGTTGCGTATCAGCTCGTCTGTTTCAGATTCCGAAAACGGTACAAATCTGTCATGCATCGTGCCGTTTACGCTAATGCCAAGCTTTGCCGCCACCTCGGGCACAAGCTCGAATGTCTTTGCCTGACCGTAGTAATAGTTGCGCACGGAATTGACCGACCGCCCCGTGCGGGTCGAAATATCGCGGAACGCCGCCGACAAGCTTTTTCCGCTCTTGCGCGCGGCCTCGCACTTTTTGAACAGATCTTTGGTCTGTTCAACCGTCCAGTTATTGTTGTTCATAAAAAATCTCCTTGTACAACAATCATAGACTTATCACTTAAATTCTATACATATCAAAGCAACAAATATCATAATTATAGGGTATGGAATTGCACATACAAAGCGAATTCGAATGTATATATATGATAAACGGCGAGTTTTACGAATACGCCGACACCGTAGCTATGTCGGAATACGACGTGGTATACGTTACGGTACTGCCGCTCAAACTCTCGCTACTGCCGTACACCGTCAAGCTGTGCGGCACGGAAAACGTAAATAATGAGCTTGCGCTTGGGTTAAGGCTGTCGCCCGACCACTACTTGCTGTCGCTGTCGCCGCGGTACATGACGGTATACAGCGCAGCCCCAAAGCCCGCCCCGCCAAAGAGCCATATAGCACGGCTGTTCTCGCTCATCAAGTCGGGCGAAACGCAAGCGGCATACGCAATGCTGTCCGACGAGCTTAAAGGCAGTATAAGCAAGGACACGCTGACCGCCTTCTTTGCCGATTACGAAAGGCTGATAGAATGTAATTGGGAAAAAGGCAACAAGTTCTTTTTGGTAGACAAAAACAACGCCGCACGCCTGCACGCATACACGCTCAAAAACGAATTTATAGACGACATTACCGAGTGCGAATAAATATTAATGCGCATAAACAAATAGCCCCTATCTTCGTTTTGAAGTACAGAGGGCTATATTTAAAGAATGACCAATGCTAATCTATCTACTTAATTATTTCATAAAAGCTACAGGATTTACTGCTTGATATTACATTAGACAGCTTAGCAATATGCTTAAAATATATAACTATATTAATCATCAAAGGTGTCATCATCAACAATCATGGCTAACGGATTTCCGATAACGGCATCTACTAATTGATTCCTATGTTCCCACTCAAATTTATTGGCAGCGCATAATTCATCATATAAATAATTAACGTCCGAAATTAATTTTTGCCCGTCATCTGGATTAAATATCAATTCTTCCATATATTCATCAATCATTTCATTATCAAATTCCAAAGCATCAGCTTGTGCCCACGCGAATTTAGGATATTCTTTACCATTTTTCATTATCCAATACAGCAATTCCTTTTTACTCATTTGCATATGTTTTAATTCCGTATATAAGTTTTTAGCTTGGTCGCCGAGATAAAACACGAAATTAGCTGCCGAAAAAGAATCTAACTCATAAGCATATATATTTATTTGTCCGCATAAATCATAAATTAATTTATAATATGTATATGCAATTACGCCCAAGGTTTTGCCGAATAAATTTTTCACTATAAAATCGGCACCTATTTGTCCTTTACAATCTCCGAATTCCAATAATAACTCAAATTCCGGAGCATTCGAATTAAACTTATTACTATCTGAAAATCGCACATATCTGATTTCATTATAAAACTTTTGTAATAAAGAAATAATTTTTATATTATTATTTTTAAATTGTATGCCTACTTTTTCTTCAATCCATGTGTTAAGTGCATTATGGTTATGACTCATTAATAATTCATAAACCTTAGCCTTTTCCGCTTGCTTAATATGATCTCTTTTATAAATTAGTTCAACGATTATTTTCTGTACCCTTTCAATTCCTTGAGAAGCATGGTATAATGCCATAAAAGGATATTCAAGCAAGTATGTATAATTATCGTTATCCAAATCACTAAGGCTAAATTTAATTTTATCTATATCAGTCACGGATTTCCAAATTAATGCCCCTGCAACTTGCAGTTCTCTACATAGTGTAAAGTTAAGCTTCATAACATCCCTATCGATATCACTCTTTCCTGATAAGACATCTAAATCTTGTTCTTTTTTCACTATTGTAGACTGCTTGGACAAACAGTCCTCTATTAAAGAATATTCCGCATTTTTATCATATTCTACAATATACCCTAATTGAACTGCAGATTCCGAATATCTAAAAGTATCTGTCACATTAGGGTCATTAAATGATATTATAGTATCGTTTTCAATTGAAAAATCCCTAATCAACTTCTTCCAAAATTGTTTTCTCAAATCAGTGCTTTTAAAATCGATTCTTGTTAGACCTAAATAGCCGTCTAACTCTTCCTTAAGTCTTATATCTAGTTTACGAGCTATTTCGCTATCAATGTCTTCGATTACCCAACAGAACGGATAATCTTTGAATTCCAAATTGCGACATACATTAACGGAACAATATTCATCTTTAATAACGTACGGTTCAATATCAATCACTCTTTGATTTATAATAATATCTCCTAATGACACAATCATTTTTGAAGAATTATGCATTATCTCTTTACCCCTTAGCATTGCTTCAAAAACAACATCACCGTAAAAAGAACTGCCCAGCCTGCCGCTATCAAAAATAAATGCAAATATCATGCCGCTATTTTCACAATCTCACATGCTCATCTCCTTATTGATAAATTAAAACATAATTACTTTTAAAATGACAATCTAAAATCTTCTATTTTCTGTCTCAAAACATTTTCCGGTTCCCTTCCGTCTATTTTTTCCAATAACATTTGCTCTAAATCATTATCTAATAAATTTACAATCAGTTTCCTATCCATCACCCATGCTTCCCTCAATGTAAATTGGGCCGACATATCACATTCATTTCGTGAAACAATTAGCCCAAACAATCCTGTCCCATAGATTTTTAAATAATTGGCAATTTGCAAAACATCTTTTTTAGCAATTTTTTTTCCTGAATTTTTTGCATCAACAACTATATAGTCTGCCTTATAGTTTGCACGTAAAAAAGACCAATATCCTGAATCGCTATAATTAGGAAAAATGAAGTCCCTTCTGTTCGTATTTGAATAATCAGACTTTTCAGGCATCGGTGATGACAAAGGCGGACAAAATAAATAACTTAAAATTTCACCGACAATATTTTGATATTCTTTCCAATTATCTATACCGGGAGCACAATTTTTTAATTTCTCTATATATTCCTGTCCTAAAGATTTACATCTATTGGAAAAATAATTTTTAAAGTAAGGTTGCAATAATTTATTTTGACTGCGTGATATTGCCACGGCAAAATTTTCAGCCATATAATTAACATCCCAAACCTCTATCCCGCTTTGTTGAAGCAAGTTTAAAGCAGCCTCGGACAATCTTGCAAATATAGCCAAAATAAGTTTATATTTGTTATTTTGGTGAAGCGTTTTAAACATATTCATCTGCGCAATAATTGTGTGAATTCTATCTAAAGTCAATGTTGTAGCAGTTTTGACCTCAATTGCGATTTTCTGCCAATTCTTGCCTTCTTTCCTTTCAGCAATAATATCTACTGGCATATCACTATGCCTGATTGTGGTTATAATATTCCGAAAATTGTCGCTCGTTTTTAAAATATCAACAAGATAACATTCAACATCATATTCTTTAAACGGCTTAGCTAACATTGCGTTACAGCGAGAGCAAAGCAATCTTTTATTATCCAGGTCACTACCCCCGCCTATCACTTGAGGAATAACGTAATCCACACTAATTTGTTCATCTAACAACGCACATCCGCAATTAGCACACTTTGCTCCATCTCTTTCAATCAACATACTAATTATTTCGCTTCTGTTCATATTTTCTCCTAAAAGTTATAACCAAATATCGCTCAATGAGCTTTTTCTATTTTTGTGGACAGTAGACGCGGCGTGTTTGTGGACAATGGTCTTTATATATCGCCTTTTGCAAAGGGCTCACAATTATTTAAGCACATATTGTTTTCGTAATACGCCATTTTTGCTGTTTTTATCTATTTTAATATACTGATTTTGTGCGCACTATTTTTCCATTTTCACAATATAAAAATGAGCAACTGTCATGATAAATAAGTTATACTCTCTTTTTAATGCTCTGATAGTTTTTGTATGACTAAATCAGTGAAGGTCATTTAACAGGTACATCGTTTCTATATTTCATATCAGTCTATTATTTACTACTTTGCGCTTAATGTTTTTTTGTTCAACTTGTTCTTAAAAACGGTTTGATTAATGCGGTTAGCCATGACAATATTTCGGGGACGTTTGCTTTCAACAAGGAAATCACTTCGGTATAATTAGCTTTTGTTACGGCGGCAGCCTGATAAACCGAACCGACAGCTTTTGTTTTGCCTATGGCAATCATAGCGTACGCGTGATCGCCCATAGCAAAGTATTTACCTACCGCCAATGCGCCCACCGAAAACTCGCCTATGGCTACCGCGCCTATGGCAAGAATGCCGAAGCATACCGCACCCAATGCAATGAACCCTGCGGATATCGAGCCTAAGGCAATCAGCCCCAGTGCAAACACTCCGAGCGAAATCAAACCCAACGAAAACATGCCTAAGGACAACAGCCCCAACGAAAATACACCTAACGAAATTATGCCTTTCGCCTTAAACCCGATAGCTATAATTCCCTTTGCCGTTTTGCCCCAGCCTATATTTATGTGCCACAACGGTACGCCATGTACGGTCCTCGAGCTTTTCCTCTCAAAATGAAAGTTTCTTAAATCGAAGTAAAAAGGCGCGCGCTGTTTATTCTCGACGCCGTCTTCAACGTTATCTTCATCGTCGTTTTCAACGTCGTCTTTTAGCAGATAGTCCATAGAGCAATTATACAACTCGCCCAACTTAACCAATTTATCGGTTTCGGGATAAGCCAAGTCCGACTCCCATTTGCTCACCGATTGGCGCGACACGCTCAAAATATCCGCAAGCTGTTCCTGCGTATAGTTATTCTCTCTTCGCAGCTTTGCAAGTTTATCGCCTAACGTCACTTTACTTATTTCTCCTTTATCGTATTCTACCGATAGGATAGCATATATAGGCAAATAATTCAACCAACTTGCAATTTCTTTTTGTAAACTTCCGGTTGCTTTTTGTTTTTTTTGCAGTTATTAGCCATTAAAAAAGCAATGGTTTTTTAAACTCCTTGCTTTTTAGCCTATAAAGTATCTGTACATTATAATATGACTATCTGTCGTTGTTTCTGCGCATAAGCAGCAGCGCGAGCAGGCGCAAAAACTGCAACGCCGTCATCATAAACGAAGCAACGTAAGTCATTGCCGCGGCGGTAAGCACCTTTCTCACGCCCGCCGCTTCTTCGGGTAACATACAGCCTTTAAGGTACTTATACTCTCTGCGGCTTGCGTCGAACTCGGTCGGCAGC
>CAMWXP010000029.1 GCA_947178255.1 uncultured Clostridia bacterium | reverse complement strand
ATCATATACTATATTTTGATAACGCAAATGGAATAAAAACGTAGTTTTTGAAAGAATATTGCAAAACTCGTCAAATTTCAAAATGCTACAAATTTTTTCTCCGGAAACAGCAGATGAAAAACGATTAAATTTCTCTTTTAAATCATCTGTCAAATTATCGTAACCGTTCTTTCGCAAAATCTCCATTTCAAGTTTTCTGCGCATTATTAACCTCCAAAATTAAATATGCTTAAATTTCCCAAAAGTCATAAATGTGTATACCATCTCTACCGAAGTTCTTATGCCAATGTTGACAGTTTGATTTGCAAATAATGAGTTTTTGTTAATGTTATGATGAAACCAAGACGGATCGCTATGAGAATCGTAATAATCTCTTTTATCATTATTTACTTTATATTATCTCGTCGACTACGTTAAGCCCGATATTTTTTGCGTAGGCGTACAATGCGCACATATACTTGTCGCACAAATCGTCGGGGCTGTGCGCGTCCGACGACACCACTACCCTCGCGTTGTGTTTTAAGCACAAGTCAACCAGCTGCTGCGTGGGATATTTATTCCTGTGATAACGCATTCCGTTGGCGTTTAGTTCGAGCGGGATTTTGCGTTCTGCCGCAAGCTTGACCGCCTGTTCCATAGCGCCTACCATATACTCCGTCATCCTGTTGAGTCTGTAAAATATCAAATCGGGATGAGCGACCATTGCGAACAGTCCGCTCTTTATCGCCTCGCAAACGCTGTCGAAGTACGCCGCTACCGACCTATCGTCAATGCCGTCAATAAACGAGTTGTACATTTGCCCATCCCACATAAACAAATGCTGCCCGAGCACCATGTAGTCCAGCTTGTCTGTAAGCTTTTTGTAATAATCGGGATAGCCTTTAAAGTATTCTATTTCCACGCCGCGCAGTATCTTTATGCTATCGCCGTACAGCTCCTTTGCTTCGTCGAACTGCGGTAAATACTGCTTATCTATATTGTTCGCCGAAAAATACGGGTCGTACGTTTCTATCGGCGGCAAGCAGTGATCGGATATGCCTATTATCTTCATACCGTTTGCCACCGCTTCGCTTACATAATCCAAAACCGTTCCGCCTGCGTGTCCGCACAGGTAGTTATGCGCGTGATAGTTGCTTACCAGCTGTATATTCTCCCAATCCTCGGGGATAGAAAAGTCTTTAAGCATAAATCTCTTGTGTTTTCCCATTTTTCGTTTTATGAATAATCGACGATATGCCGCACATACTATACGTACAAAGCAATATTTTTTACGCTTTGTTTTCATATATGCTCACTGTGGTATATGCCAAAGTGAGTTTTTTTTACTCTATTTTAGTAATATTAACCATTCCGCCTATCGCTTTTACAACCGCCTTGCCTGCGGGAACGATAAAGAAATACTTAACAGTCTTTTTGTCCGACGACGGAAGATTGAGATTGACGGTTATGTTCTGTTTGGCGTCTATCATAAATTCGCCGCCGCCGTCGCCGTCCATAACGAAGTTGCGTACTATAAACTTACCGCCGTCGCCCTTGAACATATTTATATCGTCCATAATGAGCGCCGTGCTCTCGTCGGTGACTTCTATACTGTACAAGCGGTCGAGCAGCTTTATATTGGTAACAGAGTTAGGGCCTTGAACAAACGTGCCGAACGAAATCGCGTCCTTTAAGTCGGGTCGGAAGTATTCTATATCTATAAGCTCCTGCATGCCGATAAGCGCGAGCATGTTGCCGTTTGCCGACAAATACTCGTCGTCCTGAACACGCTTACCCTTGGGCAAATACACCGAGTAGTTTTCCACGTTGTCCGTTTCGTTTGCCGACCACAGCGCCGCGCTCTTTTGCGCGATTTGCGCCGCAATCTCGTCCAGCCCGTACCTCTTTAAGCCGTGATACACCAAAAAGTTGACGTACGGCACTATACTGCCGCGGTATTCGAGGTACGGCGGCGTGCGCTTGCCGTTGTTGTCCGGCTTGCTACGCTTGCCGTATTCCCTATTATCTATCGACAGCGTGGGTATAACGTAATCGCCCCAAAACCTGTTGGTATCAGTCAAATTATTAACTATAAGCGACAGCTTTTCGCGCGAGTCCACTGCGCCCGCAAGCAGCGGATAGAACGATGTTGCTCCAATCGCGCTCGCCCACTGACCTGTGGTATACCTGTTTATATACAAGCCCTCGCCCTCACACCAAAACGTTTCGTTAATGATTTTTTTCATTTCGTTTTTGGCTTTGGCGTACTTGGCTTTATCATCCGCCAAGTCGAACATAGCGGCAATGCGCTCCAAAACGTCGAAGGCGAGAAGTTTTAGCGATGACAAGTCCAAACTGAACATTGCCGTAGGATTGAATTTTTCCTTTAACGGCGAATCCGACCACTTGTAAGCTACATCGTTTTTGCTCTTTTCCGCGACTACGGGCGTCGCTACAGGCGGATACAGGCTGGCCAGCTTTAAGTATTCTTTGTACAGCTTTGCCCTGTCGGTTATATGCTTGTAGTTGTGCCACACCGCAAAGACAGCCATAATCTTGTCTTCCTGAGTATAGCTGAGCTGGTCGACCGCTTGTTCGGTGCCCGTATAGCAACCGAGGATAGCCGAGCAGTTTTCGTCGGTGCCGTCCATGTCGAAATGATTGTCAAGTACAGTACGCTTGGGCGTAAAAATTTCGGTAAGCAAGTACGGATAATACACCCGCGACCACAACACGGCGTTTATCATACGCTCGGCCGGTTCGCCGAGCTGACCCGATCCCATTGTTTTATTTACACCGTAGCGAAGCTCGGTAGTTTCTATCAAATTTTGTATTCTGTCAAAGCGCGGAAGTTCGGCGTCGAAAATATCATGGTCGCCCACGCTTGCGTACACATACACGCTGGGCTGGCGGCGGTTGATTACAAATTCCATTATCGCTTCGTTGAACGCGCCGTTTGCAGAGTCCGACGGCGGCATGTACGACACAGCGTGAAAATATTCCCTGCGACTGTCGTCCTCTACCAAATACCTGCCGCGATACACGGCGTTGTTGTCGGTAAGCTCCACCGTACCCGGCACGACCGCCATGTACGGACTGCGGCCATGAACGACCGCACCTTCTATTGAAAGCTCACCCGGACAGTCGTAACACGGATAGAATATTACGCGCACCCTAAGCTTGCGCTTGGAGCTGACTTGAAGCACGAGCGACCTGTCGTTGTGCCGCGCCCACTTTATGCTGAGCGGACCGGAATTGAAGTGCGCAAAGCTGCCGTCCGCCGTATTTGCGCACGAGCTGCCCATATGCCGCACAAAGTCGTCGTTGTCCAGCCACTTTTTGCCCGAATAGTACAATACGCGCACACCCCACATAGAGCCATGCTTGCCTATGAGCATTGCGCCGTTGATGGCGCGGTAGTCGTACCCCACGCCCATAATGCACTTGCCGGGGAAGTTATCCCTGCCTATCGGCGGGCCGTCGTCGCTTTGCTCGTAAAACTTATCGAAAAACGGCGGGCGGAAGGCAAATCCGTATTCTTTATTTATATACTTCATTTCTTATTCCACCTACCTACGCTAACAAATACGCATTGGACGGCAACGATAGCACCTGCTCCGTCCTTGCGCTTATTTTGAACGAATTTTTACCGACGGCAGAGTCGGGCACAAGGTACACACGCGCCTTAGATTTACCGACGGACAGCTGCCAATTATCCTTGCACAGCCTGTCGAACATATCCGTATTGACCGACACTACCGCCGCCGTGCAAGCGTTGTCGGCAAATATGTCTACCAATCTTGCTTTAATCTTGCGAAGTAAAAAGTTTGGCGCCTGCACCTCGCCGAAGCCGTGACATTCAGAACATTTGTCGAGCAACAGCGACTGTATCTCTCTGCCCGTCTTTTTACGCGTCATTTGCACAAGCCCCAATTCGGTCATCGGCAGCACGCGCGTGCGTATTCTGTCCGCCGCCGTTTCCTTGCGCAAAACCTCCACAACCTCCTCGTTATGTAACGGGTCTTGCATATCTATAAAGTCTATAACCACCAATCCGCCGACGTTGCGCAAGCGTAATTGCCGCGCAATCTCCTTTGCCGCGTCGCAGTTGGTTTCGAACACCGTGCGTTCCCTATCCGAATCACCGGTGTGCTTAGCGGAGTTGACGTCAATAACGGTAAGCGCTTCCGTGTAGTCTATTACTATGTTGCCGCCGCTTTGCAGCTCGATTTTGGGCTGTAACAGCTTTTCCACTTCGCCTAATATTCCGTACTTTTTGAGTACGTCCTCGCCGTCTATTACGGTAACCTTGACGGAGCTTGCAAGGTTGTTCGATAAGTATCTGTTAAGATGCCCCGCTATCTCGCGGTTGTTGCATACTATCTCGTCCACCGACGAATTGAGCAAATCCCTGACCGAACGGAAAATAAGATCGCCGTCGCTGAACAGCTTGTCCACGCCATCGGTTTCGTTAAACTTTTCCAATATACTTTGGTACAAGGCGTAAAAATATTTAATCTCGGCGATTATATCCGATTTGGGCGCGTCCTTTGCAGCCGTGCGCGCTATAAGTCCGCACTTGGGCGTCGGTCGGTTTTTGGTGAGCAACTCGGTAAGCCTGTCGCGCGTTGCCATATCGGTTATTTTGTTGGATACGCCTATAAAGTCGACCGTCGGCATAAACACGATATACCGACCGGGTATGGAAAGGTTGGCGGACAGACGCGCACCCTTTGTTTCCGTCGGCTCCTTGATAGCCTGAACAAGCACGTAGTCGCCTTCCGACACGTCAAGTCGTGTGGGCAGCTGACCTGACCGATATAGCGCGGTGCGGTTTTCCAGCATATCCGACGCCGCCAAAAAACCGTTTTTGCGCTTGCCTATATCGACGAAAGCGGACTCCAACCCCGGCAACACGTTTACAACTTTTCCCTTGTAAATAGCGCCGGTAATGAGTTCCGTGTTTCGATCCTCTACGTAAAACTCTTCAAGTACACCGTCCTCCAACAGAGCGACGCTGCACATATACGGTTCATAGTCAACAAGAATTTTACTTTTCAAAACGACCTCTTGCGGTAACAATAAATACGTTGGCAAACATAATTACTTTTTACCAAATATCATTGTACTACAAAATTTCGCGTTTGTCTACTTCTTTTAAAAAAGAAGTAGCAAGAAAACTTTATTGTTGTGTGTTGACGAAATGTTTTGATGTACGTTACACCCAATAAGTTTCGTGTCGTTAATAATTTCTCTACGCCACAATTTCCATATTTTGTTAATTCCGAATTCCGAATTCCGAATTCCGAATTATTTTCTCCACATTTTCCGCATACCCGTATTGCTTTACGGCGTTTATCAGCTGCGTTTCGGTAAAGCTGCCGCGCATATTCATATCGTCGTCTATAACGGCGAACTCTGTGTATTTGTCGGCGTCGAGCACAGTAAGCGCGTCGGAAAGCAAAGCGCGGCTTGACAGCGCGTACCGCCGCACTTCGAGCGGAGCTTTTATCCGTTCCGCCCTATTGCCCGTCGCGAACAATGCGCGGTACTTGACTTTACCGTCGGGAATAAACGCCGATACAATCATAAACAGTCCAACGCTGAGCAAGCAAAGATTGAGCGAGCTTACCGCCGACAGCGCGAACAACGTAATTGCCGCCAGTCCGCATACCACCGACACTATGCGCATAATTCGGCAAGCGGTTTTACGTTTTAACTTTCCCGAAAGAATACCGAGCATTACCCTGCCGCCGTCAAGCGGATATACGGGTAAAAGGTTGAACAACCCTATATACACGTTGCCATAACAAAACGCCTGCGTAAACATATACGACGACGGCAACAGCCACCACACCGCCGCTATTGCAACCGCGATAAACAGATTGAACACCGGCCCCGCCAAGGCGATAAAAACCTCGTCCTTAGGTCTAAGCTGCACGTCGCCGCACAGTGCCGCACCGTAAGGCATAAGCTTGATAACGTTAAGCTCATAACCCAGCTTTTTTGCGACGCGCGCATGCGCGCACTCGTGCAAAAGCACGGCGGCAAGCGAACAGCAAAACTCGTACGCCATGCCGACACCGACAAAATAAAGCGCCATAACAAACATTATCGGCGATATGTATATGCGCATTTCGTCGCCGTGCGGCGCCGCTTTTTGCGTTATTTTACCGAACATTACTCTATCCGAACAAAGTCACGCCAAACGCGCCACGCCCGAAAACGTCGTAGCAAAACACTTGTTTAAGCACTCCGCTCACCCCGCTTGCAAACGGCAGCGACGGAAAATAATGCAAAACCAAAATAACGCCTATGATAATTGCGGATATTATAAGCCGCGTTAAAAAATACGACTTAACCTTGCCGTCCGTGCGCTTTTTGTCGTCCTTACGTTCGGTCATATGCGCCGAAGTGACGACGCTTTCCACAATATTGCAGCCTTCATACTTTTCGTCCATACCGTATTATATGAGCAATCACATTCCAATATAATGCGGGGACATTATTCGACATCTGACGTATGTCCGACGTTGTAAATGCGCGACGCGTTGGCGGTAATGTTTACAGTATAGCCGTCGACGCATTTATCCACAGACACGTCCAGCTTGGTAACGTTCATATATTCGGACAGCAACATCATTATATCGCTTTGCGCAACGCGCATTGTGCGCTTAATTTCTCCGTTACCGTCGTTTTCTATCATCTTGGCTATGCGTTCGGATACGTTTGACATACTTTACCCCTCCTTACTTGCCTCTTTTTAGTCGCCGTCTTATTCCGCCCCAAAAGCCGCGGTAGCTTGCCGCGGGATCGAGCGGCTCGCCCGTACCGCAATGAATCCGTTTTGCCAAAAGCTCGAACGGTTTTTTGGGCATTTCCGCAAAGCCGTACACGCCGTCAGTTTCGGGAATAATGCCGTCCACACGCGCTTTTAGTACGCTTTCTATCTCGTCCTTGCTCGGGATTTTACCCTCCGCAAGCAGGTCGCCGCGCACGCGGTTTACCACCACCGTCGGTGTAATTTTGTACGACGACAACAGCGTTATCACTTTGTTGGCGTCTCTTAGCGCGCTTATATGCGGCGTAGTAACCACCAATGCGCTATCGCACGCGCCCACCGCGCGACTGAACCCCGCTTCTATCCCGGCCGGACAGTCCACCAGCACATAGTCGAACGTTACAGCAAGACTGTTTAGTATCACCCTTATGTTTTGCGCCGTCACCTTTTCGCCCAAATACCCATGCGCCGACGGCAGTAAATACAAGTTGCGGTCGTCGCACTCCACAAGCGCCTGACGTACACGACACTTGTTGGCTATAACGTCGGCAATATCGTAAACAACGCGGTTTTCCTTTTCCAAAACCACGTCGAGGTTGTTAAGCCCGAAGTCGGCGTCGATAAGCACGACGCGCTTGCCCAAGTCCGCAAGCGCTCTGCCCAAGCATGCGGTGACAGTTGTTTTGCCTACGCCGCCCTTACCCGATGTAATGACTATACTTTTCATCATAAAAAGTATAGTACCGCGCAAAATAAAGCGCAAGCGGAAATTTGTACGCTTTTGTCGCAAACAAAAATTAAATTTAAGGTCGCCCCTCATCCACCACTTCGTGGTCCCCCTTCCCCCACGGGGAAGGCGAATGCGGCAACAAAAAAGAGCGACTGTCATGCCGCTCTTTATGATTTACTTTTACTGGTGCGAAATTATGTCGTACAGCAGCTCGTCGTCGGACAGCAGCTTGCCGCCGCCCAAAACGGTTGCGTATTCCGCATCGTTGGGGATGTTAACTTTAAGCCTAAGCAGCTTGTTGAGCATCGGTTTAAGCCCGGGCATTTTGGCGCCGCCGCCCACTATCGTTATGCCTGCGCGCTGGATTTCCGCCGCCACAGTGGGCGTTCCTGCGTTGATAACGCTTTCGATAGCATCCGCAATATTCTTGTAGTAATCGAACACTACGCCGTACAGCTCGTCCGACGACAAGGCTTGTGTGCGTATATTTTTTGTTTCGACGTCTATTCCGCTGACGACGGTTGTTGCACAGTCGTTTCGTATAAGACTACACACCTTGTCCTTAACGCCGCGAATTACGTTGCGACCGATATTAATCTTGTATTTGCCGCTGACCATGTCCATAAGCGCACGGTCTATCATGTCCCCGCCTATGTTGATGCCGTAGCCGGACACTATGCCGCAAAGGCTGAGTATGGCGATTTCCGTCGCTCCGCCGCCTATCGTTGTAATCAAGCCGCCAAAGTTGGACGATATCGGCAAGTCCGTGCCGAGCGCGGCAAGCATAACCGAGCTTACCATAGTTATTTCGTCTATGCCGGCGCGCATAAGCACGCCCTCGTACATTTCTCTATCCGCGACGGTCACGCCCATAGGCACGCCCACCACGCAGCGAATTTTCGGTTTAAACACGTACGATTCGGGTAATATCCTGCTTATAAACTCTCCCAGCATATCGGCGCAAGCGTCGGCGTCCTTTATCGTTCCGTCCATAATCGGGCAAACTATTTTTGTTTTTTCGGGCGCCCGCCCCATCATATAATACGCTTCGCTGCCTACGGCGCGCGTGCGCTTTTTTCCACCGTCGTCAAAGTAAGCGATTACGGACGGCTCATGTAATACAATACCGTAGTTCAATACGAAAATCGAAGTGAACGACGTTCCCAAATCAAGCGCGATTTCCATTTTCGCCATAAATCAAATTCTCCTCGATAAGTTTTTCCGTCAGCTTTACCGGCAAACCGACAACGTTGTCGTAGTCGCCGTCCACCGCTATTATAAGCGGCTTTATTTGCGGATCGTCGATGTTGTACCCACCGGCTTTGTCGAACGGCGCACCGCTCTCGACATAATTATACACTATATCTTTGTCAAATGCACCAAAAGTGACCAGTGTTTTTTCAACTTTTTCTATAATTTTACCGTTTACCGCAAAATAAACGGCAGTCACTACCTCGTGAGTGTTGCCGCAAAGCGCCTTAAACATACTTACAGCCTGTTCGAAATCGGTCGGCTTGCCGAAAACGGTATCGCCCAAGCCCACAACCGTGTCGAACGCCAAAACGGGTAAATCGGTTTGCTTTGCAGCCGCCTCGCCTTTTTTGCGCGCATTTGCCGCAGCCGTTTGCTCGGCGCCGCACAGCGTTACCTCGTCCACGTCCATAGGCATAAAAACGGGATGCACGTTAGCTATCTTTTGTATTAGCATACGGCGCCGTGGCGACGCCGTAGCAAGAACTATATCAAAGGATTTCAAGATTTTTCTTATACGCCTTGGCAAAGTCCGCGCCCGCCGACAATGCGTCCTTTATTTCGAGCGAGCAATCGCCCTCCACCTCGGTCTTCATTATTACGGAATCACCGAGGACGTCGCAAGTGATTGCCTTGACCGAGCCGGACATAGAGCGGTAGAGCGAATCGGCTATGCGCAGTATGACCGCAAGCCGCATTACCGCAATCAGGTCTTCCTCCTGCACTATGCCGGCATACTTTTTCCATTCCGCGTACGACAAATCGTCCAAATCGTGCGCCAAAGCGACAAACGCCGCAAGCACAAGGTCACGGTGCGACACGCCGTACAGATTGGAATTCATAATGTAGTAGTTGGAATGCTTGTAGTTGTTGTAAAAGCTTATACGCCCGCCCGCTTCGTGCATAAGCGCCGCTATGCGCAGTACGCGCACGTACTGACGGGGCAGCTTGTGTAGCACGCGAAGCTGCTTGTACAGCTGTATTGCAAGGTTGCAAACGTGTTCGGCATGCGCAATGTTTTGATTATAATAGTGAAGCCTTGTGTACACCGAATAGCCCAGTATGTCGCTTATGGGCTTTTCCAGCGTGGTGGGAACGGTGTGGTTGAACATAAAGCCTTCCCTAATACCCGAGCCCGACACGGTTATATCGTCGAAGTCGGTGCTGTCCAGCAAGCTCTTTATGCAAGACAGCGCAGCGCAAAATATATCGGCACGCTGCGCGGACAAGCCCTTGATTTTGGAACGCTTTTCAACGTCCAAAATTTTAATCATATCGTAAACCTTGTTGAACGTTTCCACGCCGATATGGTAGTTATGTACCATAGCGAGCGGGTATTTTTCTATGCGCTGGACAATGTTTGCGAGGTTACGGAACGATCCGCCCACGCCGACAAGCCGATATTCGGGGTCGAGCGTTTTGAGCCATTCCACGCTTGCAAACTGATCGCGCATATACGTTTCTATCATCTGCGATTGCTGTAACGGCGTGGTGTTTTCGTTGAACAACGCCGACAATGTCATTGTTCCTATGGGAAGGTTGACGCGGTTGACTATCATTCGCCTGTTGTACTGTATCAACTGCAAGGACGAGCCGGATATATCCATGATCACGCCCTTGGGGATTTCCAGCGAGTTGATTACGCCGTAATATATTTGCGTCGCTTCCTGCTCCTCGCCCAATACGTCCATTTTGAAGCCGCAAACGGTGTTGACTTCTTCCAAAAAGCTACGCTGGTTTTTTGCCTTGCGCACCGCACTCGTGGCAAAAGCATAGATCTTGTCCACATTATTTGCGTCGCAAAGCTTGCGGAACATCTTTAACGTCTTGACCGCCTGCGCAATTCGAGCTTGCTTTAAATATCCGTCACGCTCCATGTCCTGTGCCAGTCGCACCGTTTCTTTAAGCTCGTCGTATACGACAAAATAGCCGTCGTCTATGACGTGCGCAAGCACAAGGCGTGCCGAATTCGATCCCAAATCAATAATAGCAATGTTATTCAATGCAGTTTCCTCAAAGCAATATTAAAATGCCTATTTCGATATGTACAGGCATTATACCACACTTTTCAACTGTTGTAAAGGGGGTATTTTGCATAAATTTAACTATTTTTTTTGTTACATTTGGCTAAAACGACTACAAATCCCCGCCGATACCACAACAATAGCGGTTTCATAATCGACAAAATAATACAAAACCCTTTACTTTTTTTTGCGTAAGTGATAAAATATTAATGTATGTCAATTTATAGGAAAATAAGATATTCTTTAATAACGGTTTTACTCTTGGCGACGCTGACTTTTTTGGCGGCGTTTGCCCTACCGCGCGTTGCCGCAAAGGCGGAGGACGAGCTTACTATTGCGCTTTCCCCCGTCAAGACGGAAAGCGACGGCGTAACGTACTACTGCTTTGACAATCCGACCTCGGTGTTTGCCGACGGCGAGGTAAAAATAGTAGCCGGACAAAACGGTATTTACTACGTTTCCACAGGCGAAAACGGCGAAACCGAGGTTAAGTACAAAAACATGCCTGCGGACAAGGTATACCGCCGCACGACGCATGAGGACAACACCGAATATCTTATTATACTGAACGACGGCAAAATATCCACGCTCGGCATTGACGACGCCGAAGCCGAGCTTAACCTGAGCGATGTTAAAGGCGATATTTTGGACTTTGACGTATATAACAACAAGCTGTACGCCGTAACCGCCACGCAAACTGTGGTCGTTCCCCTGCTTGAAACAGGCATCGACGCGCAAAAGGCGTACGTTGCCGCCATATCCTCCGGCAGACATTCCAAGATAAACGCAAAAGCAATTACGGCGGTTAACGGAAAACTGTACATATCGGTTAAAGCGGTGTTCGGCAACAATACTTGGGACGTATGCTCCGCAGACATAGCTGCGGTATCCGCCGACGGAGGCTGCAAGCTGAATACGGTGCTCGATCAGTGCAACGACGTGCTTTCGCTTACGGCGTCCGCCGAAAACGATATGATTTACCTTTTGACGCGCGGCGAAATAATAGCCTATACCCCGTCGGTAGGCGGCGGCTTGTACAAGATGCATGTCACCGACGGCAGCGATATTACCGATATATTTGCGTACGGCGATAACCTTTACACTTTGGATTCACTCAACGCATTGAGCGTTTGCGACGGCAATTTGACGAACAAGCGCGTAATAGCGGCGTCGGCAAGCGGCGATAAAGGATTCTTTAACGTTCCGTTTGGAATGACCGTTAAAAGCTCTATGCTGTACGTTGCCGATACAGTAAACAACCGTATAGCGATATATGACAACAACGGCATACGGTACATCGATCGCGAATTCCGCACCCCCGTATCGGTAGCGGCCGACAACGGCGGCACTGTGTACGTAGCCTACGACGATAACAAGGTCGGTATTTTCCGCAATAACGCTTTTTCGACATACGACGAGATAACGGTGACCTCCACCACGCTCGGCAAGATTTCGCGCATAGCGGTAGACGCCGACAAAACGCTGTTTATACTGACCGACAACGGACTGTGGCGTGTGGAGCGCGATTATATTCCCCACCGCATAAGCACGGCCATTTACAAGGAAATAACGCTTAGCATAAGCAAAGGCGAGCTTTACGCGCTGGACGATGACAAAGTTGTGCTGTTAGACAAGCAAAGCGGCGAAGTAAAGAGCTCCCGTATATCGCCGCGCGACGGCGTTTCCGTTGCCGTCGATCTTAACGACACCGCGTTTGTGCTGTGTGCCGATAAAATAGCGAGAATACCGACAAGCGGCGCTTCCGACGAATATGCGCTCACCGCGGACGGACAACCCTACACATTGGGCGACCGCATGGGGCAGCTTTTGCTTTGCTTTATGGAAAACGGCATAGGCGACGCCGAGGACGAGCAAAATTACGCCATTATTTTGGACACCTTCCGCCACCGTATACTCAAAGCGGACGGCCTGGCGCTTAACGCACGGTTTGTAGATTATTCCTACGAGTCTCCCGATATTGTGGGCAGTACCAGTGCCGTAGAAGGTCAATCGGGAATAATACGCAAAGTACGGTTTGACACGCCGTTGTTCGATTACCCCATCGAAACAAAATCCAACTACACGGTAATGAGCGGTTGGGACGTTATAGTACCCGATTACTCGATAGTCGCACCCGCGTACGACCCCGACGAAACGCCGGAGTTTGCTTTGGTGCTGGTGGACGACACGCAAAACCACAGGTTGTTGCAGGGCTACGTATACAAGGACGCGCTTTCCGAACCTATCAAATACTCCCCGCCTCCGTCAAACATTTGCACCGTTACAGGCGCACTCGGCACGATAGTATACAAATGGCCGAGCCGCAACGCCAATGCAATCGACGGATATATAGAAACCGCACAAAATACCAAGTTTAACATGCTCGACTTTGTGCAAGACTTCCGCGATCGCGACGGCTATTACTGGTATAGAATAGCCCTGGACGACAAAGGCAACGAGGGCTACGTTACGGCGTTCGACATAAGTCCCATAGACTATCAGCAAGCCAATATTTTACCCGATTACAACGCCGAAATTATTGCATACAACGGCAACGCCGTAGCCAAAACGTACAGCCGCGACGAGGCAACTGGCAAATATACCGAAGTAAGCGGCGTAACGCTTAAAGCCGGCACAAAGGTGGAAGTAGTCGGCACATTCGATTCGTCCGAGCGCTATACCAAAATCAAGTTTTTGGACGGCAAATCACACAAAACGGTGACGTGCTTTGTGGAAACGGCGCATCTGAAATACACCGGCCTTAACATAGTGCTTATAGTAGCCATAATAGTTGCGGCAATCACTGTAATATTGGCAATAATAATTATTTCCCGCGTCTACTATTCCAAAAAGAAACGGCTGGACAACGACGGCGACAATGCCGACGGCAAAGCAGATACAGATTAATTAAATAAACACCACACAAAAAGGGTCGCCAAAAGCGACCCTTAATTATTGTTTTTATTCGTCCGAAGTGGATGCCACCTCGCTCTCCTTTTGCATAAACTCCACCGAGCCGATGGAAAACTCGTATGCCGTGCGCAACTCGGTATCGCCGTTTTCCAGCCGTTTTGTGTACTGCCTTGACTGGATACGCCCCGACACGTCCAGCTTTTGCCCTACTGGCGCGTTTTTGATTAGTCGCGCATTCTTGCCCCACGCTATGCACGGAATGTAATCGGACTTTGCATATGCGCGGTTTACCGCAAGCAAAACGTCGCATATTTCCCTGTTGAACGGCGTGGTGCGGTAAATCGGCGGCTTACAAATGTAGCCTATGAGCTCCGCCGTGTTGGGGTTGACGTCCGGCATCGGTTCTTTTATTTCGCGCGCGAACACGCTGAGTATAAGCCGCGAACGCTCGCCTTCCGGTCGGTTAAAGCTGCGGAATTGTCCCGACACCGATATGTAATCATTCTCTTTGCGGTTTGCTATCAACCCTTCCGCCGCCGTAATAGGTATTACGTCCAAATGCTCGGATAGCCGCGGCACGTTCAGCTTGAACTCGTAAAAGCGTTCTCCGTAAAGGTCGTGCGAGTATTCTATTGTAGAGCCTACCCGCCCCTGCAAAAACACGGAATTGGTTGATTTTTCGTTTTTCATTAAAGTTTAACTCCTTGATTGTCTACCCGTATGATCGATTGTATAGTTGTCTTTGTAGATAAGATCGCCCACCGTCTTGAACGTAAAGCCTTTGGCACGCAAGCCGTCTATTATCGAGGGCAGCGCTTCCAGGGTGTGTTTGCCGTCGTTATGCATAAGCACTATGCTGCCGTTACGGCACTTGCTCACTATGCGCGACGCAATTTGCTCTTTGGAAATGCCCTTCCAGTCCAGTGAATCCACGTCCCACTGAATCGTGTACAGCCCCTGCTCTTTGGCTACGTTTAACAGCGAGTCCGAATAATCGCCGTACGGCGGGCGGAACAAATCGATTTTGCGCCCCGAAATTCGCTCTATAAGCGATTTAGACGTGGACAGCTCCAATTCGATTTGGCTTTTGGACAGCTTGGACATATACGGATGAGTAGCCGAGTGTGTGCCTATCTCTATCCTGTCGGATGCGGCAAGCGTTTTCAGCTCGTCCTCGTACTTCTCAGCCCAAAAGCTTACCAAAAAGAATGTGGCGCACGCGTCCTTTTGCTCCAACGTCTCCAAAATGCCGAGCGTCTTGTCCGCGCCCCATGCAGCGTCGAACGTTAGCGCAACCGCCTTTTCATCCGTTTCAACAGAATAGATAGGCACTTTTTTTGGACTGACGTTGTCGTATATCGCCGCCGCGCCGGTGTAGTACACTCCGGTAACGGCAAGAGCCAGCACAACCGCAGTAAGCACCGCCAAAATTATCATCCGTCGTTTGACAACTATGAATCTCATTCGGACATCTCCACTTTAACATAATATTTCGCGCGATATATGGGGGCTTGTGCCGAATAACGACTAATTATACGGATTCCCACTCCGATACTCGCATAACACAATGTATTCGCATATTCCGCTCGATATTCCGAAACGACAAAAAAACTCCCGACAAAAGCATACTTCCCATAGGGAATTAAAAACTAAATTTTTAAGAGTTGCACTTTCAAGCGAGGCAAAAGGCTCTCGAACAAAAATATTCGAGAGCCTTTAACTATTCATAATTAAGAGCGCTAAATTGAAATTTATCGTAATATTACTGTTTTTATAATATTTTTTCCATACCTATTTTCTGTATATGCAAACCTATTTTTTCATAGAAAGCAACAGCGTTTTTATTATCCGCCCATACATTAAGCGTTACATTATAGCAACCGCATTTTTTGGCATACTCAACCACGAAATTATACAACAGCTTGCCTATACCTTTACCGCGACAAGTTTCGTCCACGCACAAATCGTCAATATAAAGCGTTGTATTATCGGTATGCGACGGCTCGTCGCCGTTGTTAATTAACACGCAAAACGCATAACCCAACACTTTGCAGTTTTCGGTTGCAACGAATATGGGTTTAGTTTCGTCTTTAAGAATTTGCCTTAACTGTTCGTCAGTATATTTTTTCGCCCCTGAAACAAATAAGTCGGGACGCGCTTCACTGTGCACTTTATGTACCTGAAAAAGCAAGCAGTCAATTCTTTCAATATCAGACAGTTTTGCTCTGCGTATTTCAATTTCATTATTCTGCATTGATATCAAACACCTCGTTAAACTACTGTTTATCACTCTATTACTATACAATAATCAGATTAAAATGTAAAGCAAAAGCGCACTCGCCTTGCTTGCAAGGTATAGTGCGCTATACTTATTCTCTGTGGTAAAATTCCCTACGGGAACTACGGTAATGCCGAGAGTTTATATTTTGCTATATTCACTGTGCCGAATTACTGTTCTTTGCTTGCGAGCGTTACAATGCCGACCGTGCCTATACCGATATGCACGCCGCCGACAAGGCACATAGGCTCTACCTCTACGTCCTTAATACCAAGCTTGCTTTCCAAGCGCGCTTTGAGCGGCTCGATAAACTTGTCGTCGCCGATATAGTAAAGCATTATGCTGTCAAACTTTTGCGGCAAGCGCGCGATTGCCGCTTCCGCCGCACGGTTGAACCCGAGTGTTTTTGCATAAATGGAAAGATCGTTTTTTGCAAACTCAAATACCGGTTTGATTTTCAGAATATTACCGACGCGGGACAGCAGTTTGTTAACCCTGCCGCCTCGAGCAAGCTCGGTAAGCGACGCAGGAATAAACTGCATTGCTATGCGCTGTTGCAAATCGGCAGCTAATTCCAGAAGCTCCTCAAACGTTGCGCCCGCCTGCTGCGCCTTTACTATCTCGCGCATAAACATAAGCGCCGAAGGCCCCGCCTCACCGGAATTGACAGCAGCTATCTTTTTGCCCTCGTAGTCGGAAACCGCTATGTTTGCAGAGCCGATGGTGCCGCTAAGCCTATCCGCAATGGTAAAAATCAAAATCTCACTGTCGGGATCCTGCGCGTAAATTTCATCTATCGCCTTTTTAAACTTTTCGGGCGACGGTTGGGACGTTTTGCCGCCCGTCTTGCTTTTGGCAAGCTTTTTGTAAAAATCGGGCCACATTTCGCGGAAGCCCTCGTCATACTCCTTGCTGCCAAGCGTCAACGTAAGGCTGACTACTTTTATATCGTATTGCTCGACGTACTCCCGCGTCAATCCGAAAGTAGAATCGACAATAAATTTTACCATTTTTTCACCGCCATGCAGTATTTGCTCGTTTTTTGGACCTGCCGTATAATTATTATACTTTCACTAAATCCATATTCAACGCGATTACATTATATCATATTTTTTTTGCAAGGTCAATCCTTATTTGCAATATAAGATTGTAAAATATACCGAATTAATACGAAATTTTTGCGTGGTTAACCTATCACACACGTGATTTACACCACGCGCACACATTATAAATTTACATCAAAACGCTTGACAAATATAAAACACACTTATATAATAAATCTCGCAAGCAAGGGCGCTGTACATTTTAACGGCGTCCTTTTACTTTTTCGGAGGTATTATGACATATATTCAACAAGTGCGTGAGCAAGTTGCCGCGCGCAACGCAGGTCAGCCCGAGTTTATGCAGGCGGTGGACGAGGTGCTTACCACCATCACGCCCATAATCGAAAGCAGCGACGTTTACAAAAATAACGCCATACTCGAACGCATTACCGAGCCTGACAGGCAAATAATGTTCCGCGTGCCGTGGACTGACGACAACGGCAATTTGCGCGTCAACCGCGGATACCGAATTCAGTTTAACAACGCTATCGGCCCGTACAAGGGCGGACTCAGGCTTCACCCCTCGGTCAATCTTTCCATTATCAAGTTTTTGGGGTTCGAGCAGATATTCAAAAACTCGCTTACAGGCCTGCCTATCGGCGGCGGCAAGGGCGGCTCTGACTTCGACCCCAAAGGCAAGTCGGAGCGCGAAATACGCGATTTTTGCCAAAGCTTTATGACCGAGCTTGCGCGTCATATCGGCGCGGACGTTGACGTACCCGCCGGCGATATCGGCGTGGGCGGGCGCGAAATCGGCTACATGTTCGGGCAATACAAGCGACTCAAAAACGTGTACGAGGGCGTGCTTACGGGCAAGGGTCTACCCTACGGCGGCTCGCTTGCGCGTACCGAAGCCACAGGCTACGGGCTTGTTTACATAGTGCAAAACATGTTGGAAGCTATCGGCAACGGCTTTAAGGGCAAAACCGTAGCCATATCCGGTTCGGGCAACGTAGCGATTTACGCGGCGCAAAAGGCAACCGAGCTTGGCGGCAAGGTTGTTACAATGTCGGACAGCAACGGCTGGGTATACGACAAAAACGGAATAAATCTGCAAGTCGTCAAGGACATTAAGGAAGTCAAACGCGGACGTATTATGGAATACGCCGACCAAGTAGCCGGTGCCGAATACCACAGCAGCGGCAAGGTGTGGCAGGTAAAGTGCGATATTGCCCTGCCCTGCGCCACTCAAAACGAGCTGGATATTAACGACGCAAAAACGCTGATCAAAAACGGCGTTACCGCCGTCGGCGAGGGCGCCAATATGCCGTCCACCACCGAAGCGATCAACGCGTTCCAAGCGGCGCATGTTTTGTTTATGCCCGCAAAGGCGGCAAACGCGGGCGGCGTTGCCGTGTCCGCTCTGGAAATGAGCCAAA
>CAMWXP010000028.1 GCA_947178255.1 uncultured Clostridia bacterium | reverse complement strand
TGTCCCCGCTCTTGGGCGCGGCAAGCGAATTTCCGTCGTATACGCTTGTTGCAAGCCCCGCAAGGTACGCCGCGCCGAGCGCAGTCGATTCCACGACCGCAGGGCGCACAACGTTATAGCCCGTTATATCCGCAGTGAACTGCATTAAAAAGTTATTGGCCGACGCGCCGCCGTCCACGGCGAGCCGCTTATCGCCATGCGGCGGACAGTCCTTTTCCATAGCGCAAAGCACGTCGTTTACCTGATACGCAATGCTCTCTAACGCCGCGCGGATAAAGTGTTCCCTATTGGTGCCGCGCGTTATGCCGGTAATCGTGCCGCGGGCGTACTGATCCCAATACGGAGCGCCCAAGCCTACGAATGCGGGCACTATATACATACCCAAGGTGTCGGGAACGCTCATAGCGTACTTTTCGGTTTCCGCCGCCGTGCGCACAAGTTGCATTTCGTCCCTTAACCACTGCACAACCGCACCGCCCACAAATACGCTGCCTTCCAATGCGTACTGCGGCGTATTGTCGCGCATTGCCGCAAGCGTGGTTATTAAACCATGCTTGCTTTGCACCGCCTCATCGCCTGTGTTCATAAGCAAAAAGCAGCCCGTGCCGAACGTGTTTTTAACGTCGCCGCGCGCAAAGCAACGCTGGCCGAACAGTGCCGCTTGCTGATCGCCCGCCACGCCCGCAATGGGTATTTTAGCGCCGAACACGCTTTCGTCGGTAAAGCCGAAAATCCCGCTTGACGGCAATACGGTAGGCAGCATGCAACGCGGAATGTCGAACAGCTTTAAAAGCTCGTCGTCCCATTTGAGCGTATGAATGTTGAACAGCTGCGTGCGCGAAGCGTTGGTGTAGTCGGTGGCGAATATCCGCCCCGCCGAAAGCTTCCACATAAGATAGGTGTCCACCGTGCCGAACAAAAGCTCGCCCTTTTCGGCTTTTGCCCGCGCTCCGTCTACGAGATCGAGTATCCATCTTATCTTGGTCGCGGAAAAATACGCGTCTATAGGTAAGCCCGTCTTTTTATAGATAATATCCTCATATCCCGCCGATTTAAGGTAGTCGCACATATCGGCAGTACGCCGGCACTGCCACACTATGGCGTTGTACACAGGCACACCCGTGCGCTTGTCCCATACAATAGTCGTTTCGCGTTGGTTGGTTATGCCGATAGCCGCTATGTCCGTGCGGTTAATGCCAAGCCGTGCAATAGCCTCCGACGCGGTAGCCGCAACAGACGAAAATATCTCTACGGGGTCGTGCTCCACCCAGCCGTCGCGCGGATAGATTTGCGCGTACTCCGCCTGAGCGCGAGCTTTGATTTCCCCATTGCCGTCGAATATTATCGCGCGCGAGCTGGTAGTGCCTTGATCGAGCGCAAGTATGTACTTGTTTTTTGCCATCATCTTTTCCGCCGTAAAATTAATTATTATTCATTGTATAACAATGCAATCGCTTTGTCAATACAGGATAACGACTTTTCTACAATGCGGCGGGTCGCCTAGATCCCTCGGCTGTGCTCGGGATGATGGGAGTTGTTGCTTTGCTTTTTTAAGAAATGTTTGGTCTATATTCCCATCATTTCGACCGAAGCGCGCAAGCGCGTAGTGGAGAAATCTAGGCGTAGCCGCACAATCATTAATCCTCAACATTATTTATAATTCTTAATTCTGCATTCTTAATTCTTAATTGAAAAAACCGCCCTTAGGCGGTTTTTGTTAGTCTTCGTCATCCTCGAATTCTTCGTCTTCCTCGTAGTCGTTGGGGTCGACGTTAAAGTCGAAGTCGTCGGGCTCATCGGAAATGGTTTCTTCCATTTCGTCTTCCTCTTCCTCGTCCTCCTCGTCTTCCTCGAGAATCTCCTGCATGCCGTCGGGAACTTCCTCCTCCTCGTCGTCGGCAAAAGGATCCCAGCTGTTGTTCTCCTCGTCGTCGGCGTCGACCTCCTTGGATTCCTTTTCCTTTTCCTCGCGCTCTTTAAGGCACTCGAAGCACACTTCCTCGTCCTCACCCAAAAGATTGACGTGGCAAACGGGACAAATGCGGTTATCCGTTTCGTCCTCCTCGTCGGGCAAAAGGAACGACGAATCGCCTATTCCCATTTCGGCCTTGCACACGGGGCAAAGCTTTTCGCGCTTATCGATATAATTGATCTCGCAGCGCGGGCAAAGGATGTAGACGGGGCGTTCGTCCTTGTTATTCTTTTCGGCTTTTTTCATAAACGTTTCTCCGTGTCAGATTACCTGTAAATCGCACCTATTATATGCGTTTTATTAGAGTTTGTAAACTGTTTTAACGCCGTTTTGCAAAAAAATATTGTACTAATTTTAAAAATCTTTGCCGCGTATATTTTTTGAACGGCTTGGCAACAATCATTTACGTCAACTAATACAGATAATCGGAGGATATTATGCGCCGTCGTGCCGTAAATATACAGGAAGTCAAACAAAAAATATCCGAGCTTCGCGGCAAGGATTTGTCGCTTGCCGTCAACAAAGGCAGGAACAAAATAACCAAGCTAAACGGACAAATCGAAGATCTGTTTCCGTCGGTGTTCACCTTTCGCGCCGCCGCGGGCGATTTAGTGTCCTTCTCCTACTCCGATATTATATGCGGCGATATAAAGATAGGTTATAGCAACGGCTAAACCGTCAAAATAAATCAAACAAAAACCGATAGGATTTAATTTTCCTATCGGTTTTGTATTGCAAATTTACAAGCAAATTACAGCCTGTTGTACTTGGCGAGCATGTCCTTGATTTTGCCCGCAAGCTGCTCCCAATCGGGATATGAGCGCCATGCCCAGTTGCCGCCCAGCGTGGACGGAATATTCATACGCGCCGATGTGGGCAAATCCAAAAAGTCCTGCATAGGGATGATTACCGTATCGGCGGCCGACGAGAACAACCGATTAACTATTTCGCCCGCTATGTTATCGCCGTAGTAGCCGAGCGTGCGGCGCACCAAATCCTTTTCGCCGCCGTTAAGCGCCTCGAACCAGCCGCGCGTGGTATCGTTGTCGTGCGTGCCGGTGTACGCCACGCAGTTTGGCTGATAGTTGGTGTAGTAAAAATCGTTGTGCGGATTGCCGTCGAATGCAAACTGCATGATCTTCATGCCGGGGTAGCCCGTTTCGCGCACAAGCTGACGCACGCACTCGTGAAGCTCGCCAAGGTCCTCTGCAATGATAGCGGGATGGTTGAGCTTTTCATTTATAACGTTGAACAGCGCCATGCCGGGGCCGGGCTTCCACTCGCCTACCTTGGCGTCGGTGCGGTCGGCGGGAATTACGTAGTAGTCGGCGAACGCGCGGAAGTGGTCGATACGCACGATGTCGTACAGTTTGAGCGCCATAGTCATGCGCATAACCCACCAATCGTAATTGGTTTCGCGCATGTAGTCCCAATCGTAAATGGGATTGCCCCAAAGCTGACCATCGGCCGAGAAGTAATCGGGCGGAACACCCGCAACCACCTTTTTGGACAGGTCTTCGTTGAGCAAGAACTGCTTGGGATTGCTCCACACCTCAACCGAATCGTGCGCAACGTAAATAGGCATGTCCCCTACGATTTTCACGCCGTGCGCGTTGGCGTAATTTTTGAGCGCAATCCATTGACGGAAAAACTCGTACTGCAAGAACTTGTGGAACTCCGCCGCGTTAGCAAACTTGGTCATAGAACCGGTGCGGTGCATATACCGCGGCTCCCACGTGTACCACGGCTGCATGTCGTGCGATTCTTTGAGCGCCATAAACAGCGCGTAGTCGTCCAGCCAGAACGCGTTTTCGGCCTTAAACGCTTCGTAATCGGCGGGCGGCGCTTTTTTGAACCGACGGAACGCCTTACGCAGCGTGTCGAACCGCTCGTAGTAAATTTCGGCGTAGTCTATATGTTTAAGCTCGTACGTGGGCGCCTCAGTCTTTTTGAGTAAGCCCTCGTCGATGAGCGTATCGAGATCTATAAAGTACGGATTGCCGGCAATCGCACTGGGCGACTGATACGGCGAATCACCGTACGACGTGGGGCACAGCGGCAAAACCTGCCACAGCGTCAAACCCGACTTTTCCATAAAGTCGACAAACTGGTACGCCGACTTGCCGAACGAGCCTATTCCGCGCTCGTTGGGCAGCGACGATATGTGCATTAAAACACCCGCTTTTCTTTCCAAAATACACCTTCCATTATCTAATAGTATTTGCGGTATAAGTATAGCACAATCATATAAAGATTACAATATGTTTGAAAAAATTTCTTTTATTACTTTAATAAGGCCGCGTAAGCGCAATCCCCCACTATTCACTCTTATCTATTCACTACCAAAAAACCCCGCAGGTAGCGGGGTTTTTGTTGTTACGCTTTGGGCCCTGCCGCGACGATAGCCGCGTCAAGGTTGTACTTTTTGATGTTCTCGGCAAAATCGTGCGCCAGCTTCTTTGCAAGGCGGTCGTACTCGGCTTTGTCCTTCCACACGTTTTTGGGATTGAGGATATTGCTTTCCACGTTCGGGCAGGTCTTGGGTATCGCAAGCCCGAAGAAGGGTTCAACCTCGTACTCCACGTCGGCGAGCGTGCCGTCGAGCGCGGCGGTGACTATCGCGCGGGTCGCGGGCAGGCTCATGCGCTTGCCTACGCCGTACGCGCCGCCCGTCCAACCGGTGTTGATGAGGTAAACGTCCGAACCGTGTTTTTCTATCTTTTCGCCCAAAAGCTTGGCGTACTCGGACGAAGGCAACGGCATAAACGGTGCGCCGAAGCATGTCGAGAAAGTGCTGACAGGATCGGTTATTCCGCGCTCGGTGCCCGCCACCTTGCTGGTATAGCCGGACACAAAGTAGAACATAGCCTGTTCCTTGGTGAGCTTAGCAACCGGCGGAAGTACGCCGAACGCGTCCGCGGTGAGGAATATGACCGTTTTGGGGTGCTTGCCTACCGACGGCACAACCTTATTCGGGATAAAGTCAATCGGATAGGACACGCGCGTGTTTTCGGTAAGCGAACGGTTTTTATAATCGGGCTGACGGGTTTCGGGGTCGATAACCACGTTTTCCACAAGCGCGCCGAAGCGGATAGCGCCGTAAATTTCGGGCTCGTGCTCCTTGCTCAAATCGATGCACTTGGCGTAGCAACCGCCCTCGATATTGAATATGCCGTCGTCCGACCAGCCGTGTTCGTCGTCGCCGATAAGTCCGCGCTTGGGGTCGGCGGACAAAGTGGTCTTGCCCGTGCCCGAAAGACCGAAGAACAACGCGGTATCGCCGCTGCCGTCGAGCGCCATATTCGCCGAGCAGTGCATGCCCAAAACGCCCTTTTGCGGCAACAGGTAGTTCATAAGCGAGAACACCGATTTTTTCATTTCGCCCGCGTACTTGGAGCCGACTACGAGTATAATCTTTTTGTTAAGGCAAAGCAGTATAGCCGCTTCGCTGTTGGTGCCGCACTCTTTGGGGTCGAGTTTGAGCCCGGGCACGGCGATAAGCGTGTAGTCCTCTTTGAACACGTCAAGCTCTTTTTCCGTCGGACGGATGAGCATGTTGTTCATAAACAGGTTTTCCGACGCATACTCGTTGATCACGCGCACCGCCACGCGGTACTTGGGGTCTGCGCCCGCAAAGCCGTCAAACAAGTAAACGTTTTTGCCGGAAAGGTACTCGCCCACCTTTTTGTAAATAAGCTCGAATTTATCGAGCGGGAATTTTTTATTCTCAGTGCCCCAACCGATTTTTTCGGATACGCCCGCCTCGTCCACTATAAAGCGGTCCTTGGGCGAACGACCGGTGTACGCGCCTGTTTCCACAAGCAATGCGCCCGTGTCCATAAGCTGACACGGCTCGGTGGCAAGCGCCTCCTCGGTGAGTACCGCGGGAGCAAGATTGCGAGCTACTTTTTTAGGGTTTTTAATCCCGTACTTTTCAATTCCGAAGGTTTGCATATATACTCCTTTGCGCTTACCGCGCATAAATTGTTGACAAATTATTATGTGTGTTATTCGGCAACCGAAGTCGGAACTCTGCCGAGCGTCTCGCCGAGCAAGCGAATATTTACCGCGCCAAGCTCCTCCGCGCGCGCAGTGGCGGCAAAGCCGAGCTTGTCTAATGCGGCAATTACGTCTTGTTTATTTATGCCCGCCGTGGTCAGATTGTTTACAAGCGTTTTGCGTTTTTGCGTAAAGCATATCTTTATGAACGCGTCCAGCTCGTCGGAAAGCACGGCGCCCTCTATGCGGTCGAGCCGAATAAGAGTGCTGTCCACTTCGGGCATGGGCGTGAAATCCCAAGATTTTATATCCCGAACTTTGCGGGGCACGGCAACCGCCTGCACCGACGCCGAAAGCGCGCCGAAGTCGCTGCCGTCAGTTGCACAAATCCTGTCCGCCACTTCCTTTTGCACAAGGCAGGTTATGGACCCGCACAAGGTCGACTTTAAAAACAGGAATATAAGCGGCGTGGTAATGTAGTACGGCAGATTGGCTATTACGATATACGGCTCGCCTATAAGCATATCCACCGTTTCGATACCGAGCTCCAACACGTTGTTGCTGAACAGTCTGACGTTTTCGAACTCGCCGAGAGTTTCGCTCAGTATGGGGAACAGCGTTTCGTCAATCTCGAACGCGCAAAGCGCAGAAGCGCGCTTAGCAATGGCGCGCGATAAACTTCCGCCGCCCGCTCCGATTTCCACAACACATTTGCCGTCGGCGCCACCCGCCTCGGCTATCTCGTCAAGAAGGTCGTCGTCAAAAATGAAATTTTGCCCCAACGCCTTTTTGTACTTGAATTTATGTTTAGTTAAAATTTGCTCGATATCGACCATAATTCCACGATTACAGTATACCACAAGGCAGATAAAAATGCAACTTTATTTTAATTCTTAATTATCTTTTCCGCAAACTCGCGCGTTTCGTCGTAGCAATCGTATAGGCACTCTTGCAAAAGCTCGTCGGTTAATAGTCCGCGTTTATGCATAGCTTCCACTACGCTTTTGCGGCAACACGCGCACAGCCCCGTGTACACGTACATATACGCTTCTATCGGGAATAACATATTCTCGCCGTTCACAATATCCAACGCAATACCGTGCCAATCGCCTTCCCTGTCGGTGTTGTCGTACTTTTTCATTTTGCGCAAAATTTTCTTTACGTTACACTTTTTGTCGCGCTCGCGCTCCATACGCCTTTTGATCTTTTCGCGGAGTTTTGTGATTTTTTTCTTTTCGGCTTCGGTTGGCGCGTATTCGGGCTTTTCGTATTCCACGACGTTTTCTAAGTAATACGCTATATTTCCGTCGCCGTCCTCTGCGGCTTTAAGCGCGGCAACATGGTTTTCTCCGTATTTTTCGTTGCAATACCATACAAAGCTGTCAAAGTTCCCGCCGTCGTACTCGGTCGTTTTGCGGAGCAATCCGCCTATATCCGCGGCGATTTTTACAAGCGCATCCAACCCGCCTGTCTGCAAGCCTTTTATACAGACATGTTCGAGCCACTGAAATTCGTAATCGACCGTATAAAGCTGCGGCTTTTTGTCGGCAAGACAATCTAATAACTGAACGTAAATCTCGCCTATCAATTCCTTTGCGGGCGCGTATCCGGTCTTGGCAAACTCCAATATCAAATCGAAAAGGTGTTCAAACTCCCAGCAATTGCCATTCCAACAAACAACCTCGTGCAGCTTGTGCCGAACGCGCGAAAAGAAGTATTCCTCGTCGTTAAAGCAGGACAACAGCTTATACGTATACCACGCGCGCGTGCCCTCGCACTGCTCGTCGTAGGCGTAGCCGTCAAGGCACGCGTTAAGCACGGCCTCGCGGTAAGGCTCTTTGTTTTCGCAGCCGTCGAGGAACAGTATGCATCTACCCAACCCCGCTTTCAACGCTCTGTTAAATTGCTCTACTGTCATATCTTTCATATTGATATTCTAACATTACTAATACGCAAAATCAACCCGCCGAACATTAAAGACGCATTAGAATTACATTAAAAGTAAAAATAGTCGATACATTTGTTTATCTTTTGTGCTACAATGCAAGTATGAACAAAAAGAGTTTGTTATCATTACTTCTGTTCGCGGCGTCGACTGTGGTGAGCTTTGCGACGATACATATAATGCCTCTGTTGACAACCGACAAGTGGGTTGGCGTGTCGACCGCAATACCTATGTTTATATTCATGTTTATCGTGCTGTTGATAATAAGCAAAATGATAGAAAAATTTGCAAAACCGGCGCGGTACGTTACGCTTGCGGTAAACGCTATCGCCGACGGAATGGCAATAAGCAGCCTGTTTATGCACTTTGGTAGATTCCCCGCAATTTGGCAAGCCGCACTGTCCGCGGCTGGACTTATAGGCCTGTTCGCACTATACTTGGCAATAACGTACATTCCGTTTGCACGCAAGCATTACGTAATAAGCATGATAATTTACGCACTGATGATTATTGGCGCGATATCGGCTTGGTGCGGCACCGCGACACAAGCGACAAAAGCAATGTCGGTGCTTACAATACTGTACTTGATAGTGTTTATCGCATTCTTTATACCGCTTGCCGACAATGCGCACTGCGCCGAGGAACACGTAAAGACGGTTACGTACTTCTCGTTTGCGGGACTGATTGTCGCCGTAATAGTATTGGCAATAATGTCCGACGGCGGCGACCTTCCCCTCGACGGGCTTGCCGCTGCGGATTCTGTCGGATCGTCTAAAAAACGCAACCCGTACGCATATGCCCCTTACGATTCCGCCGCGGCATCTGCGACAAGCTTAACCAACCCCAAATACAATGACAACCCGCCATTCCCGCCGCTTAAACCTTTGCTTTAACGCGCCCGAAGCGAACTGTCATTTTATCTATTTCCGCGTAAGCATACGCATAAGCTGATTGTACGAAATTAATTGCGGTTTTTCTTTGTTTGCCGCTGCCAGCAAATTGTTTTCCCGCCTAGCGATATTATTGTTACAAACGATGTATGTACTGTCGGCAATATCCAACGTGACGGCATAGCCGTTGCGGTATATTTTTTCTATTAACTTAATGCGGTGATCCACGTTGTTAAGCCCGATCGAAGCAGAAAAATAAATCTTGTCCGCACCGATTTTGTCATTGTATATTTTATTAAGCGATTTGATACGCTTTTTAATTATGCTACGTTTCTGATTATCTTCAAGCAAACGGTAGCTGACAACACAAGCCGAATTGCGGCGTAACAACTCTGCCACGGAAATGTTTTTCCGCAGGCACATCTCTTTTACGGCAAGCATGGTAAGCTCTGCGTCGTCGCAGCTTTTGTGTGCAACAAGCTCGCCCATATCGATATTAAGGTCTTTAAGGATGTTTTCAAGCGAAGGGCACTTGCCCGGCGCAAAATTGTCGGCATATATTTTTTGCGTATCATACACGTCAATCTCAACTCGTTTTTTCCAATATCTCTTATAAGCTATATCGAGAAAATTCAAATCCGACGCCGCAGAATGCCCCAAAATAATTTGATTGGGCTTGGTAAGCAACTTCTTGATTAAATCGTACCGCGCCTTAAAATTAGGATTGCGACGAAATTCTTCTTCCTCATACGCCAAGCTGATGTAAGGGTCGAAATTTGCTCTACCTAATTTGAACGGCATTTCCGGATTAATTAGTATATCCTTTTTTTCAAGCACCTTGAACTTGTCGTTAACTACCACGTATCCAAACGAGCAAATATGGTTACCATCGCAACATTCTATATCAAAATACATGTAATTCATTAGCTTTTACCTTTAACTTTTGTTTACTATAAACGGTTACTATTATAACATGCTTACCACAAAAATCATAGCATTTGATACAATTATATTTCCCCTATATAAAATAGGGTAAAAGCACGCAGTATTTATAGAAGCTATACCTAAAACTATCGGGCGGACTGCCCGCGAACTGCGCGGGCGGGCTTTGCGTTACATATTTTACTGTATATTTGTAATTATAGTAATTAATATTTTCCACAGCTACCGCGTCAGTCGGCGCAAGCGCCTAGCGAACCGTATGCCGCAAATAGCACTACTTTTCTATAAGACTTTACTTTGCGGCATACGGTCATGCCGCCCAGTAGCCCCAAACAAAAAACCGCCATAGGCGGTTTATGTTTGGAGCTACTGGGCGGACTCGAACCGCCGACCTGCTGATTACGAATCAGCTGCTCTACCAACTGAGCCACAGTAGCAAAGATATTAATTTGTTTTGAGCGTTGCGCCCTGTTCAACGGTCAGCTGGTCCAACTGAGCCACAGTAGCATAGCTATTGTTTTTTTACACTTTTTCGAGTGCTTAAAAATTATAGCATATATTTATTTGTTTTGCAAATGTTTGCGACACTTTTTTTGTATTTAGAATTATGTAATTTACAGTGCCGTTCTTCTGCCGAGCGCTTGGGTCAATGTTATGCTGTCGGCGTATTCGAGTTCGGAACCCATGGATATGCCCTGCGCTATCCGTGTTACCTTTACGCCCATCGGCTTGATAAGCCTTGCAAGGTATACCGCGGTCGCTTCGCCTTCCACGTCGGGGTTTGTCGCTATTATGACCTCCTCCACGCCGTTGAGCCTTGCAAGCAGGCTTTTTATATTAAGGTCGTCGGGCGTGCGGTTGTTCATAGGGCTGAGCGTGCCGTGAAGTACGTGGTACGCGCCGTCGAACGCGCCGGTGTTTTCCACCGCTATTACGTCCTTGGGGTACGCCACTACGCAAATCTGTTTAGCCGAGCGCGCCTTGCAGATTTCGCAAACGTCATCCTCGGTAAAGTTGCCGCACACTTTGCAAAGCTTGACGTTTTGCTTGACGTCCTTTAACGCTTCGCAAAACGCGTCGACGTCGCGCTCGCTCATATCTATAACCGCGTAAGCGTATCTAAGCGCGGTCTTTTTGCCTACACCCGGCAGCATAGAAAACCTGCTTGCCAGTGCAGCTACGCATTTGATATCGCGCATTAAAGTCCGCCCAAGCTACCGAGCGGGCTGTTTTTGTACATTTCGTCCGCTTCCGCGTAAGCTTCGTTGGCCGCCGCTGTAATAAGGTCTTCCAGCATTTCCACGTCGTCGGGATCTACGACCTCGGGCTTGATGGAAATGGAAATAAAGCGTTTTGTTCCCGACACGGTAACCGTTACCGCGCCGCCGCCGGCAGTGCCCGTAACGCGCGCTTCTTCCAGCTGTTCCTTAGCCTGCGCCATTTGCTCCTGCAACTGCTGCGCTTGGCGCATCATTTGCTGCATATTCATTCCCCCGCCGCCACCGCGGCCGTATCCGCCGAATCTTGCCATTATGCTCTCCCGATTAAATGCGTGTTTTATTTTTGATAATTATTGACCGAGTTTTCAAAGCTTCTATGGCGCAGGCGCGCGTCAGGCGGATAACAGGTGGCAAGTTGCTGACGGGAGTGTAGAACCCCCTACACGACCAAAGCGACTTGACACACGTAGTCCGCATCACGCGATGCATGCGCCGTAGAAATTAGTCTTCCCAAAGGTTTTTGAAGTTATCGGTATAAGTCTTGGAATGCTTTTCGTAGTTGTACGAGAAAACATTGTTCGACCAGTTGGTGTAGGACGCGTTTTCGCGATTGGTCTTGATAGGCTCTTCCAGCAAGTCGTAATAGGTTTGCGAGCCGTTAGGCGACGTTGCGTCGTTCAAGCCGACCGCGCCCTTTTGCACAACGGACGACAAATACATAATATGCACGCCGTAGTCGGTTACTACCGGTTTGGCATAGACCTGACCAACCTCTAACGTTCTGCGCATTTCGCGCGCGGCGTCGGCAAACTCCTGCATATACGTTTCGCTTTCGCCTTCGTTAAGCTGATACTTAACCACGTAGCCCTTGTCGTTGTCGAACGCGCCGGGGTCGGTGTTGTACAAATAGATAAGGTCGTTAAAAGCGTCGTTGGCACGCTGCACGTTGCCCGCAAGCGGGGTCATAACAGAACGCACATGCGACATAACGTTTTCCACCGTCATAGGATAGCGCAAATCGTCCTCGCCGTCGAGGTGCGGATAGCACTTTATCGACTCGACAAGCTGGTTGCGGAACGCTTCGACCTTAGCCTTCTTTTCGTCGGCCTGCAAATTCTTGATGTCGGGACGGTTTTGGAAGTTGGTAAGCGCTTCCTTTTGGTCGTCCGAGAAGGGAAGCAAAATGTGCTTGACGTAGAAGTAGTTGTTGTTGGCGTGATAAAGCACGGTAGTATTGCCGCCGCTCATTGCGCTGTCGTACGCCGCGATATCCGCTTCGTATTGGCTGCGTTGATCGTTAAGCGTAGTGTTGTAGCTTTTTTCCACCTCGTCGTACTGAACGGTAACGCTGTCCGTCAAGTAGCCTTGCATTGCGGTTATCTTTTGCGAACGTTCGAGGTTTTCGCCGCTGAGGTAGTACAAGATATATCCGAACTCGCTCGTGCTGTCGGTCATAGGATACGAATACTCGCCAAGCTTAGGATAAACCGCTTCTATGCCCTGCGTGTCTATCAGTTTATCGATAGCTTTGATTTCGGCGTCGATCTTGTTTTTGAGCCACATGCGGTCGGGCTTTTCAAGACGGAAGTCGTCCTTTACGCGCGACTTAATTAGCGCTAAAAACCTTGTCATTGCCTCGCGCTCCAAGCTGCGCTTGTCGCTGTCGCCGTTTACTCCCGGCCACGACACGCGATCGGGCGTCCAAACTGTGGTTTCGGGTTCGACTACTTCATCGTCGTCGGCATTGTCGGTTACCTCGGGCTTGACCGGATAAGTCGTGCTCGAAGTAGAGCTGTCGGCGCCGATTGATGTAATCTGCTCTAAGCCACGCTCCGACAGTATGTTGTTTTGCAGTGAGAGCAATGTGTTATCTATTATGCTGTAAATATTGCGGCGGATTTCGTTTTGCTCGGTCACGCCCCACTCTACCTTGTTGCAAGCTATAAGCGCGTCTACCTCGTTGGTAACAAGCTCTAAGCTTATAAGCATGCGCACGGCGTACTTGTACAGTCCCTCGGCGTCGCCCGAAAAAGATGACGACAGCGAGTTAATGTTGTTTTGTACGTACTCCGCCAAATCGCGCTTGTAGATAGTCTTTGCTTGCGTGTCGTAATCGTACTGCTTGCCTACGCCGTTATCGTCGAGAACAACATTGGTAATTTTGTACGCCTGAACTACCGCGACCTCTTGCTGCATATCGCGCTCGTTGTCGTGGCTGAAAAACGAACAGCCCAAAAGCATACACGCCGTAAGGGCAATAGTCAATATTAACACTGAAATGCGTTTTAACACTTGTTTACACCTATGCCATTAGAGTGGGTTATCTACCCCGATACTTCGAGGAATAGAATACCGTACCTATAATTATACTAAATCGCTTATAAAAAATCAAACGATTTACTATGTTTTTTCGCACTTCTTTTGAAAAAGAAGTGCGCAAGAAAACTTTTAGTGTTGTGTATTTGCGTAGGTTGTTTGTTTTGCGCTTCGCCCAATTAATTGCGTGACATTAGAAATTGCTCGACGTCACTGCTTTATTATGTTCTTGCTTGATTATCCAAACAACTAACGTTATTATGCCCGTTACTGCTTAATAGTAATCGTCTTGATTACGATGGGATTGAGCGGGATATCGGAATAATACTGCCATCTGCCCGTCCTGACCTTGCCGTAAGCGACCGCCGTCTTTATGCTCTGCTCGTCGGCGCACTTGCCGAAAGCCGCGTACTCGCCGTTGAGGTGCGGGGTGTTTGCCACGCAAATAAAGAACTGGCTGGACGCGCTGTCCTTAACATTGGTGCGCGCCATCGATATTGTGCCTTTGGTATGCTGTATGGGATTGTTCACGCCGTTGCTTTTGAACTCGCCCTTAATGGTGGGCGCTTCCTTTTGAACAAGCCCGCGGCGCTCGTCCCATACGAATCCGCCGCCCTGAATCATAAACCCGTCTATTACGCGGTGAAAGCACAATCCGTCGTAAAAGTGAGCGTTGCACAGTTTGACGAAGTTGGCAACCGTAATGGGCGCTTCGTCGGGGTAAAGCTCGAGGTTGATGACGTTGCCGTCGGTGAACTCAATCGTTGCGTAAATTTTGTTTTCCATGATTATCTCCTATTTGATATTTATTTGAGGAACATTTTTGCCCGCTTGCGCAATCACAGATTGATTTGCTTTTGTTGCGTTTACTATCGAAGTGAGTGCGGAAGCAAGCGTCGCGCAGCATTTGGCTGTCGACGACGACAAATTTGGTGTAATACCGCGCCCATTGGGGCGCAACGGTGCGTTCGCACCGTACCACGGCTTGCCGTGGGGTATAATACCTAATTTATTGATTTAACATTTCGCAATAGTCGACAGCGTGTAGCACGGTGCTTACCGATTCCGCAATATTTACAGCGCTTCTAAGCGCCTTGCTGCCGTGTACGCGGCGAAAGTAATGCACGAAGAACTTGCGCACTTGATTGATGGTATACCGTTCGTCGAAGTATTGCGTGAGTAGCTCTATATGCCGCCGCGCCGTGCCGAACGGGTCTTCGGGCTTATCGTCGAATACGTGCGGATTTTCAAGCGCGCGCCTACCTATCATCAAGGCGGCTATATGCGGATCGGGAGGAAAAACCTCGCCTATATCGCCGTTTGCGATTAGCGGTATGGGCGAGCTTTTTGCAAGCTTCAACACTTCGCCGCCGTCCGACAAACCGGAGTATCGCTGCCTGGCATACCTGCCGTGCACCGTCACCGCCGCCGCGCCCGCTGCCGCCACGCTTTCTATAAGCGCCGCGGCTTGGTTTTCGTCAATGTTGTAGCCCAGCCGCGTTTTGACTGTGACAGGCTTGTCCGTAACGTCCTTGATTGCGCGCACTATTTGCCCCGCGCGCTCGGGGTTGTTCAATAGCGCCGCGCCGTCGCCGTTGTTGACTATCTTGGGCATGGGACAGCCCATGTTTATATCTATTATATCGCAGTCCAGCGTTTTGGCTACTGCCGCGAAATCGGCGGGGTCGTTTCCGAACAGCTGAATACACGACGGGCGTTCTATTTCCGACAGCCGCATCAACTGCTCTGTCTTTTGGCTGTCGTGAACAAGCCCGCGCACGGATACCATTTCCGTGACGGTAAGCCCCGCGCCGCACTCCTTGCACAGCGTGCGGAACGCCACGTCGGTATACCCCGCCATAGGCGCGAGTATTGCGCCCGTTATTGTGTACTTGCCTAATTGCAACATATGTCCTATTTAACGTCGTTTATCTTGGCCTTAACCAGCTTGTTCACTTCGACCTCGGCGTCCTTGCCGTTGTCGGAGAGCAACGCCGCGCACGCTGCGATAGCGGCGGCGTAATCCTTGCTTTGTATAGCGCTATCGAGCGCGGCGGCAGGGTCCGATTTATACCCAGCCTTTTTGAGTTTTTTGTGCAGCTTTTGCGCAAGCAGCAACGCAGGAAAAGTGTCGGGCAGTTTGTTAAGTATTGTCTTGACCGAATCGTAATGCTTTTCGGTCGCCTTGGCCTTATCCCACAGTTTGAGCGCCTCGTCGGCGTTGCCCGCGCTGTCTTCGCCGAATATACAGGTGTGCCGACTTATAAGCTTTTTGCACAGCCCGTCGCAAACGTCGTCAAAGTCGAACGCGCCGCTGCGCCTTGCCATATCCGATTGCAATAGCGCCTGCAACAGTACGTCGCCGAACTCCTCGCACATACCTATTAGATCGTGCTTATCTATGGCGTCCACCGCCTCGTAAGCTTCCTCTATCATATTTATGCGAATGCTCTCGTGCGTTTGCGCCCTGTCCCAAGGACAGCCGTCGCCGTCGCGTGTAAGCCGCGTTATTACCCGCATAGCGTCGGCGGCGTTGTACCGAAGCTTATCAAATTCGTTTTGCGGCGGCACTGTTATTTCCTTGGCACAGTCAAGATCTATAGTAGTTGTTTGTTTGCCGTCGGCGGTTATATTAACTTCGTCGTACAAGTCGATAAGCTTTTTCTTGACCGGCCCGAACGTTTCGGGCGTTATATCGCAAATGTTCACCGTAAGCGTTGTGTCGACTATCGGCAGCCGCACAAACGTTTCGCCGTCAACAATAAGAGCGTTTTTCATTATTTCATTTCCTTTTGAAGCTTGGTTAAGTGCGCCACAATTTGCTTGCACACGTCTTTCAATGCGCCCTCGTCGAACGGACTTTTAAGCCCCGCCTCGTGCGCCAAATCGACTATGGACTTTGTGCCGCCCGCTTCCACCAAATTCAGGTACCGTTTGAGCGCGTCCTTAAAGTCAACCGCAGCTTTTTCGCCGAACTGCAACGCCAAACACGTGGACAAGCAGTAATCTATATAATAGAAAGGCGATTCGTAAATATGCTTTTGGTACTGCCACCTGCCGCCGTCGCAAATAAACGGAATGTCGCTCATATCCACATACGGACGGAATTCGCCTTCCAGCTTGAGCCACAGCGCGCGCCGCTCGGCGGGCGTCATATCCGGATTTTCGTAAACGAGCTGTTGGAAATAGTCAACCGTCACGCCGTACGGCAAAAAGTTGAACGCGTCGAAAATTTGCTGGTACGTTGCGGCTACGGCACGGTCGCCGTAAAAATACTTGTTGTAACTGTTGCACAGCGCTTCCATACTCATGGAATGGGTTTCGGCAGTTTCCATACCACCCACAAACAGGTCTATATCCACGTTGTTTGCTGCGGCACGGTTGAACGCGTATGCGTGGCCGAACTCGTGCGTGAGTACGCCCACGTCGTCCATTGTGCCGTTGAAGTTGGCGAATATAAACGGTTGACCGAAGTCGTACAGCATTTCGGCATAACCGCCGCCCATCTTGCCCTCGCGCGCCACGTAGTCTATGGCTTGCGCCGCGCACATATCGGCAAAGAACTTGCCTAGCGCGGGATCCATATCGTCGTAAATGTTTTGCGCGGCGGCAAACAGCTGCTCGGCATTGCCCACGGGGTCTATATTTCCGCCCACAATATAATTGTCGTTGTCGTAAAGGTGTATGCCGCCCGTCAGTCCCAATCGCTCGGCAAGCTCGGCTTTGAGCTTTTTGAGCGCGGGCACGACGTCGTTAAGCACAGAGTTACGGAACACGGCTATTTCCTTACGCCCGTAGCCGATATGCCCTATGCGCAAATCGCCCATTTCCACATAGTTGTCAAAGCCCATTTTGCGCGCCATAGCAGTGCGCACCTTTACCATTCTATCGTAAATATCGTCCAGCTTGTCGCCGACGGTTGCGAGCGTTTGACCGATAACGGTGAACGCCTTTTTGCGCACCGCTCTATCGGCGTCCTTGCAATAACCATGCATTTCGCTGAGCGTTACCGTCCTACCCTCCCACGGATAGGCAAGCGACGCGAGCAGCTTATCGTATTCGGTGACAAGCTTGTTTTCCTCTATGCAGTCCTCTATTATCTTCTCGTCCATAACGCGCAAGCCCGCTTTGGTGTTTTGCACGATTATGGGATTGATAACCTTGTCCAGCTCGCCCGCATACGGCGACGCCATAAGCGCACGGTTAAACTCCGCACTCTTTGCCGAAAGCGCGGGGATGTTTTCGTCGTAGTAATCCTTTTCGGCGGCGTAAAACTCGTCGCGCACGTCAAGCGAATTGCGAATAAACGCAAGATTGATTTGCGTGACGAACTGCGCGTAATACGCGTTTACATCGGCACGAATATCGGCAAGCTGCTGTGCGCTTTTCGCCACCTTTACGCGCTCGATAGCTTGGTCGTAATACTCGGCGGCTTTCTTTAAATCCACACGCTCATACTTGTACTCGGATATTTTCTTAACCATAACAACTCCTTTTTTTCATTATATAAAAAGTTATCGAGTTTTGTCAAGCAAACAAAAATGGACTCTGCCGTAGCAAAGTCCATTACTAATTCTGCATTTATTTAAAGATTGTTACCGATATAGGCGGGACGGCGACGGTGCCCGTTTTGCTCGGCTTGGCTTCCTTGCCTGTAGAGAACACCACCTGCGCTTTGGCGGGAATGTTCAACGCCACAGTTTGCTTTACGTTAAGCGGATTGACAACCACCGTGAGCCCGCCGCGCTTGTATACAAGCGGCTCGGCGCCGACCGCGTGTAAAAACGCCAATTCGTTAGAACAAAGCTCCTTGTTCGCCTTGCGGAATTCAAACAATGACTTGATAAAGTTAAGCAGCGATTTTTTGTCTTTTTGCTGCGACTCGACATTGACCGCCTTGTCGATTTGCGTGGGTAAAAAGGTTTGCTCGGCGTCCGAAAATCCCGCGTTCTTGCCCGTGTTCCACTGCATGGGCGTGCGCGAGCCCGTGCGGGCAAAACCGCATTCCACCGACGGCAGGTCGGCTTGGTACTTCATGCCTATCTCGTCGCCGTAGTACAAAAACGGTACGCCGGGAAGAGTGAACAGCGTGGTGTAAATCGCTTTCAGTTGGTCGGTGTTGTAGTTGGGCGCGAGCCGCGGCGTATCATGGTTGCACGATATAATCGCTATGCTGCCGTCGTTTTTGACGGCGCCGTGCCATTCAGTAAAGCCCTTGGCAAACTCCGCCGCGTTCCCTCGGCCCTGTAAATCGAAATAGCTGTGCTGCCCCGCTTCCTCGTACCGCACAAGCCTGTTGTACGGATTGCCCCAGTGATCGAGCATGAAGTCGGCGTGGAAGCCCGCGCGTATCGCCTGCGGGTTGGACCATTCGGAAACGAGCACCGCGTCGGGATATTCGTTGTCCAGCATATTGCGGATATCGCGCCATATCTCGCTGGTGGCGGGTTTTTCACCAAAGCCGCCGTCGTTTTTTACAAGCGAGTCCGCCATGTCCACGCGGAAGCCGTCCGCGCCCTTATCCAGCCAGAACCGAATAACCGATTTAAGCCACTCGCGGGTAGCCAACGCCGCTTCGGACTTGTACGACATTTGCCATTCCGGTTCGGTAATGTTGTTAAAGCCGTAGTTGAGCGACGGTTGCGTTGAATAGAAATTGACTATGTAATTGCCCTTGCGGTTGTGACGACCGGATATCGCCTTGAAGCCTTCGGGGAAATGCCATTCGTGGTGGGTCCAAATAAAGCGGTCGTACATTTCGTTGCGAACGTTTTCCGCACTGCGCAAAAAGTCGGGGTTTTGCTCGGAGGTATGCCCGGGGACCAAATCCAAAATGACGCGTATGCCCTTTGCGTGCGCGGCCGCGATAAACTCGTCAAAGTCGGCTTCCGTGCCGAACCGCGGCGAAACCTTAAAGTAATCGCGCACGTCGTAGCCGCCGTCCATAAACGGCGAATCGTAATGCGG
>CAMWXP010000027.1 GCA_947178255.1 uncultured Clostridia bacterium | reverse complement strand
GCCAAAAGCACGGGCTTTTCGGGTATGCTGGCGAGCGATTTTATGCCGTTCTCGTCGAACTTTTTGCCTTCCACAACGCCGCACTTAATTGTCATGGGCGTTTTGCCTGCGTAATCGGCAAGGATACGGCAAGGCGCTACGGGATCGTCCTTCGGGCCGAACGCTGCGGCTGTGGGGCCGTTAAAGTATTCGTCGAAGCCGTTGTTGCCCGTCTGTTCAAACGCGCGGGAAAGCGCGCTGTTTTTGATTACGTGATACACGACGCCCGCCTCGCGCAATGCCTTACGCATAGCGGTGTCCTGAGCAACGTTAATACCACGGTAATCGACCAAAACCACGGACGAGGAATTGTTGATTTTTTCAACTACCTCGGCAACGTAAGCTTTGCGTTGATCGATATTGTGTGCCGACATTTTAAACCTCCTTGAAGATTTGAAGAAACAAAAGCGACGCTCTTACTTATCGAGCGTCGCAAAAAATCCAACGTAAAAAATCCGTCAAATCGTTTGAGTGCCTCGACAAGTCGGCTTATATAGCCGTTTAAGTTTCCGCTTGTGTCTTGGGCGCGAGTTTCATCTCGCTATTTTAAACTGTTTGAGTACTTTCGTCGCAACAGCGACTTTATTGTTACGCCCTTACGTTTACGCGAACGCCGGGACCCATAGCGGGTGTGACGTATACGCTCTTAAGGTAAGTGCCTTTTGCAGCTGCGGGCTTCGCTTTGATGATAGCGTCCATAAGCGTATCGAAGTTCTCTTTAAGCTTGTCCGCGCCGAAGCTTTTTTTGCCGATAATGCAGTGTACGATAGCCGTCTTGTCCACGCGGTATTCAACCTTACCTGCTTTGGTTTCGGCAATCGCCTTGGCAATGTCCTGCGTAATCGTGCCTGCTTTGGGGCTGGGCATCAAGCCTTTGGGACCGAGGATACGCGCTACTCTACCGAGCTGACCCATCATGTCGGGCGACGTGATGATTACGTCAAAGTCAAGATAGTTTTCGTTCTGAATCTTGGCGATGATTTCTTCCGCGCCGACGATGTCCGCGCCCGCCTTTTCGGCGATGTCCGCTTTTTCGCCCTTGGCGATAACGAGTACGCGTACCGATTTACCGGTGCCGTTGGGAAGAACGACGGTGCCACGCACCTGTTGATCGGCCTGACGGGGATCGACGCCGAGCTTGATATGCGCTTCTATCGTTTCGTCAAACTTGGCGGTGGCGATCTCTTGGATCTTGGCAAACGCCTCGGTAGTGTCGTAAATTTTGCTGCTGTCTACAAGTGCTGCGGCGGCAGTATATCTCTTTCCGTGTTTCATACTAGTCCTCCACCACAACTCCCATAGAACGCGCCGTGCCCGCAACCATGGACATAGCGGTTTCGAGCGAACCTGCGTTAAGGTCAGCCATCTTCATCTTGGCTATTTCCTCAATCTGCGCCTTGGTTATTTTGGCAACCTTGTCGCGGTTGGGCTTTGCCGAAGCGCTCTCGATGCCGCACGCCTTCTTAATAAGAACAGCGGCGGGCGGGCTTTTGAGCACGAACGTGAACGAACGGTCGGAATAGATGTTAAGCACCGCGGGAATGATAAGTCCCACTTGATCCTTCGTGCGCTCGTTGAACTCCTTAACGAAGCCTGCAATGTTGATGCCGTGCGGGCCTAAGCTGGAACCGACAGGCGGTCCCGGGGTGGCTTTGCCGGCGGGAAGCTGAAGTTTAACAACAGCATTCAGTTTCTTTGCCATAAAAGTTTCTCCTTGTAAAATTTATTTACAATCGCGGTTCTAACGAGGTTTTATCTCCTCTCCCGGAATAGTAACTAATTAGTAATAGATTTGCGCTTGTACACTGTTTATCGTTCGGCACATACCGAACGCATATGAGAGTGCGGAGAGCCGCGTCAGACAAGGAAGTCCGAGCGGCGGCGACGGGGAGTGTAGAACCACCTACATGACCCAAGACGCCGCGACGGCTGACACCGTATCACGCGAGCTATACGCGCTCGAATTTAGAAATCAACTTTTTCCAGCTGGTAGGTATCCAACTCCGCAGGCGTAAGCCGTCCGAAGATGTTTATGTCTACCATGCACTTGCCCGTGGCGGTATTGATGCTCTTTATCTCGCCCGTCATATCGGTGAGCGGTCCGTTTACGACGCGAATGGAATCGCCTACCGCAAAGTCCGTCCGCACAGTCACCTTTTCAAGCTGCATACGGCGAATTTCGTCCTCCGTAAGCGGTGTGGGCTTGCCCTGCGGACCGACAAAGCCGGTTACGCCGCGCGTGCCCGTAATAAGGTGCCACATATCGCGGGTGTAAATCATTTTGACCAGTACGTACGAGGGGAACATTCTGCGGTGCACAACCTTGCGCTTGCCGTTCTTCTCCTCGACAATATCTTCCATCGGGATGCGAATATCTATCAGCCTGTCCTCAATGTTGTTCTTTTGGAACGCCGTTTCAAGGTTGACCTTAACAAGATTTTCGTAGCCGGAATAAGTATGCAGAATAAACCACTGCGCTTCGGGGAGTTCTTGCTCTGTCATAGCAATCCTCCTCCGCCGCCCATAAGCGTACTAAGCGACATTACGCCGTCTACGCTAAGTCCGCCGAGCAGCAGGTTGTACAAATAACCCAAAAGCGAGTCGAACGCCAAAACTACAAGCAAAAAGCATACGGTAACCAAAAGCACGGTGCCTGTCTGTTTAAGCACTTTGCCGAACGTAGGCCACGTGACCTTTTTAAGCTCGGAAAAGAAATCCTTAAACCAACGGCGAACCTTGCCGGGCTCCTTTTTCTTTTTGGCTTTGTTTTTATCCTTCCCTTTTTGGGCGGATTTTTCCTTGATTTCGTCCGCCATTATTTGGTTTCCTTATGAACGGTGCGCTTTTTGCAAAAACGGCAATACTTTTTAAGCTCGATCCTGTCGGGATCGTTCTTTTTGTTTTTCGTGGTATCGTAGTTGCGCTGCTTGCATTCTGTGCATTCAAGCGTTATGCGTATGTTCCTGGGTTCCATACTTTCCTCCGAAAAGTCGCTAAATAAAACACCGCAAAACGGTGCTTTACTAAATTCTACCACAGCCCGTCCCCATTGTCAAGCGTTTTCCTATACTTCTTGTACTTCTTTTTATATTTACAATGCCAATGCCTGCCAAATAACATCAAGCGTCGGGCTGTCGTTTTGCTCCACCCACAACACATTATTTGCGCCAAGTCCATCATTGATTTTGTCAATACTGTATATGCCGTTTTCCGCCAGGCATTTCGGCGTGCCGTAAACAAGTAGCTTTGCCGGTTCAATCAACATTTTAGGCGGACAATACGAAGTTCCGAAAAGTCTATTGAGTATTTGTATATGGTATGCGTATTGCTCGATTATAGTTTGCCGTTGCTCGGCGATTGATGCAGTATACGTATTTACCTGCGTAATCACTTTGGGGATAAACGGTCTTTTCACGTTTACGCGCCCATCCGAAAACACCTTGCCTTCCACAAACATAATCTCATCCGTTCGCGTATTCAACAACACCATATCGCATTTTTTGCCGCCGCCGACAGCGCCGTTTAAATTGACTTCTATATCAAGCACGACGACATCCCCGCCGTAAGAGCTTGAAAAAGTACAAGAATATAATTTATCCAAAAGCTGCCGCTCTTTTTCGTTGCCGCACACGGAAGTAAATTTATTTTCTGTTTCTTTTTTTGCGCGTTCGTAAGGCTCAAACCCAACACAGTCCGTACTGAATTTCGCAAAGTTTGGATTGCGTTTAAATGACCCGCCCGAAAACTTATAAAGGCAGCCGCCCTTATAGTAAAAGTACAGTTCGTTTTTTCTCATGGCGGGAAACACTTCACCATTAAGCACGTCGGCCTTGAGCTTAGCAAAAAGCTCGGTGTTTGCTCCGCCAATCATCTTTTTAATCTGTGTTTCGTTAAAAGTTCTTATAAATGCCATATATCTACCTTGTTATATTATATCGTATTTTCAGTATGGACGCAAACATACTCCTTTGCGTTTACTGTTTGCTTCAACAATTCTATATCTTCCTCGCAAGCGTGTCCGCTCGTATGTAGGTCTATAATATTTATGCCTAGCGATTTTATTCCCGTTAAAAACTCGGACATTTGTTCCGTTTCCTTATAACCTTTCCACACAGAATAAATAAGCGTAGCTTCTTTGTAGTCGGCTGCCGCAAAAAGCTTTTTAATATAATTCAACATTGTCGAGCGAACAAGCATCGTAAAGCGTTGCGTTCCGCTTGCAATGCCTTTTAGTCCGCGTTTATTTTGTATCTCAAAAAACATATTCTTGCGTTCACCTCTTACCGCACGCGGAGTAAATGCAATTGCGTCGTGAAATACGTCTGGTCTCGGAATGCGCCCGCCTGCCGCCGAAGCGATAAGCGACGTGTAATTATCCATATACGTAATTCTACCGCTACGCTTACTTGCCCGATAAATACTTACAAGCCTATCTATATTAGTTCCCGACTGCAATACGAAAACCGGCGCTCCCGTTGATTTCATTATCTCGACAGTCTTGTTTTCAAGCTCAGCTTCCGTCATGGTACAAGCGACTTTGCCAATATTCGTCCCCTCGTGAATAAGTACGTCGACCGACTTTGGCAAAGCAGCGAGCAACTTATTATTATCCTTTCTGCCGTGAAAACGAAAATCGCCCGAGTACAATATGCTTTTCTCGCCCGCCTCAAATAATAGCATATAACTGTCAAACGCAGAATGGTCGCACAAAAATGGCGTGATTTTAATTCCACCTATTTCAAATGTACGTCCGTTGCGATATGTAACAATATTTTCGGGCATTTTTTTGCCGTGATACTCGCTCATTGCTTTGACAATCCGATACGCGCCGTTACCGATATACACCGGACAATCGCGCTTATATTGAATAAGCCCCGCATGATCCTCATGATAGTGAGAAACTATAACCGCCGAGTAATGTTCTTTTAAAATTTCTTGCTCAAATTTCTCACCATTACCGTCTAAAGCTTTACCGAGTTCGACCAAAATTCGAGTATCGCCGTAAGTAATTTCTATTAGGTTTTCACCTATTTTTTCTTTACCACGCAAAATGATATACTCGAAACTTTTTTCAGATAATCCATCAATCTCATGCATATTCATTACTTCATCTTTCATTTTATCTATTTCCTATATAAATAATGTCATAGTCCTTTACTGCGCAATTATATCAATAAACACAAATTTGTCAAGCATTTTCAGCTACTTATTATAAAAAACAATATACCTTATTACAAAGTTAGCATTATCATCTATGATACGTCACGCAATAAAAACAAAAAAATTCCACAAAATTCTACAAAACGTATTGACGGTAAAAGCGGCGTGCAGTAAAATAATAATATGAAACATAAGATAACCACAAGCTTAATCCGGCGCTTGTTCATCATTCTCGGCATGGTTTTTGCGTTGATTGCTTTTTGCGCTTGCTCCGATAACGAACAGTCCGAACAAACGATTAGCGGCGTTTACGCTTCTGACGTATCCGTCGTATACGACGGCAGACCGCACTCGATTACCGTAATGAATACGCTGGCTACCGATACGGTTTTGTACTCGATAGACAGCGTAAATTATTCCTCGGTTCGCCCGACATTCGTACTCCCCGACCTATACACCGTATATTTCAAAGTCAACCGCTCGGGCTATAAAGAGCTTGCTTCTTCCGCGACCGTCACCATTTCGCCGTGCATATTGTCGGATATCTCTGCCGAAGACGTTTCCGTCGGCTATGACGGACTTCCCCACTCCGTAATCATAAACGGCTTACTGCCTGACGATACGGTAACCTACTCCACCGACGGATTGACCTTTTCATCGGAGCAGCCGTCATTAATCAGTGTGGGCAAATACACAGTTTACTACCGCGTAGAGCGCAACTACGGCTACTATAATTCATCATGCACTCTAACCATATTACCCACCATATACGGCAGGTACTTCAACAGCGCTTACGGTGTCGTGGACCTCTTCCCGAATACCGCCACAGTCGATGTCGACGGCCACTCCGGTTTAATCGGCGACGAGCCTTTTTCGATTAATGATAACGTGCTGACGTATAATGATTTGGAGTTTACAAAGCTATCCGATTCCGATTACGTGTATAAACTGACAGTTGCGGAAAGTACCGTTTACTTTTGCGCCGACTCGTCGGGCAAGCTGGATATTTCGTTCGTCGACGGCTACGCGGTTATAAAGCTCGATGACACTACTCTCCTTTCGGTGCCGGACTACAACTACTGCGAAAGCGGTAACGCGATTGACTATATCGATTTGCACTTCGAGCAAAGATTTAAACGCAATTCCGATATAACCGGCATTACGGTTACGTTGTCCAATCGTGAAGTCAACCCGATAACATTTGATTGCACATACGTTACGTATGACGGCAAACCGCACGGCTTTACACTCCCCCAATCGGTCAAGCTTCTTTCCGAGCAAACGACTTTTACCGAAGTGGGAAAACACATCGTTTCAGTGCTGGTAATTTCGGATAAATATTTGCCGCGAGTGACGGAGTGCTCAATGGTCATTTTGCCGAACCTTTCGGGCGTGTATATGTCGTCCTCACATGTAATTGAAATTGTCGACGGAAAAGTCATGCTCGACGGAACGGACTGCGGAGAGCTGTCGATAATCAACGACGGTTGGGCGTTGAGCGGAAAGCCGATAACCGTAACAAGCGACGGTATTACATACGACGGCGAAAGTTATGTCGCGACGACGGACACAATACTTGTAGTACGATTAGACGGGGCAACGTGCGCAGTGATGAGAATGCCGCAAAACTTAGACCAGCTCAAAGCGCGTTATGACGGAACGACGCTACGCTTTACGACCGAAAGCGAAGTGTTGATTGAAATGGCGATAAGTAGCGACGAGGTCACGTTATGGCTGAAAGGCAAACCACTCCCCACGCTCACAACGGACGACACCGAAACGTATGTGATAGGCCGCGCCGATTTAAATTCGAGCATAGTAATTGTCGACGTAAAAACGACTAGAACGGAATAGCAAAAAGTAGGTTTTATCAAACATAGTAAAATCGCTTGACAAAAAATAAAAACCGTGATAGAATAACAGCACTGTGGCCCCATGGTCAAGCGGTTAAGACATCACCCTTTCACGGTGAAATCATGGGTTCGAGTCCCGTTGGGGTCACCAAAAATACCTATACGCTACTGCGTATAGGTATTTTTATTGGCTTCGAGTGACAAGTAGCACGGCGAAGATAAGCACAACAAAAAACATCGCACAGTAAAGAATAATTCTACATTAAATACAACGCGGTTTTTCGCCGCGCAATTCGCTAGGCGCTTGGCGCTTGCGCCAAAGCCCACGCGCGAGTTCCGCGCGTATTCCCGTTGGGGTCACCAAACAAAAATAAATCCGAACATTATTGTTCGGATTTATTTTTGTAATTTTATTAATTACATTACTTACTTTAAAACCCACAAAAGACAAAGAGAGTTTGCTGGCGACAATCTAAAATGCAAACAAAACATTTTTTATTTTGTGAACATTTCTTCCAAAATGCCATAGGTGATTTTGTATGCTATTGAAAATTATTATTTGTTATGCCCTGTTGATTTCAAATTCAACCGCAAATTCGGGTTTGATATAATAGGTTCCGCAACCGGGTGTAATTTTGAATTTAAAGGTAAGATAATCTTTCGTGCCGCAGATTTCCACAAAGGTTATAGTCGAACTCGATTGTACGTTAATTTTGTATACGGTAAGCAAGTCTATTGCTAAACTCGGTTTTGCATACACCGTGACTGTGAAATAACCGCCATCTGCAAAGTCCGCGGCAGCGTAAAGGTACGTTTTAGTGCCGTTAGTAGTGTAAGAAACGCCCTCTTCAACGGCAACCGTATCGTCGTCGCCCGCAAGGTGAGGATATTCGGTATATCCTATCGTCTGCGGCCCTTGGCTGAAAGTACATTTAACGTAATAAGTACCCGCTTGCAGATTTTGGACGGAAACGGTATTTACCGCAGTTGCAATTTCTTGAAATTCCGCATCGATAAGCGTCATTTTTACTTCGCCGTAGTTCGTACGTTTTGCTACAGTCACGTTGCCTCCGACGGGCAGCTCTATGCGTCTGTATGCACCGCCGTTACCAATTTTCGTCTGCGTGGTCAAATCGTTGGCTATCGCTGCGGGATAGAACTTGGTAATAACGCTGTTCCCGTAAGTGAGTGTGCCCGCCTTAACCACGGCAATATAGTCCGTGCCATCTTTAAGCCAAACCGAATAACCGTAAGTTTCGTCGGTTATATCAACGGCGGTTAAGTTTCTCGCCTCTAAAATTTTAATCTCCGTCGCGCCGAAAATCGCGTATTTACCACCAACTATCGGCTTGAACGATACTGCTTTGCCGTCGCCCGCCTCAATCTCGGCGTTGTGTATCTTGATTGTTTCCGTGATGGGTTTTGCCGTAACCCAGTCGTCGGCGTCGCAGTGAATATAGTATTCCGCGCTCGCGCTAAGCACGCCGTCCGCCGCGTTGCCATCGGTATCGGTAATAGTAACGTTGCTACTGTTATCGGTTGCGTAGGTATACGCGCAGGATATCGGCGGTTTAAATGAAATCCATTCGCCCGCCTTTACTCGCGCATACAGTTTTTCCTCGCCTATGGTTTGGGGAGCAAAGGAGTAAGTAAGCTTGCAATCATCCGTCGTTCTTATTATATAAGTGCCCGCTTCCAGCACGGTATCCAACTCATAATTTTCTACAAAGTCAAAGCGCCGATTGACCGACGATAAGTCTACGTCGTAAATATAGAAAGCAGTTGCACCCGCCGTCGTATCCGATTGCAATTCAAAATGATAGTTTGCGTGTTTATCTACGCTTATTGTATAAAACTCGTACCATTCAAGTTCCGCTTCCGTATCGGGCGAAAGCCGTCTGTCCGTCGCTCCGCTATCTATGCGCTTAACGGTAAGAACGGCCGTTGTCGGCGTTTCATATCCCACCTGACTGTTGATATAATAGCGATTGCCGGCGTAAAGCACCGCTTCGTTTTCCCACTGGCTATCGGTAATTCTTTCATACGTTTCGCCGTCTAAAATCTCGTAAGCACCGCCAAGGAAGTCCGTATCGTCGGTGAAGGAATAGACTCCGTGTTCTTCGGGAGTAAAGGCAAATATATTGCCATTATATTCTAAATTCACGTTGTTATCGCCGAATTTAATTTCGGGTGGAGTGAACGTGACGGTGGTAGATACGGTAACGTTGGCGAAAAACATATTGTTCTTCGTCACACAAACATGCAAGTAGTAAATCCACCCCTGCTGCAATTTACCATCGACTGGTACGCCGTTTATGTCGGTGAGTATGTAATCAACCGTGTCCGGGCTACCCTCGTCAACCATGCACGAAATCGTGTAATTGCCCGTAATCTGTGGCTTAAATGAGTACGTTTCGCCCGCGTCCTCGGCCACGTGGCGTACAAGCGCTCTGCCCTCGGCAAGCTGCGCCGAAACCGCCTGCGCGGAAATAATTACTTTCAGACAGGCTTTTTCAACCCCGCCGTTCCTTACTGTAAAGTCATATTTCCTTACCTGGGGGAAGTTACAAGACACTTCATCCAATGCGTACGACCTATTGACTTCGTTTGTCTGTTTGGAATAGTAAGTAAACGTAAATGTCAGCGTCAGGTCGGGATCGTATTGGTAGAAGGCAACCAGTTCATTACCGTCGTCAAAGCGATAGGTGCGACCGTTTCCGTCGTCGCATATAACGTAGTAATCGCCGTTGTCTGCCACAGGCTTGGACTTGCATCCGCAAAGGGCGACCGCCAACACCGACGCTATAACTGCCAGCACTAAAATTAAACATTTCTTTTTCATACCGCAATTATATCATGATACAAATCAAATGTAAAGTGTAAGTATAATAGTGTAAGTATAATATAGTTTCAGATTAAGAGTTTGAAATGCCTCTGCTCATTTTGTGGAACATCTGAAAGATATTTCTATATATTGACATCAATCTTATCTTCGTCAAAAAGATAGTGCAAAGTATGTAATGGCAAAGCTCGCCTATACTGTAGAACCAATTTATAAACGGAAGTAAACCGCCGAATAAACCTCTTATGACAAACTCTATCTCTACTGCTAGGAAATCCGGCAGCTCAAAATCTCTCATAAAGATTGCCATAACGCCCATACAATATCGTCCGGAGTATTGTCATTGCTCAAATCGTAAGCGTCCAGCTTCCGCCTTGCCCTATTCAACGTAGAAGATACCGCGCCTTGCGTTATACCAAGCTCTTCGGCTATAGCTTTCTGTTTCATCTCTTCGTCCACCGCGAGACAATACACTGTTCGCTCTTGCGGCGTCAACGCACTTAATGCTCGAATCCGATCTAAACGCTCATCCGAAAGAGTAGAGAAAGGAATATTTTTGTCCATCCACTTTTGTTGTTTGCGTGGAGATAATATTTCATCATCTTCCGGAAACTGCTCATTATGCCTATAAACTTTGTGCCAATTATTATACTCAAATCTATCCAGCTCACGTAGAGCTTCCCACTCTTTTTCCGTAACTTCAATTTCAATATACTTTTTATCACCTATATGAAAGTTCGCTTTATCTCTGGAATTACACGGATAGTAATACAAGAACTTGCCTTCTGTTTTGGCACGCTTTTTCTTCTTATTCAAATGATACGCTAATTTATCCATACACTCACTTTACAATAATATTAGTGACATATACTGTCACCAATAATAAAATTTTAGACTATTTTTACAGCTACGAAATGCGATATACCGCCTACCAAAATTGTGGCATCTTTCGATGCCTAAGCAGGATAAGGAAGGTGGTATTTATCCCACCTTCGAGCGCAACAAGCGGGAAACCCGTTTTTAAGTTGCACGCTATTGCGTTATAGACTCCGTTGAGATTCAAGCTCGATAAAAATGGTCAACGAATCTGCACAAATATCACGAATAACCGAACTTATATATCCGCCGCCTCAGCGGAGATTATCCGATAGCCTTGTGCATGAGAATCGAATATGCATTATAAACATTAGGCCACTTCTTTATATCGCGTGTAAACATATTCATAAATACGATGGCGGTATTCTGAAATTTGCACTTCGCCGTAGCTATCCGGAAGATTCGCCCAAAGAATATCACGGATAAGATTGTCAACAGTAGCCTTTGTTTCCTGCTTATCTGTCCAATGATCTAACTCAGCTATTTTCGCTTTTATTTTTTCCAAAAGATCGACAGCGACCTCTTTAATTTTTTTGATATCCTGCTTTGAAAGCGAGTCTTGAAAAAGCAAATCGTAAAGCGACAACTCCTCATCGCTGGAAAATCCTTCACGGACATACCTTTGCTGCTCCGAATCCAAAGAGCTTGCAAGATCCATTAAGTCCATAAAAGTCTTTTCAATAGTAGCACGGTCTTGTTCGGCATTGTAGTCGTCGATAATTTGACGATATCGATTATAATAATCCATACGCGCCGGATTAGAAATTATCATTTGCGATAAGCGTTCCTGTATAAGTTCTTCTAAATCTTTCAAAATTAGATTTCTCCGTTTAGAACGAGAAAACTCTCTTCTAAGAAGATCAAAGTCAATTCTACTTATATCGAATTGACGGGAAGGTGAACTATCCGCCTGTCTTTCCACTACGATATATTCATTAACAATGCCGTTAATTTGTACCATCAAATCCGTATTATCAGAATGCCTACGCTTCTTTTGCAGTTCGCCGCTAATGGCAATTATAGCGTCTTTATATTTGCGAGTGGCGCCATCGATGTCTTCGCGATCGACGTACTTCATTAGTCGTGCCAATTCAGATGCGTAGGTTTGGAACGTTTTCTTAATTTCCAATGTCTCGCACATAGCATTTGCCGCAGTCTGCAAAAGAGCAATCTTGGCAAAATCGGTTGCTTCAATAAGTAATTTCAGCGTGAAATCATGCTCGGCAAGAAAAGTCTCGGATTTTTCGATTAGCTCATGAACGCGCTCAATCAAAACCTCTTTATCGACAGTAGGATCAACGCTTGTCCCGCTGCGATTGAGCGTATAATCTGCCAATGCTTTTCTTAGCGCTTTTACAATGCCAACATAATCCACAATCAAGCCGTTACTCTTTCCTTGAGACACACGGTTGGCACGCGCTATAGCCTGCATAAGCGCATGAGCTCTCAACGGTTTATCAAGATACAAGCAAGACAAACTTTTTACATCAAAGCCTGTCAACCACATGGCGCACACAAAAACGATTCGCAACGTACTATCGCTATCTTTGAATTCTTTATCAAGCTCTCGCTTCTCCATCTTTGTGCGGTGCGGAATAATATCAAGCCCCCACTTTTTGAATGTCTGAATTTCGTTTTGCTCTTGGCTTATCACCACGGCCATTTCTGTTTCCTGCATCCATTGGAGTTTTCGCGTAAGCTCTTGCGCTTCCTGTTGCGTAGCGGACTTCAGCTGCATCTGCAAAGCCTTGATTTCATCCTGCCAATATTTTTGAACGTAATCATACATTCTAACGCATGTAACTTTATTCAAGCATACAAACATTGCCTTTCCGCTTGTCCACAAATCGGAATAATGGCGTACAAAGTCCTGTGCAATGGATTGTAACCGCGGCTCCGCAGTAAAAATATGTATTTCCTTTGCAAACTCACGTTCGAGTTTATCCTGTTGTGAAGGATCGAGATCGGCTGCCTCGATGGCGGCAAGGATTTCCTCGGTGATTTCTGGCTTTTCTATTTGAATAATTTTGTCTGCACGGTTTTCATAATATAGTGGCACGGTCGCGCCGTCCTCTACGGCTCGCTTAAAGTCATAAACGGAAACATAACCGCCAAAAGTGCGCTCGGTTATATTGTCGCCCGAAAGAAGCGGCGTGCCGGTAAATCCAATACGGGAAGATGTCGGAAGTAGTCTCATCATGTTTTCCGCAAAGACGCCATACTGACTGCGGTGCGCTTCGTCAGACATAATAATCATGTCATGGTCGGGATATATAGGCTCTACATTTGGAATATTGAATTTTTGTATAAGCGTAAAAATATAGCTTGGATTATTTTTAAGCTTTTTGACAAGGTCTCCACCGCTGGTTGCAATAAACTTTTTCGCTTCAATTTGACCGAGCAAGCCACAGTTCTCAAACGTACAGCTGATTTGCTTATTCAGCTCTTCGCGATCGGTAAGGACTACTATTGTAGGCGATCCCTCAAACTTTCTACGTATTTTTTGGGAAAGAAACGCCATAGAATAGCTCTTACCCGACCCCTGCGTATGCCAAAAAACACCTAGCTTGCCATATTTGAGCTTTCGATTTTTATAGGCTTCAACAGCCTCGTTTACACCCAAATATTGATGGTTGCGAGCAAGAATTTTTACCGTTTTACCGCCGGAATGATCGTATAGAATGAAGTTCTCCAAAAGGTCTATAAATGTTTCTTTATTGCAGATGCCGCGAAGCATCGTTTCTAAAGCAACGCTACCTTCATCACTTTCTTTTAAACGTTTCCACTCATGGAAAAACTCATATTTGCTACCTAGTGTACCAACTTTTGCTTCCACTCCATTGGAAAGCATAAGGAATGCATTGTAATAAAATAAATGAGGTATTGTATCAAGATAATCGGTATAGTTATCAGTGTATGCGTTCTCAACATCTACATTTGTCTTTTTCAGTTCGATAAAAAGCAACGGGATTCCGTTTACAAACCCGACGATATCCGTTCTCCTACGGTAGAGTTCGCCATGAATCTTAAGCTCTTTAATCGCCAAAAAATCATTGTTCGTAGCTTCCTTAAAATCAATAACGGCAGCCTTGCGCGTTTCGGTCGTTCCGTCAGTTTTTTTGACGGTAACGTCAATACCATCACGAATTAAAAAGTATTTTTCCTCGTTGATTTGCAATAAGGAAGAAGTGGAAAGATGGCTCTCCAGCTTTTTCTGTGCTTCATCTATTTGCTCCGTCGTTATCCAAGGGTTAAGCTTTTTGAGTGCTAAACGAAAATATCGAGCAAGAAGAATCTCGCGGTAACTCTTGCGACCGAAAGTGCCGCTTTCACCCAAAACTTCCTTGTTATATGCATACTCAACCTGCCAGTCAAGCTCATCATGCAAAAGCTTACCGGCACTTTCTTGAACTAATATATTTTCTGAATATTCGTAACTCATATAGTGTTCCTTTAATCTAAGTTTGTACTCGAGTATTTTGTTTTGATATACTTCCCAACGCCATCAATACCGGGATAGATAAATTTATTGTTGATACCGACGAGATTAAGCTGTTGCAAAATAGTCTCTTTTCTATTGGCAGGAATTTCCACGTTACATATTATCCCGTGATACACATTAGTAGGTTGTTCTTCCGTCATATAATCATCCGCTGAAATAAAGTCTGTCAATTGATTCTGTTGGGAGCCCCAGATCATAAATATACTGGACTGCTGCTTCATTCGTTCTTCTCGATAAAAAGGCTTATATATCCATGGATATAGTATACCTCCTTGATTCACTTCATCGGGATAAAAGAATTTTTTTACAATTTCCTGTGAGACAATCTCATTAACGATCCATTGCGATCTGGCAGCCGGAACGATGCCGAGTTCGTTGTGCAACTTTTTATTATAAGCATATTCGTCCAGAATCCATACCGATGCATCGGCATTTGCAACATTTGAGCAAGCAAAATATAATGCAACTAATGGATTTTCTGTAAAATCTAGCAACCGAGTTGGTGCGCCGAAATGTTGCGCTATTTCCAACCAAGCGGAAATATCATCAACCGGAACATCTTTTATATATCGACATGCTTCAGACGTAAAATCCTTTAATATGTTATATTCCAGCTGAGAGTACTCTGACGTGAGAGTACCAGAGTTCGTTTTTTTATAACGAAAAACCTGAGGCCGCAACTTATAATTCAGATGATCGCCATGCCCACGAAAAATAAAATTTGGTCTATATGTAATATTCGAAGCAAAAAAACCGCTTCCTGATTTCACTGTATAGGTATAATTGTTTTTAAGCGTTTCGATTAGTGATATATATTCTTGTATAGACTGGATCTGCATATTACCCTCACGTTGAGTTTATATTCCATTGTAAATTTTGTAGTCAAATGTCATTTCATCATAAGGACTACCATGGGACGCACTTTTTATTGCACCCAGTTTAACAGCTGCGAAATGGCGTTTCATATTTCTAAAAATAATTATTTCGCCAGTATGAATAGTTCTTACGTTACTAGAATAATCGTAATTATACAAGTTTTCGGGCCGAGGGAACTCAGACTCACCGGCTTTATAACCCAATAATCCACTTGCATAAATTGAGTTGTTACTGCAACGACTCCATCGAGTGTCAAAAGCATATTCTCCGTTGCCTATAGTGAAATGTCCATTATTGCTGTCATAACGGAAAGTAACGGTTCCTTCCATACCGGGAGAATGGTATAAAACCGTTTCAAGTTTAGTTTTAATGTCAATCTGTTTGCTCAAATCCCCATTAAAAGGACATTCTCCTAAAGGCGGCTTTCTTTTAATATCCTCACCATAAATTCGTGCAAGCAATTCAGAATATTTTACCACATACTTATCATCATCGGAGAAATCGATATATAGCTTACTCCCAAAAGCTGTTGGGACTTTATCTATTGAAGTATTATTTCTTACTATTGGAATTATAAAATCAGAGTTAGAATCAGTTAACAACGGTTGTGTGATAATCATTCCCTCATATCCGGAACCACCTTTTCCCGTGTTAACTTTTTGCACATAATTTTCCGAACAAATACAGAGAACAAGCTTGGAAGATGAAAGTCCGTTTTCCATAAAAAAGCGCAAGTCATTACCAATATGTAAATCCCATTGATCCAATATTGCGTCTACTCCATGAGATCTTAAATCAGAAGCCAATTTCAATACCCATGCATTATGCTCTTCATTGTCATGGGAATATGAAATAAATACAGTAGGGTTGTCCATATTTAAATCTCCAATTCGCCACTCATTAGTTTAGGGAGAAGGCGGTCACGGGCTTCTAATAATTTCGCGAATTGACTTTGTGCGTTCCAAATTTTATCCATAAGCTCAATAATAGGCTTTACTAAATTTTCGTTTTTGGGAACTAATATTGTGTGATGCAAAAATCCATCGAAGTCGAAATTGTTTATGCCATTAGAACCATGTTTTTTATAAGGTAGTAGCTTACCACTTGTTTGTAAATATTGAATATTACAATACAAAATGATAGAGTGAACCAAATCAAGCGGTCGTAAAAGTTTACAAAAACTTGCGCAGATTACACTTTCTCCAATGATTGACAAAAGCCTTTCATCGACTAAAAGAGTTCTTCCAATATTATTGATGTTTCCATTTGAAAGCTCAAAAATGATGTCACCAGCTTCTAATTTGCGGTTAATTAAATCATTTTCTGTATGATATCGGAGCGGTATGCTAGTGAAATTGCCTAACTTGATATCATTTATATCAGTACCCCGAATAACCCTTGCGCTAAGAGTATTTTTACCAGTAGGAGTATCTTTACCCCAGCCGCCGCCAATATAAAAAGACAAACATTTTTCTACGGTTTTTCTTTCCCACCCATTTGGAACTCCTTCCGCGATAAAAGACTCTTCACAACCAGGGAAGCGCAAATCTATAAACCATTCTTTATATAATCGTTGCGCCGCTTCTTCTAACAGTTTAATTTGCTTTTGATTGTTTTCAATTAGGTCATCATAAGCGAAAAGAATATCGGCAATTTTCTGTTGAGCATCTATGTCCGGGATAGTAATATCAAGCTCCTTAAATATGTCGTTATTTACACGCTGACGCCCAGTTGCTCCTGTCATAGAGCCAATCATACTTTTTTGAATATAGTTTGTTTTAAGAAAATAATATAAAAATTTACTGTCAATCACAGAATCTTTAGACCGGAAAACCAAGAATTCAGTAGAGCCAAAACCGACGCCTATATCTTTGCAATAAAATCCTTTTCCGTTTTGAAGGCTTGGCTCAATACGCGCAAAAACAGAATCTCCATCTTGAAACTTAGTTCCAGATGTAAATGCTTTTCTTTCAACAGAAATAGGTTCTCGACTGTTGATTCCCACATTCGCCATTTCAATAAAGGGGTACAGTTTCCCTTTTTGCAATGAGATCTTGGGGTTTACATCAATATGTTCAAGAAATTTCATAACCCCAACTCCTTGATGTTTGCGGAGATAATATCCATCAAATTGTTGGATTCCTCTTGCAGGTTAAGAAGCTCGCGATGAATTTCTGCCATGCGCTCGGCAAAGTCCACACCGTCGTCCTCAACGGGCACAACGCCTACATACGCTCCAGGTGTAAGAGAATAGCCTTTTTCTTTAATCGTTTGTCTATCGGCGATCTTACAGAGTCCAAGTATATCTTTATACATTCCTTCGCCAAATTTTTCATAGAGCCAGTCGGCTTCCTTTGCGACAATAAGCTGTTCTTGAAGCCCGGCAATTTCCTCATCAAATTTCGTTTGAACGCTTTTTTTCTCTCTGCGGTCGGCTTCTTCGATAGCACACTTTGCTTCTTTTCGCTTTGCATTAATATCCTCTTGCAGTTGAGCTTTTATTTCCGCAAACGGCAAATCTGAACCAAGTGCCGCATGGTATTCATCAAGTAAAGTAGTATATTTCTTAATTTCCCCACGATAGAGCCAAACAATAGCATTTAAATTCTTCAACTGCCATTCACTCCATTCGTTCAATGTACGATCAACAACAGTATAATAATTGCGTGCATCGATAAACAACACTTTATCTTTTAACTTTTCTGACTTCCCTTTGTCAAAGAACCAAAGCGAACAAGGCAAACTCTTTGTGTAGAAGAAGTTATTGGCGACGCTTATCATAACATCCACGTGCCCGGTGTTTATTAGCTTTTCGCGTATATCCTTATCCTTGCCTTGACTATCTGTTGCAGAAGATGCCATGACAAAACCTGCTCGGCCATGTTCATTAAGGTATGAGTAAAAATAGGAAATCCAAAGATAGTTGGCGTTGCCAACTTCTTTGTTTTTATTGATACTCGGGAGTCCAAATGGCAATCGTTCCGCCGCCGCCGCGGACTCCGACTTAACTTTATCTACATTAAATGGCGGATTTGCCATTATGTAATCACAACAACCGCTGAGATTGTGTGCATCATGGTAGAAGGTATTTGCTTCATCCCCCGATTTGATAACGCCCGTTAATCCGTGAACCGCCATATTCATAAGACAAAGCTGAGCGTTGTATTCAACTTTTTCCTGTCCGTAAAACGTCATTGTGTTGTTGGCGACCATACCCGCAGCGTTAACAAAATCCCCCGTCTGCACGAACATACCACCGCTTCCGCAAGCAGGATCAAGCAAAATGCCTTTTTCCGGCTCCAAAATATTGACTATCATTTTTACCAAAGGCTTAGGCGTGAAGAATACACCGTCATCAGAGGCAATGTTTTTTGCGAACTTGTTCAAGAAATATTCGTAAATTCGACCAATCACATCGCCGCCGACATCATCCAAAGCATCATTATTGAAAATGCGAAGAAGTTCTGACAGTAGCCCATCTGAAAATATAGTGTAGTCCTTCGGCAATACGCCTTTGAGCTGTTCGCTTTGCGCTTCCACCAACCCCATAGCATTATTTACAACTTCGCCAAGACTGTTCATCGCATGTCCTTCTACGCTGATAAGATTCTGCGAGGCAATGTTATCTGGCAAATTTACAAGATAGCTATATTGCGCTTCCTTCGGTAGAAAGAGCGCACTCTTTTCCGCAAAGTCGCTTGACTCAATGGGCAAAACTCGACCGTTACGCACGGGACGATCCTTGAGAATTTCGGCTTCAACCTTTTTGAATCGACTGTAGGCATAGCGCAAAAATATCAAGCCCAAAACAGGCATGCAGTATTGATTGCTTGTAAGTTTTGATCCCGCGCGGAGCAAATCGGCAGATTCCCATAGATCGGATTCTAGCTTTTTAATATTTGCGCCTTTTGTCATATGTAACACCTCGCCAAGCTTATACAATATTTCATTATGCAGTATACCATAAATGATAATAAAAATCAATCTTATAAGCAATGCTGCGAAGTTGTTAATTACAGGGTGACAATGCTCTCCCAATTATGTTGCCCAAAATTGTAAATTAAGCATGGGTTATATTTAGAATATTGTTTTGATCGTACGAAAAGGAAAAGTCAATTATAGCACACCCGAACAATAACAATATCTTCAATGATTCATTTTTACTAATCCGCTCACATGGTGCTTAAGTTCATCTATATTTTGATTAATAAAGTTCGGACTTAGAAAATTGTAACCAGCCGAAAATTTTATTACGTTGCCTAATTAATCCGCTTTAACGTAAAAGTATTCGTGGTATACCCAAACTTTGATTATGGTTAATTCGCTCGTCTCGTCCCTATTTTTAGTAATGAATACGCTTAGAAAAAGGACAACTTATGTCATGCATAATTAACTTGCTATTCTGATTACTTTCGCAAGACTATTAACATCCTCTTCAAGGGTACTCTTCAATCCTTGTATAGCGGACTGTAACACTCTTAACCCTTCGACAGTATGACTTTTTGCGTTAAGTTCTTCACCTAATGGATCTGTCAATTCTCGCAATTTATTGTTACTGGTATATCGACAAATTTGTTTATATATAACATCTACAAGCATTAAAGGGCTAAATCCTATATGATATTCTACATCAGGCAAGTCGTAAAGTAATGACGCAATACCATAACTGCTGAATTTTATTTCATTACCCGTTGCTCTTTCTGCATCCACCTTAATATTTTTCAATAGCCGAATTGCCCGTTTAAATACACCCGCAGTGTTTCCATCTTTTTTTGCTAATAACGCATTGAATTTAAATGGATAGTTTGTAATCCTTTCCATCTTATTTTTATCAAGAACCATAATGCCCTTGTCTTCTTTTGCATTTGAATTGTAACTCTTTTTTGTTTCAAACCAGTTTGCAGGAACAACATCCACGCTTACAACAAGATGTCCGCCTGACACTTTCACGCTTTTGGCACCACTGTCGTCAATGTTCAGCCGTGGTGTCATTCCACCCAATTTTTTTATGCAATTTCTCCGCAATGTTAATAAATCGTCTTCCGGAACTCCTTGATAAGGGTTTGGACAAGGTAATCCTGCTTCCAATGTAATAAAGTAGTTACAAATAACCAATAAATCTGCATCACTGTTTCTTCTAATGTGAGTATTATTTGATACTGAGCCTTGATACTCAAATTCCAATTTAGCGTCCCTATACTCATTTTGGTTCATTTGTCTCAAAGTATTCTCAATGCTATTTCGACTAGATATTATTTGTTGTGTATAATTTTGGGCAACCGGCAACATCGCTCCAATAACATACTTTACTGCAGAACTTTCTTGTAAATCAAGATATTGTCGGCTATTAGCAAAATCTCTGATCATTGAATAACTAAAGCTGTCTCTAATTTTTTTATCCTCGTTCAATATCATGCTGTAGTTTGAAGTATTGAACCTTCTTTCCGTTAAATCATTCAAAATTTTATCATAATTGAACTGCATCATTTTTTCTCCTCCTTTATGAGAACAAGTTCGCCATAACGCATTCTGTCATCAGGCTGATTGTAATACTTTCCTCTAATTTCATCAGAAAATATTAAATTGGCTGTTCCCGTATGGTTACTTACCATATCTTTATTAGTTTGTTTTGTGGAATTCTTATAGCAATAATTAAGACATATTTCGCCTATTCCGTTTACGACTAACCTTGCCATAAAACTATCTGAAAAAGATTTTTTTGCGTCTAAATGTATCAGTATTTTTGTCCAAGATTGCTTAATTATTATTGTAGCGTCAAACTCATCTTTTTCGTTTTGCGACTTATCTTTTGATATTCCATGACATTTATATTTCCCGGATAAATCATGGTTTCGAAATATTTTAATCTTCCAAAGAAACCTGTCAAACACTACATAAATTATGCCAAATATCCCGCTTGCGCTCACACCAAAAATCAGTGTGATATAAAAGACTATCATCTCAATATCTATTGTTTTGCTTATTAATTCAATTAAATAATTCATGCCATATGTAATTCCTGCACCTATAATAATGGAAAATACCGTCATCCAAAATATGACCGTCTGCCTGTTTTTTCCTTCTTCTGTATATCCATGCATAATACCATCACCCCATATAAAACTCAGATCTTTCTTTTTGATTTAGCGCACATAATACTATCTTTTTCTTGTAAACGTCGATGCTTAGTCGTGTCGCCATAAATTCGAGCCAATATACCGAATATTTCAGCATAAAGACCCTATTTATATCTACACGAAAAATGTCGAATATTTTTCCTTCTATTAATAATTATTTAATTATTTATCGATTTACCGCAAGATTGTCTCTCAATACAAGCGTTTAGATAATACATACTCCATATACAACGAATTTAATTAAGGATATATGTTTTGTTTTTTCTTTTATATGACTCCATAAAATGATATACTTTTCAATATACCACTAACTTTTCGGAGGAATTATGGACTACTTGTCTAAATTTATCAACTATCTATATGCGACAAAAAACCTATCGGACAAAACGTTATACGCATATACCGGCGACTTACATCAGTTCTTCGATTATGAACAAGACGTATTACATCCGGATATTTGTTCCTTTGTCTCATATTTAAGTTCTAAGCTAAAACTTAAAGACACTTCCGTGAGACGCAAAATCATTACATTAAAAAGTTTCTACACTTATCTGCTAGATGCCGAGATTATCGACCGCTCGCCTTTTGCCAAACTCAAGTTCCGTTTTAAACAAGAACGCAAACTGCCCAAAACGTTGGCAGTAAAAGATGTATCTAAAATTTTGACATATTTAGATAGCGTGGACATTAACGAACTAACCTCTTTTGCAAAGTGTGAATACATACGGGACGGCGCCCTAATAGACCTACTAATAAGCACTGGTATTCGCATAGGCGAAGCGGCGGCTATAACTTTGAACGATATTATAATTTCAGAACGCACTTTGCTTATTCATGGAAAAGGTCGAAAACAACGCCTTATTTATATATCCTCTCCTATAACATGGAATCGTATTACTACTCTAATGAAAGAGCGAAAACAATCAAACAACATGCAACTATTCGTTAACAAGTACGGTCAACCAATAAGCATACACGGAATAGAATACATTTACAAGAAATACTTGAAAAAAGCGAAAGTTAGCTCACATTCCACACCGCACTATTTACGCCATACATTTGCTACCAACCTTCTTGCTAACGGCGCTGATTTGCGATCAGTGCAGGAAATACTCGGACACGCAAGCGTAGCCACAACACAAATCTATACAGAGGTTACAACCCAACGCAAAAAACAAGTGCTTAATAAATTCAATTATAGGAATAAGCTGTAATAAATTCACCCCATAAATAAGCTATACTGTTACCTCGCTGTGAAAAGTCTCACATTTAAACCGAGCTTAAAAGTTATTTAAACAAATCAACATTAAGTGTACTATAATCGAAGATTTCTTTACAATAACTTATAATTATTCGGAG
>CAMWXP010000026.1 GCA_947178255.1 uncultured Clostridia bacterium | reverse complement strand
ATCTAATGGTATACTTAGCAATAGAAAAACTAACCTTTTGGGAGGCACTATGGAATTTTTGTCTAAATTTATCAACCACCTGCAAGCCACAAAAAACCTGTCGGATAAAACTTTATCTGCATATCGCAGCGACATGCGACAGTTTTTTGCTTATGAGCAAGATATTCTGCACCTTAATATTTGTTCTTATGTTTCTTATATAAGCTCTGGGCTAAAACTTAAAGACACTTCCGTTCGACGCAAAATAATCACGCTGAAAATATTCTATTCCTTTCTAATAGATACAGAAATTATCGACCGCTCACCTTTTACAAAGCTCAAGTTTCGATTCAAACAAGAACGCAAATTACCCAAAACCCTTGCCGTCAAAGACATTTCCAAAATGCTTAATTATTTTGATGCGATTGATTACGATAAGCTTACAACGTTTGCTAAGTTCGAATACATACGCGATGCTGCATTAATAGACTTGCTAATAAGCACCGGTATTCGTATAGGCGAAGCGGCAGCTATAACTTTGAACGATATTATAATCTCCGAGCGCACTTTGCTTATTCATGGGAAAGGACGGAAGCAGCGCCTCATTTACATTTCATCTCCAATTACTTGGTCACGCATAATGACACTACTAAAAGCACACAAACCGACAAGCGATAATCATCTCTTTGTAAACCGTTACTATAAACCCATAAGCATTCATGGGATAGAATACATCTACAAAAAATATTTAAAGAAAGCTAAAATCAGCACGCATTCAACACCTCACTATTTGCGACACACTTTTGCTACTAACCTGCTCGCCAACGGCGCCGATCTGCGTTCGGTACAAGAAATCTTAGGGCATGCGAGTGTAGCCACAACACAGATATACACAGAAGTCACTACTCAACGCAAGAAGCAAGTACTCAATAAATTCAACTATAGAAACAAACTATAAATTATTCCATCACAAAAATGGGCAATGCGAAGTATTCGTTATAAAAAGACTACTATTCAAACCTGACGACACGGGCACAAACTGAACACAATTCAGGAATGTGACAGTACAATTCTTTTTGTTATGAGAGGTTGCACCATTCACAATTTTTCTAATTCATCAATTCTTTTGACAATATTCGGATGAGTATCAAAAAAATCATATCGATCGTTCTTTGCTTTTTCAATTTCATAATCTGGAATTGCCTTTAAAAAATTAATTAAAGGCTTTTTCATGCCGGCATCTGCAGCAAACCTATCCGCTCTATATTCGGCTTGTCGAGATTTACACATATAAACCATCTCTATTATTTCATTTAACAAATGACATAATGTAAAAATTACAAATTCAATCATGCCATTAAACAAAGAAACCTTATATAGAAATGATATTTCTACGTAAGGCGCCAAATACAACAATGCGCAAATGGTTATTATGTAAAAAAATGCAGCACTTAAAATAGAGAATAATATAATAAGTCTATTCAAACCAAATAATACATATTTAATATGATTGTCCTTATTTACCAGATGCGCGAATTCATGAAATAAAACCGCTTTCTTTTCTTCGTCATCTTGATTTGAACTATTAAATCCGTTTGTTATTACTATAATATTACTTTTATAAGCATAAGCATTGCACGCATTATCTTGTTTATCTAACAATAGCGTAGTTCTATTGTGCAGTGCGCGAATTTTTTTATTTGGAAATTTATAATCAAAAAATAATTTTTTCATTCGAGCGGGCGCAGGGTGTAAACTAGTTTTTGACGAAACAGGTAAAAATTTGTGTAAGAATGTATGATATAAAATCATCATAATAAATGAGACCAGTACCAAAACTATCGTTACTTCAATTGTGATTTGCACATCGTTATTAACCACTAAAGATAAAAATCTAATCAATATAATAGCACATTTAATCGATACGATGACAGCCGGTATTAACAACAATAAAATTCCAATTACAAATATACTTAATAATGTCGCGATAAACGTGGTTCGAATTTTTTTCATATTGATTGCCTCTTAGAAATTTAAATTGCTTTATGTATATTTTGAACAAGTACTTTACGCCCAAAATAGTATAATTTTTGATCTCAAAAAAGTTTTACTCCACACAGTTTTTAACCTAACCTTTCCTCATACTTATTAATTTCACTTTGAATCATATTTATCATATATTCTTCTGTTGCATTTTTCAGTTTGTTATGTCTTTCCCAATATGGCTTAGCGGTAAAGTAATCATGTTTTATTTTTGGATCAAGCAAATCGGTTAAAAAATTGAGATGTTTAATAAACCCGTTAGGCATATAAGCTATGGACTTTAATTTATATATTTTGGAAATTTCTTTTAGCCTTCTATCATAAGTAACAAAAAACGGGATGATGAAATCTATTCCGTTTTGCGGAATAGGAAAAATATTAAAAATATTATTTAAATGAAAGATATCCCAAGCCATATTCCGTAAGTTTTTTACAAGATCATTCCTTCCTTTTTGAATCTTACCAAAAAAATTTATTTTTGTTCCGTTGATAAATAACAATTTTGCCAAAATAATTTCCCTATCAGAAATGATACCAATAATATTATGAAAATATTTGACTAGTGATAATTCTTTATCAAAAATACTCATAGTTTTATGATTAAGATAAATATCCACCATTGCCAAAAGCTCTAAATAGTAGAATAAATATTGCCTTCTATACCAATTGGAAAACTCATGATTCATTAAGTGCTTATCAGATTTTATTAGTTTGCTAGAATATAATTTTGCACTTATTTTATTATTAAAGAAATACGTTTCAAAAGCAAAAACATTCTCTTTGTAAATTTGTGATTTAATAAATTCTGGATTAAAGAGCGTATTTTCAAAAGTGTATGGTAATGAATCAATTAAGCACATATGACTGTCAATAATCTTTTTTATTTGATCAATATTGTTTGGTATTTTATTTGTCGAATCTTTATAATTTCTATACAAGTAACTCATGATTTGAGTGTCTAATAAGATACGAGAAGCAATTTTAAATTGATAATCATCGTTAAATAAATCGGCAAAGCTTTCTGGCCCCTTGATACAATATAATTTTTCACTTTCAAAAAAATGAATAACATCAATATCTTTTAAATTCATGTCTCTAAACTTTTGTACATAATCTATACCGTCCGAACACGGCAGAATAAAATTATAATCTTGTAATATGTTAAAGTTATCAGTATATATTTGCAAGGCCACATCAAAAGGCGCTTCTAATATTTTTCCAATAATACTGCTTTGATAGGCAAACAATTCATCTTCTATCACAATATTCTTCATCTCCTATATTTAACCCATATATAATAAATCCAGTCGATTTTAAAATTGTTATTGCGACATCATCTCACACCACAATTAGCAACACTACTAAGTAAAAACGACTATAAACTCACATAAGGTCTTTCCGTTTTAAGCAATGAATTAAATACTCATTATAGATAAACTATTTCATAAGGCACTAAATATACTCTTTAAATGTTTTTCTAAAAGCAATTACAATATCAATTACATTATTCATAAGCTCTTCATAATTCGATTGTTTATCAAAATCTAGCCCATCAATATATGTACTAACATATGATGCTTTTTTATTGTCAAGTCTATACCATATCAGTTTATAAGGGAATTGTGCTTCTATTTCTTCCTTATTCTTGTAAAGTTCATCATAAAGAGATTTGTCATTAGGAATTGACAAACTTATTCTTATTTTATTTTCTCGATTGACTAATTCGATAGAAATCAAACATCTCGATGAACCGATAGCAACCGAATACCAATGATCTGTTGATGGTTTCCTTTTGTTAAATGGCTTGTGTCTAATATCTATAACATCATTAAATAATGTCCAGAATTCAAGTCTTTTGGACATGGATTCATTAATAACAGATCCTTTAGTTATAGCTTTTATATTTTTAGCGAAATCATTGGGTTGTTCTATTATTTTAAACTGCGGAGCAGGAATAGAATTTCCAATTTGATACGCATGAACTTCAATTAAAAAGAATGAAATGTTTTCATCGGTATGCTTATTCAACCACTCAATTGCACTGGCGTGTTCATCTCGAGCAGATTCTACAATCCAAACTATTACGGACGCATCCAGTCCAGAGCCATAAGTTATTATTTTCCCCAAATGGTCGTGATTTGTTGGATCCAACTGGTTTTCTATTAAAACGACCTTATTGGTAAACTCATCCTTGCACAATATATCGCATCTGTAACTGCCAACAAATTTTTCCGTTTCAATATCGATTAGCGATAATCCTAAAATATCACCGAGTTCTTTTATATTTTCTTCTTGCGAAAGCCATGCCGAAAAGTCATATTGCTCATGATTCCATACTTTGCGAATATTTACTTCTCTCAATTTCCCTAATTTCTCAAACTGCATAATTCACCTATAAACTTTATTATAATACCCAACAAAACACGCTAGTGTTCGGTTGGGTACCACTTGGCGGAGCGGGTGGGATTCGAACCCACGAGCCCTTGCGGGCTACCTGATTTCGAGTCAGGCCCGTTATGACCACTTCGATACCGCTCCACAGTTCAAACGACAAGCGCTGAGCTTGTCGTTTGGTATTAATATGGTCGAAGTGGCGAGACTCGAACTCGCGGCCTCATGGTCCCTAACCATGCGCGCTACCAACTGCGCTACACCTCGGCAACGGATAACGGAATCGTTGGGTCGTTACCGTTTCCGTTTTGGAGCGGAAAACGGGAATCGAACCCGCAACCTTCAGCTTGGGAAGCTACTGCTCTACCATTGAGCCATTTCCGCATCCTTTTCGACTGTGATTATACCATTATTTAATTACTTTGTCAAACCCTTTTAACGTTATTTTAAAATTTCGTTTTCATCAGGTACTATCATTTACAAAAATCAACACAAAACTATTGATATTAGTTTAAAAATATGATATATTGTGTTTGCGACACAATTAAATATCGTAGCATGAAGTACCATAGCCAATAAGTACTTCACTATATCTCATGCTACGAGAATTGTGTCGCAACAATGTGGAGTGTGCTATTGGAGTGCGTTCCATATAGGGCGCACTTTTTGTTTTGGAGGATTTTATGGATGAAACACTTATTTATGTAATCGGAATAATCGCAACGCTTATTATTTTAAGCCCACTGATAATCTTATGGGCGTTTAAATCTCATAAAGCAAGAAAAATGCGAAACGCTTACAGAAGGCTGAAAATCGGCATGAGCGAGCGTGAATTATTAGACATGCTCGGAAGTCCGGACTCGATAGGCAAATTAGACGCAACAACAAAAATATTGCATTGGCGAAATGACGAATGGATGTTGCGTGGAGCCTTTGATAATGATGGCACCAGAGCAATCAAAGTATACGTTCGATTAGGCGTTGTCGTTGGCTTTGATGGTATAAACGTAAATAAAAGAACATGGTGACGTCTCTATCAAGTCGTTATTCATTCTATAATTTCACCAAGTAATCCCATGCCATTTTTGTACGCGCTTTCCACTTCGGCGTACAGGCTGTCGTAAAAAGTTTTTGCGGTGCTTTTGCGTCCCGCCGCCAGTTGCCGTCCCCTTTCGGTGTAAAACTTGTCGTAAAGATTTTTCAGCTTGAAATTGTATTCTTGAAAAAACGATGGCTGTTCGTCGCCCTCGCCGTTTGACGGCATTCCGTCCTCGCCCACAGAATACAGAGGGTCACCCATCCCCGCCTTGTACATAAGGGTACGCGCAATGCCCATTGCGCCTGTCACGTCAAGCTTGTCCGCGTCGAACAGAATTTTAGCTTCTATACTTTCGGGCGGACGGCTTTTTCTAAATCGATGCGTAATTATGCACCTTTTTACCTTATCCGCAAATTCGTCCGAAAAGCCGATGTCAATCAAAAACTTGTACGCCATATCCCCGCCCACTTCGGCGTGGTCGAGCTTGGGATTTTTGAACTGCTCATCCCGCCCGACATCGTGAAGTAGGCACGCGGTTATAAGCACGTCATAATCCACGTTGTTTTCCGCTTGCGCTATATTGAGCGCATTGTACAACACTCTGTAAATATGCTCCTTATCGTGCGCGGCGTCGCGCATACATTGGAGCATATAATTTTCTATTAGGGAATATGTTTGCTTATTCATGTTTTAAGCTTGTCCTTTGTAATTTATATTTGCCAATCGCGCTTGCTTGCACAAATCTTTTGTTTGGATTTTGTATTGCTTGCCGTCTTTAAGCGTATACGTTCCGCACTGTCTAAACTCGAAGCTGACGTTTTTTCTTATACACTGCTCTCGTATATCCAACGCCCAGTCGTAATTGAACACGCGTGCATTAATATCCGATTCCCCGCCTACCACAACCAATTCGATACCGTCAAGATACTTTTCAATATCTATTCTCTCTAACAACGGCTGTGCGGTTATGCACTTGTGTTTTATCGGCAGGTCTTTGAAAATCGATAACTTATAATCGGCGTTCTTTTGATTTTCGATTGTGCAGCAAACTACAACGTTGTCGTATCCGTCGCCCCAATCGTTTGGAATACAACTCATAAATCTATCTATCCTTTTAGTCAAAAACAAAAAAGTACAGTCTTGTCTTTGCTTAATCATTTGCCAACAATCGGCTCGCCACTCGTCCGCTTCCTCGATAAGAAAGTCGGTAGAAAAGCATAAATAGACAAGTCCGGACTTCATTTTGAAATCGCCGTTTTTTAATTTTTCTATCGGCTTTTCAAAGTCTTTGGTCTTTACGATTTCGTTGGTGTTTATATTTCTTTTTAAATCGCCTTTGTGAATATAGCAATGCAAACAGCCGTCACTGCACTTTTTGCATCCTCTCCACGGATCCCACCTCGCCATATACGTTCACTCCTTGTAATTTTCAAACTTACATTGTTCGTATACTTGTTTGCCGATAATCGTAATCGCCTGCTTGGGACAATTTGCAAAACAACGATAACACATAGTACATTTATCTCGATAAACTACCTTATCTTCCATTGCTATGTTCGACATAGGGCATAATGAAACGCATAAGCCGCATTTCACGCACTTGCTGTCGTCCGTTTTGATTTTGGTATAATATCGCTTTGTTTTTCCACGGAAATACAACCGCTGTCCGAACAGTCCGGCCACATGGTAAAATAGATTCAAACCCTCTTTCGGATATTTGCCGTCCTTAATTTCTTTTACAGTCGCGTCCATTTTGCGTTCGGCTTGTATTATAATTTTGCGGTTTTCGTCAAGCGACTTTTTAAGCAGCTTAACGTCGCCTATGCAATCGGGCATTTTGAGGTGTAATCCGCCTAAAATTTTTGCACCGTACTTTGTGAATAACCGTGCCGAACAGCCTGCACCGTCGCCGCTGAATAAGCCCATGGTTGCGATTATAAATATTTTCTTGCCGCGCCATAATTCGGCATTGCTTACGATAAACTCTCGGACTATCTTCGGTAAGTTTGAATAATACACGGGATATGCAAAGACTATCTCGTCGCTCGATTGTATAGCGGCAGTTACACCCTCGCTCTCTATCGCGTAGGCTCTGCCACCGTCAAACCGATTCAAAAAATATTCGACACAATGCTTTGTGTTGCCCGTTCCGCTGAAATATACTCCAATCATAATGGTTTACTTTTTATATTCCTTAATTTGATTTTAATTTCCTAATCTTTTTAACGTTACGGTTCATCAACCGCCGTCCAATCAAACGATACATAAGCTCTTTACACTTTGACATTTCTTGTCCGTGTTCTTTTAAAAGCTCGTCCGGGCTGTCATAGACACCAAAGTCTTGATTGATTCCTTCACTCTGGATATAAGTGTCGTTTGCGTTCCACTCTATTGTGGGGTTTTTGAAATCGGTAACCGCAACTCCATATCCGCAAAACGAGCCTGAACAGTCGGAAAACTTATTTTGCAATTTCGTCAAGTAATCTTTATCTAAAATGAACGCTTCCAAGTTATACCATTTGTCTTGATAGCACACCTCAACCCAACTGTGAAAAACGTTTTTAGGCGCTTTGCGATAAACGATTCCCGTCATCGCACCCTTTTGCAATTCTTTATCTATTGTAAAACCGTGTACCCGACAAGGAATACCGACACCGCGCAGTAATGCCATAAACAGCGTTCCTTTTGTATTGCATTGTCCGTAGCCGTCCTTTAATACTTTGCTTGCGGGTATCTTATCGCTTACGTTGTAGCCGAACTTTATTTCATCACGCACATAATTATAAATCGATTTTATTTTATCGAACTCATTTAAGTTAAGCCAATTCCGTGATATTATAAGTCTTTGAATCGACTTGTGAGAGAAATCGAGCATTTTTGTTTCTTCAATATATTTCTGCATTATCACCTCTTATCGATTTAATAGTAAAGCAACTCACACCAAAAGTAATGAGTTGCTCTATAACATTGTTATTATAATTCTTTAAATATAATTTTTGATGACATAATATATATTACAGCTTATCCGTCAGCTCGAATACGGCGGCGATGGTGTCGTCCATGTCGTAATATTTATAGCCCGCAAGCCGCCCGCCGAAAAGCACGTTCTTGGTCTGAGCCGCTTTTTCGGCGTACTTTTTGTACAGCGCGGAATTCTTTTCGTCGTTGATCGGGTAGTACGGCTCGCCGCCCTTTTGGTAGCCCGCGGGATACTCGCGTGTTATAACCGTCTTACTCGACTTTTGCGTTCTGTCAAAATGCTTATGCTCGATAATACGCGTGTACGGCGTTTCGTAGTCGGTAAAGTTGAACACAGCGTTGCCTTGGTAGTCTTCCATGTCCACAACCTCGGTTTCAAACCGCAGCGACCGATATTCCAGTTCGCCGTACTCGTAGTCGAAAAACTTGTCGATAGGCCCCGTATACAGCGTGGTCTTTGCCATGCCGTCGAACTTCGATTTATCCGAAAAATAATCCACGCCGAGCATAACGTCCACGCCTTCTAACATTTTGTTTACCATTTGCGAATAGCCGCCGAGCGGTATGCCTTGGTATCTGTCGTTGAAGTAATTGTTGTCGTACACAAACCTTAGCGGCACTCTGCCTATTATGAACGAGGGCAGGTACTTGCAATCTCTGCCCCACTGTTTTTCGGTATAGCCCTTAATTAGCGTTTTGTAAACGTCCTCGCCAACCGACATAAGCGCCTTTTCCTCTAAGTTTTTCGGCTCGCCATCTACGGTAGCCGCGGCGCGCTGCGCGTCGATAATAGCGTGCGCTTCGGCAGGCGTTTTGCAGCCCCAAAGCAGATAAAACGTGTGCATATTGAAGGGCAAATTATACAGCTTACCCTTATAGTTGGCTATCGGGCTGTTGACGAAGTTGTTGAACTCAGCAAAACGGTTTACATAATTCCACACGCGCTTGTCGTCGGTGTGGAATATATGCGCGCCGAATTTATGCACGGTAATGCCCTCCACCTGCTCGGTGGCGACGTTGCCGCCGACGGCCTCGCGCTTTTCAACAATCAAGCACTTTTTGCCTCGCTCGGTCATTATTTGAGCAAAAGCGGCGCCGAACAAGCCGGCGCCGACAATCAAGTAATCATACTTAGTTTTCATTGTTACTCCACGCGCTTATTCGTTTGAAACTTCTTCCGTCGCCGACGGCGCGTCGCCGGTGTCGGTTGCCGTCGCAACGCTGACTTTGGAAACGTTGCGCTTGACTTGCTTCCACTTGGGTTTTTTGAACACGCCTATGGTGATAGCCGCGGCGTAGATTATCATAAACAGCGGGAACAGTAACACGGTAGGTATAAGCTTCCTTATAGGCGCTTTGATGCGTTTGCGTTCAAGCACCACCGCGAGCAACGCTTGGAGAATGAACGCCGTAACAAACGCGAACGCTAATGCATAGCCTATGGTTGTCACGTACTTCCAGAACATTTCCTGTCCTGTACCCAAGTCGTAATAGTGTACGCCGTTTTTGAACAGCATAATGCCGTAGAACAGCATAATGTATATATAGTATATAGGCAGCCATATGCACATCATAACGCAGATTGGAATGAACATAAGCGTCATGAACATATCCAAATACGTCCACTTCCATCTGACAAAGAACAGCAAGAACGACTTAATGCCCTGCGTCCAGAACAGATTGTGAATGGCGCGCGCCATACGCATGTACTTGGCAAACGTGTCTTTGATTGTGGCGGGCTGATCCTCGTACACAATGGCGTCCTTGACGTACATTGTTTTAATCTTGTCCTGATTGAGCCGACGCATAGTGAACTCGGAGTCGTCGGACGAGCTCAAACAATCCCAGCCGTGCTTTTCGATTATTTCCGCCGCGAACATCATGCCCGCGCCGCCCAACATAGTGCCTTGACCGATGAACGAGCGGAAGTGGCTGGCGAAACGACAGTCGCGGATATACCACAAGCCGGAAATGCCCGCGACAATGTTTTGGTCGATATTTTTGGAGTTGGAGTAGCCGCGCGCGCACTTTACGCCGTAATCGAACGCGTCATTCATGCGCGAAATATAGTCGGGTTCCATAAGGTTGTCCGCGTCGAATTTTATAAACGCTTCGTACTCGCCCTTATGCTCCTCCATTATTTTTTCAAACAAATATTTGAGCGCGTACCCCGCCTTGTGGTGTTTGGGGTCGGGATCGAAACGCTCGTATACTATTGCGCCCGCATTACGCGCCAGCTCGGCGGTGTTGTCCGTGCAGTTATCCGCAACCACAAAAACGTCAAATAACTCGCGCGGATAGTCGCTGTTCAGCAGGCATTTTATGGTGTCGGCTATGACGTCCTTTTCGTTTCTTGCGGGAATTACTATGCCGAACTTGTGCTGAACCTTCGCTTTGGGATAAACCTTAGCCTTAAAAAAGAACAGCAATATATACAATATTTGAATGCCGAATACCACGCCTATAAGCGTCATCAATACCTGATCGTTTATAATCATGAGTATTTCGTTTATTTTATCCCACAATTCCATAAATGCACCAAACGCAACCGCGATTAAGTGTGTAATCGGCAAATACCGATTTTTGCACGGTTGTGTTAATTCATTATATATTATTAGCCATACACTTGTCAAGTGCGCTAGCGTAATTCCCCTACTTCTTTTTAATTCCGAATTCATAATGCCGAATTCCGAATTCATTTTGCATTCTTTTTGCACTAATCAAAGCCATTATTCATATCTTGGATTAGGAGCTTGGAGAAAGATATGACGCTCGGTCTGTCCATGATTGTCAAAAACGAAAGCGAAGTGCTGGCGCGCATACTCGACGGCGTAAAAAACATCGTCGACGAGATTGTTATTGTGGACACGGGCTCGACAGACGACACTATGGCAATCGCTCGGCAGTACACCGACAAGGTTTATTCCTTCGACTGGGTGAACGACTTTTCGGCGGCGCGCAACTTTGCGCTGTCCAAGGTTACCACCGACTACTGGATTTGGCTGGACGCCGACGACATACTCCCCCAAGACACCGCCAATGCAATCAAACGGCTTATGCGCAAAAATCCGTCCGCCGATATAATTATGCTTCCGTACATCGCGGCGGTGGACGAAAACGGCAAGCCGACTTTTTCCTACTACCGCGAACGCATACTGCGCAACACGCCCGACAATTACTGGCAAGGCGCAGTGCATGAGGCGGTGGAGCTAAAAGGCACCGTCGTCACGCTGAACAAGCCGATTATTCACGCCAAGCCGACCGACCGAATCAACGGCACACGCAACTTGGATATATACGAGGGATTGATTGCCGGCGGGCGCAACCTTACCCCGCGCGAACGGTACTATTACGGGCGAGAGTTGTTCTATAACGGACGCGCCCAAGACGCTGCACGTGAACTTAGTCGTTTTGTCGAGGGCGACGGTGGGTTTGCGGCGAACAAGGCGGACGCCTGCCTGCTGCTAAGCGACTGCTTTTGCGCACTGGACGATAAGCAAGCGGCAATGCAAGCCGCGCTGTACCGCTTTGCCTTTACCCCGCCCGACGGCGAAGGGTGCTGCAAAATCGGCGCACTGTACTTTGAGCGCGGCGATTATAAATCCGCCGCTAAGTGGTACGACATTGCATTACACTGTAAGCCCGATATGAAAAGCGGCGGGTTTGTGCAGTCCGACTACTATCGATTTATTCCGCTCATATGGCTGACCGTGTGCTACGACAGACTGGGCGAAATCAAAAAAGCGTACAACTACCACCGCCGCGCCAAAAAGCTTCGCCCGACCGACAAAAGCGTAATAGCCAACGACGAATATTTCGTTGCGAAAGGTTTTAACAACCTTAGCCATACAACAGATACAACAAACTATAGGAGGTAGTTATTTATATGTTTTTCAACTTTTTCAACAGACCGTGCTGCTGCGACCGCGACGACGTGGACTGCGATCAAGACTACCAGTGCGAATGCTGCGACAATGAATGCAGACCGCCCCGCCCCACTCAATGCTGCGTAGGTCCAACCGGTCCTACGGGCGCCCCGGGCCCGATTGGTCCGCGCGGCTTCCCCGGTATTAACGGCACGACCGGTGCGACGGGCGCGACAGGACCGCAAGGCGTTCAAGGTCTGCAAGGCGTTCAGGGCGAACAAGGCCCTACCGGCCCCACCGGTGCTCAAGGCGTACAGGGTCTGCAAGGCGTGCAGGGTGAAACTGGTGCAACGGGCCCCACAGGTCCGACAGGCGCTGACGGTGCCGACGGCGTTACCGGTCCTACAGGTCCGACCGGTCCCCAAGGCTTACAAGGTATGCAGGGTGTTACCGGACCGACCGGCGTTACCGGGGCTACGGGCGCAACGGGCGCTACCGGACCGCAAGGTATTCAGGGCGTGCAAGGTGTGCAAGGCGCAACAGGTGCGACAGGTCCCACGGGCGCGCAAGGTATTCAAGGCGTAACCGGACCGACGGGTGCAACAGGCGCTACCGGTACCGCAGGTGCTACGGGCGTAACCGGTCCTACCGGACCGACGGGTGCTACCGGTCCGCAAGGCATTCAAGGTGTTCAGGGCATACAAGGCGCAACGGGTGCGACAGGCCCGACCGGCGCACAAGGCGTACAGGGTATTCAAGGTGTAGCGGGACCGACCGGCCCCACGGGCGCAGACGGAACTGACGGCGTAACAGGCCCTACCGGCGCTACCGGCCCTCAAGGTTTACAGGGTATTCAGGGTGTCACGGGAGCAACAGGCGCCACCGGACCGCAAGGCATACAAGGCGTAACCGGAGCAACAGGCGCCACCGGAGCTACCGGAGCGACGGGGGCGACCGGTCCCGAAGGAACTATAACGCCCGCGGCGGCAGTGCCCGACGTTGAAAATACGCCCACCCCCGACGAGGTCGGCGAAACGCTTAACGCGCTACTCGCCTCACTCCGCGCGGCAGGCTTCTTGGCAACCTAATACAATCAACCGCAATACAAAAACGCCGCACTCACCTGCGGCGCTTTTGTTTGTGTAAAATTTGTCTAAATGCCCATAATATTGGTATGAACAACACTAAGAAAATCGAGAAAGGATTTTGGCTGACTCTGGCCTTGGCTGTGATTATCGTTATACTTACGGGCGTGGCGTTTTTGCCGTCCGTGATTGAATCGCGAGAAACGAGCCGAGCGGCTACGGTGGGTTACGAGGTGGACGCGGAAGCGATGCGCGTGCTCGGGTGCTGCAACGCGTACGCGGCGGCAAACGACTTTACCACGACGATGACGGGCACTGTCAAGGCAAAGGTGGTCGGGGTGCCGTACACGCAAAAGATACATGGCGGGCGCAACGTGTCCCGCGACGGCGCGTTTACCGACGTTGCGGAAAGCTCGTCCGCGCTTGTAAAAGCCGCGCTCAAACGCGAGCGGCGGGACGGCAAATATTACGTATCGCGCGGCGATTACAAAAACAAATCGTTCCGCTATAACAACGAAAAACCGCTGACTGAAAAACAGTACTCAGCGCAGTACGGACAGCCGTTTACCGGGATCGTCAAATACAAGCTGGAAAACGCGGTTGTATCGGCAACCGTCGTCGGCGACCACGTATACAAATTCGTGCTTGATCCCGCTCAGTCTACGCTGTACTCGCGCAACGAGGTTAAAACTACGCTGGGCGGCAAGTCTTACCCCAAATACAACCTTGTCGAGTTTACGCTCACCACCGACGGCGACCGACCCGTCAAGGTCACCGCCACCGAAAAATTCCGCGTAGACAAATTCGGCGGCACGGACTGCACCGCCGAATACACCGAAATATTTAATTTCAATTAAGAATTTTTCTTACAAACAAATAGCACACCATTACATTACGTATCATGGTGCGCTGTTTTTTCAAATTCAATGCGGTAAATTGAAATCTAAAATTTCATAAAATTAACCGAATCCCATAAATTTTTTGGAAACGAGTACTCCGTTATAATATAGCCTCATGAAACAAAATCCCATTTTTGCTTCAATTTGAACTATTTCATTTTCTTTCTCAATCGTTCCTTTTAACGTAAAACGAAACGCAATGGCACCTTTATACTCGTCTACAACTTTATTGTTTATCACGAGAGAACAAACCATCGGCGAATTGAAAATTTGTATCACGTCGTTGCCTTGCGTATATTCGATTCTCAATCTTCCTAATTCCATAATTACATTTTCTCCGTTAAATTATCATTTTTTGTTGTTCTTATTCGCTTTGACGCACTCGCGCAATTCGTCGAAAGTGTATGATTTATTGCAAGCGGAACAAGTATAGAGCGTAGTAACCACATGTATTTCTTCAAGCCCGATATAATTCACTCGGCGTCGTTTGCCGCTACGATAATATTCGTCAAAGTCGTCGTCTTCCTTTGTAACAACACGCGTATACTTTTCTTTAACCAGCTTTTCGCCGCAATGCGGACAGTGCTTATACTTTTTCAAAATCATAGCGGGATGAAATTCCCAAATTTTCATATAAGACGATGCCATGCTTCCCTCCTGTTACTGTTTTGTATAATCCTTAACGTCGTCCCTGATATACAGCCCGGGAATTTTGGGAAACTCCACTTTGAGTGCCTTTGCCGCGCTCTTTAACGCTACGGGCACAACAAACTTTTCCTTGGTATTGTTTATATCAAAGTATTTAATGCGCGCGCCGCCTACCGAGCCGTACCGCGGCACTCCGTCGAAAAACACAATTTTGCATTTGTACCGTTTGCCGCCCTCGGTAAGCACGCCTTTAAATTGCTCCCTTGTGCCGTCGAATATGCGTTCTGTCGGTTCCATATCCGCAAAAAAATCAAACCTATATTGAGTATACAACGGCTCGTCCATCATTGCCGCCATGTCGCGGTTACTCTCGATAGTGTGCGTGCCGTCGTAGAACGACGCGCGTTTTTTGGACAGCACCATAAACCTGAAAATTTTATCCCTGCCTCCGTCCAAATAAGTGTACTGCAAAAAGCTGGTTGGCGTAATGGAATGCAAAACGTAGTTGAACACGATAAGCCCGATAGCAAGCACTATGCCTGTTATCGCGCAAATCGCCATAGTCGTACCCTTGGTGAACATAGACGCCACCAATAGCGCAAGCGCGCCGCCGCCCAAAATAAAGTTGATTACAAACTGCCACCACTTGGTGGTGTACACGTCGTTGCGCACACTCTTTATTTTTTGCGCGTACTCGTTAAGCGTGCGAGTAAACCGCTCCTTTGCGGACTCCTCGGCTATGGGTTGTGTGTTTTCCGTATTGTTTTCCACTGCTGTACTCCGTATAGTTAAAAGGTTGAGATGCTTCGCTGCGCTCAGCATGACAATTATAAATTATTTGTCATTCCGAGCAACGCGAGGAATCTCAACCTCTTTTAATTCTTAATTCTGCATTCTAAATTCTTAATTCTTAATTATTCCGCAGCGCCCTCGCCGCCGCCTTCGCCGCCCTCTTCAATCACCTCTTGGTGAGGCGCGGTGGCTACGCACACGACAGTGCCTTGGTTCTTTACGCGCATCATTCTTACGCCCTGGCTGCCCCTGCCGATCTTGCTGATTTCCTTGACGAGCATTCTTATAATCGTGCCGTTGTCGGAAATGACCATTACGTCGTCGTCGGGGTTGACAAGCTTTAGGTTTACAAGCCGTCCGGTCTTGGCGTTGAACGTGCCCGCCTTGATGCCCTTGCCTGCGCGCGATTGGAGCCTGAACTCATCGATATCGGTGCGCTTGCCAAAGCCGTTTTCGCTGACGGTGAGTACGTCGCAATCGGGCAGAACGACGGTCATATCGACCACGTTGTCGTCCTCGTCCAACCGCATAGCGCGTACGCCCTGCGTGTCCCTGCCCATAAGCCTTACGTTCTCCTCCGAGAAGCGTATGCACTTGCCGCTTTGCGAAGCAATCAGTATTTCGTCAATGCCACCCGACTGCTGTACGGAAATAAGCTCGTCGCCTTCCATAAGCTTGATAGCGACCTTGCCGACCTTGCGGATTTGCTTGAACTCGGTGAGCGCCGTCTTTTTGATCATACCGCGCTTTGTCGCCATTACGAGGTTGCCCTTGTACATATCGTCGGCAATGGGAATGACCGCGCTTACCTTTTCGCCGTCGCTAAGCTGCAACAGATTGACTATCGCCCTGCCGCGCGCCGTGCGTTCGGCTTCGGGAACGGCGTACGCCTTGTCCGCATACACTCTGCCGAAATTGGTAAAGTACAACAGAGTGTCGTGCGTATTGGTGACGAACATCTTTTCGACAAAGTCTTCTTCCTTGGGCCTATGCGCCGTAATGCCCTTACCGCCGCGGTGCTGCGCCTTGTATTCGGTTGTGGGAAGGCGCTTAATGTAGCCGTAGTGCGTCATTGAAATGACCACGTCTTCCTTGTCGATGAGGTCGCCGATATCGATTTCGTCGTAGTCGATAACGAGCTCGCTGCGACGGGGATTGTCGTACGCTTCCTTGATTTGTTGAAGCTCGTCGCGGATGATATCGGTAACGCGCTTGGGGCTGGCAAGTATGCTCTTGAAGTCGGCAATCTTTTCCTGCAACGCGGCAAGCTCGGCTTGGAGCGCGTCTATTTCCAGACTGGTGAGACGGCGCAGCTTCATTTCGAGAATAGCGTTGGCTTGCTTGTCGGACAGATAGAATTCCGCCATTAAGCGTTCGGCGGCTTCCACGTTGTCGCGGCTTTGCTTGATTATCTTGATAACCTTGTCGATATTGGCCTGCGCCTTGACAAGACCTTCCACAATATGCTCACGCTCCTGCGCGGCTTGAAGGTCGTGCTTGGTGCGGCGGACTATTATATCCTCTTGGTGCTTCAAATAGTATTCGAGCATCTCTTTGAGGTTGAGGATTTTGGGCTCGCCGTCGGCAAGCGCAAGGAAGGTTATGCCCTGCGATACTTGCAGATTGGTGTGCTTGAACAAGGTGTTAAGTACGACTTGCGCTTGCGCGTCGCGCTTAACCTCGATAACGATACGCATACCCTGACGGTCGGATTCCTCTTTTATATCCGATATGCCCTCGATGCGCTTGTCCTTGACAAGGTCGGCTATCTGAACGATAAGCTTTTCCTTGTTTACTTGGTAAGGCAATTCGGTAACGACAATGCGTTGGCGCATAAGATCGCTGCCCTCGCGCACCGGGTACTCCTCTATCTCGGTCTTGGCGCGCATAACAACGCCGCCCTTACCCGTCTTGTACGCGCGTTTGATATTGGCTCTGCCCATAATCAAGCCGCCCGTCGGGAAGTCGGGCGCCGGCACGTACTTGCACAACTCGTCAACGGTAATCTCGGGGTTTTCAATCAACGCGTCGATAGCAGAAATAACCTCGCCGAGGTTGTGCGGCGGAATGGACGTTGCCATACCTACCGCTATACCGTCCGAACCGTTGACCAAAAGGTTGGGGAAGCGCGACGGCAAAACCGTGGGCTCCTGCAACGAGTCGTCAAAGTTGTTGGTCCAATCGACCGTTTCCTTGTCTATATCGCGCAGCATTTCGGACGCGATCTTGGCAAGGCGGGCTTCGGTATAACGCATAGCCGCGGGCGGATCGCCGTCGACCGAGCCGAAGTTGCCGTGACCGTCCACAAGCGGATAGCGCATTGAAAAGTCCTGTGCAAAACGCACCAATGCGTCGTACACCGAGCTGTCGCCGTGCGGGTGATACTTACCCAAAACGTCACCGACGACGCGCGCGCACTTGCGGTACGGTTTGTCCGACCAAAGCGCGAGCTCGCCCATTGCGTAAAGTATGCGGCGGTGAACGGGTTTAAGACCGTCGCGCACGTCGGGTATAGCACGCGAAACGTTAACCGCCATTGCGTACGCAATAAAGCATTTTTTCATTTCGTCGACGACGTGCGTCTCTATAATTTTGGTATTGTCTACGTAATCCTTGTTGCTGCTGCCGGACGGCGCGCTTCTTTTAGGTAATTTAGCCATTTTCACTCACCTCCGTTATACGTCCAAATCTGTTACGAGCTTGGCGTTTTGCTCGATGAACTGCCGCCTAAGCTCGGGCATATCGCCCATAAGCACGCTGAATATTTCGTCCGCCTCGAACGCGTCTTCCATAGTAATGCGTTTGAGCGAGCGGAATTCGGGGCTCATTGTCGTTTCCCAAAGCTGTTCGGCATTCATTTCGCCCAAACCTTTGTAGCGTTGAAGCTCGCAGCCCTTGCGACCCATGGCGTCGAGCGCCTCGTCGCGTTCTTTTTCGTCGTAGCAGTAAACTTCCTTTTTGCCCTTTGCCACTTTGTAGAGAGGCGGAAGCGCCGCATACACGTGTCCGCGCTCGATAAGCGGGCGCATAAAGCGGAAGAAGAAAGTCAAAAGCAATATGCGAATATGGCTACCGTCTACGTCAGCATCGGTCATACAAATAATCTTGTCGTAGCGAAGCTTGCTCTCGTCAAACTCGTCGCCTATGCCGCAGCCGAATGCCGTAATCATAGCCTTGATTTCCGCGTTTTCGAGAACGTGATTGAGTCGCGCCTTTTCCACGTTCAATATCTTGCCGCGAAGCGGAAGAATAGCTTGGAATCTGCGGTCGCGACCTTGCTTTGCCGTACCGCCTGCACTGTCACCCTCGACGATGAAGATTTCGCAGTTGGACGGATCGCGGCTTGTGCAGTCTGCAAGCTTGCCGGGGAGCGACGCCGTTTCGAATACGCCCTTTCTGCGCGTAAGCTCTCTGGCATTTCTCGCCGCGTCACGCGCGCGCTGTGCCGTAATCGTCTTGATAACAAGGTCTTTGGCTTCCTTGGGGTTTTCCTCCAAGTACGTGCCGAACGCGTCGGTAACCGCCTTTTCAACCTGCAAGCGCATGGACGAATTGCCAAGCTTGGTTTTCGTCTGGCCTTCGAACTGCGGATCGGTTAGCTTGACGGAAAGAACGGCGGTAATGCCCTCGCGCACGTCCTCGCCCGCCAGCTTTTCGTCATCCTTAATAAGGTTTTGCTTGTGCGCGTAATCGTTGATGACCTTGGTCAGCGCGTTTTTAAAGCCCACAAGGTGGGTGCCGCCTTCCTCGGTATTGATGTTGTTGGCGTACGTATAAATGAGCTCGCTGTACCCCTCGTTGTACTGAATGGCGTACTCGACCTCGCTGTCCTTAAACTTCTTTTCGCCGTAAATGACCTCGCTGAACATGGTCTGCTTGTTGCGGTTGAGGAAGTCGACAAAGTCCTTGATACCGCCGTCAAAGCGGAAGGTATCGCGAGCCTCGCGGCCCTTGCGGTTATCCACAAGCTCGATTTCCAAGCCCTTGTTAAGATACGCCACCTCGCGCAAGCGGGTGCGCACCGTGTCGTAGGAAAATTCAAGCGTTTCAAAAATCTCGTCGTCGGGGAAGAAGGTTACCTTGGTGCCCGTCTTGTCGGTCTTGCCTACCTCGGCAAGCGGCTTCATGGGCACGCCGCGGTTGTAGCGCTGACGGTAGATTTTTCCGTTGCGGTAAACCTCAATGTCCAACCATTCGGAAAGCGCGTTTACGCACGATACACCTACGCCGTGCAAACCGCCCGACACCTTGTATCCGCCACCGCCGAACTTACCGCCGGCATGAAGCTTGGTAAGAACGACCTCGACGGTAGACACCTTCTCTTTGGGGTGAATTTCCACGGGAATACCGCGGCCGTTATCGGTTACGGCTACCGCGCCGTCGCGCGTGATTTCCACCAAAATCTTGTCGCAATAGCCGGCAAGCGCCTCGTCGACGGAGTTGTCCACTATCTCGGTGATAAGGTGATGAAGTCCGTGTTCGTCGGTCGATCCGATATACATACCGGGGCGCTTACGAACGGGTTCGAGACCCTCCAAAACCTGAATGGAACTCGAACTGTAACTGCCGTTATCTGTCTTTCTTGCCATTACAAATCTCCTATTTCAAGCATTAATTTAAGCGTATTTTCGCGGTCGAAATCCGCCAAACAAGAGCGGACTTTTTCCACCCTTACATTATACCATAAAGAGCGCTATTTTCAAAGCGTTTTAACACCGAATTAGACGGATTATTCAATTTTATTTTTCGGCATATGCCGTCAAATGCCCATAAATGCGCCTAAATGCCACGCCGCATACAAATCGAACACTTTTGCATATTGAACTTTTTTGCCATACAGTCAAAATTTTGCTTTTTTCCGTCCAATAAAAAACGCACGCCGTAAGCGTGCGTAAAAGTAAGCTACATAACCGAAACTTTATCTGCTCCTACCCTATCCGCCAGCTCCTTTGCCGCATAAAATTTGTGCGTTATAAACGGCGACTGCGAGCCGAACGTTTGTATAACAAATGCGCCGCGAAACCGCGAAGCAAACCGCTTATCGGTAACAAACACGTATGCTTGCGGCACCGCCGACAGCAGCCGTTTTAGGGCGGACATGTTGCGGCGCGAATACCTTATTCCGTCGAGGTTTACTATTACGGGCTTGTCCGTTTTGCCACGCGTTTTTTCCAAAAACTGCACTATGCGCCGCTCCGCCGCGCACAGCTTGCGCAGCTTTTTGTCGGGGTTTATGCCGAACTTTTCAATGTCCGACGGCAGCAATTTATCTCCGCAAAGCGCACGCCTGTAACGCAAATAATCGCCTACGCGAAACCCGCCGAACGGTATGGGCGCGTACGCAAAGTAGTTGCGCCCGTTCTCGCTTGCGCAAAACAATACCTCTATATTGTCGAGCAGCACCCCGCCCTCGATAGTCTTGATATACGCGCGTTTTGCCCGCGCCGAACCTAAACAGAATGTAACCATAAATACGATTATTACCGTATTTACGGCATTTATACTATATATAATTAGTAATTGAAAAAGATGTTGAGATTTAAAAATTGTGCGGCTTCGCCTAGATTTCTCCACTCCGCTTCGCTTCGGTCGAAATGATGGGGACACATGTTCAGCTCTTACTCCCATCACCCCGAGCGCAGTCGAGGGGTCTAGGCGACCCGCCGCAAAGTTGCTTAGCTGTTTTAATTCCCAAATATATCCGTCAACAAAATCCTATCCTTCGGCACTTTCCTCGCGTCGTACAACGGAATTAAATCGTCTATGTCAATCGGGCGCGGCTCGTCCAATATGTTAGCGGCAAAAGCCAACTCGCCTATTATCTGTTGCGGGGTGTGAGTCTTTAACAACCGCTGTGCGCTGTCGCCCTCGCTCTTACTTAGCTTTCTTCCGTCGGCGTCGCACACGAGCGGGATATGATAATACTGCGGCGTAGGCAAGCCCAATAAGCGCTGCAAATATATTTGTCGCGGCGTGTCGTACAGCAAGTCGGCGCCGCGCACGACCTCGGTAACGCCGCTTTCGCCGTCGTCGACAACCACGGCAAGCTGATACGCGTACACGCCGTCGCTTCGACGTATAATAAAGTCGCCGCAGCGCTCTGCAAGGTTTTGGCTTTGCTCCCCGCATATGCCGTCGGTAAACGAAATAACCTCGTCGGGCACGGATATCCTAAGCGACGGCTTGACCCGCTTTTCGCGTTCGGCTTTTTGCTCGGTCGTTAGGTTTTTGCATGTTTTGGGATAAAGTATACCGCCGTCGGGCAAGCGCGTAATACCCTCCGCGTGCAATTCGGCACGAGAGCAGTAGCACGGATATACTTGAGTTTTCGCCGCAAGCTTTTGCTCGGCGGCTTGATAAACGGAAGTGCGTTCGCTTTGCCAAAGCATTGGCTCGTCGCTCGTTATGCCCACTGCTTTAAGCGTTTCTATAATATCTAACGCAGCAGAGCGCGGACAGCGAAGCGCGTCCAAATCCTCTATACGAATAATAAACTTACCGCCCTTACTCTTGGCTGACAGATACGCAAGCATGGCACACAAAAGATTGCCCGCGTGCATAAACCCGCTCGGCGTCGGCGCAAATCTTCCTATAACCGTGGAACTGCTCATAATTTTAATTTTCGTCCTGCTCATCCTCGGAAACGCAAAGCATATCGTCATCACTATTGGGTTTTCTTACAATCCACATTATAAATTCGACAAGCGAACCCAAAGCCAAATATGCAACGTATATGCCGAGCGCATACAACAATCCAAGTGCTCTTGGCGATACTACAAAAGTGAACGCATACGCAATAAATCCAACACTTACAATTTCTACCAATCCGTATATTATAAAAAACATTATAGACAATCGCGGGTGGTCGCTGTACGTTGGCAAAAACTCGTCAAAAGTAATATCGCCACCGCCAATTACGGATATTATAAAGAATAGCCACCCGACCAAAGCCCATAAATTATATCTAATGAATTTAGCCTTTTGGCTGCCTACAAATTGCATGTTAACTAAAATACCTCATTCAACGCAGCTTCTACTGCAATAGCTACGGCGAACTATCAAAGGCGGGCTTCTATGGCTTTGATAACAGTCTTCAAAGCTTTGATACGGGCATACTTTTTGTCCTTGGATTCCAAAACGATCCAAGGTGCGTAAGCGGTGTTGGTCTTTTCCAGCATTTCGTTGACTGCGGTTTCGTAAAGATCCCACTTTTCGCGGTTGCGCCAGTCCTCCTCGGTAATTTTCCACTGCTTGGACGGCGTATTCTGACGTTCGGTAAAACGCTCGAGCTGAGTGTCTTTATCGATATGCACCCAAAACTTAATTACGATTGCGCCCCAATCGTCCAGTTCTTTTTCAAATTCGTTGATCTCGTTATAGGCACGCTGCCAATCGTTTTCGCTGCAAAAGCCCTCCAACCGCTCGACCATAACCCTGCCGTACCATGTGCGGTCGAATATGGCTACATGTCCGTCCTTGGGTAGCCGCGTCCAAAACCGCCACAGCTAATGCCGCGCTTGTTCGTGCGGTTCGGGGCTGGCAATCGGATGTACTTCGTAGCCTCTGGGGTCCAACGCG
>CAMWXP010000025.1 GCA_947178255.1 uncultured Clostridia bacterium | reverse complement strand
CTGTAAAAATTGCTTTGTTTACAAAATGGACCAAAGGTACGGCAGAGATACCACCGTAATCGAAAAGGGTAAAACTACCTATGAGCTGAAAGACAAAGACTGCCCGCCAAATTCTTTGATAAAGCTCTGTTTTTCTTCCGACTTTTTTATCGAAGGAGCCGATGCGTGGCGCGACGGGTGTTGGGATTTTATCAGAAAACGGAAAGACTGCAAATTCGTAATGACTACAAAACGCCCCGAAAGGATAAAGCAATGCGTTCCACCCGATTGGGGCGAGGGCTGGGAACACGTTTATATCAGTATTTCCATTGAAAATCAGGAAATGGCTGATATTCGCCTTAAACACTTTTTGGGAGCGCCGGTTAAGCACAGGGAAGTTTTTTGCTCACCGCTTATCGGACCTATTTCTTTGGGAAAGTACCTTGACACAGGGCTTATAAAGTGCGTGAATGTTGGTGGCGAAATGGCTGCCAAAGCCGACGTGCGTCCTATCGAGTATGAATGAGTAAAAAATTTGTATTTGGAAGCCAAAGAAAGGAATATTGAATTTTATTTTCATCAATGCGGCTCAATGTTTTTGAGAAACGGAAAGAATATCGGCAAATGGAAGCTCAATGAACAAATTGCACGTGCCGAGGAAATTCAGCACGAACTTGAAACAATGTACCGATAAATTTCAATTTACCGTACAACTATAAAAAGCGAAGAACTTTAAAGTTCTTCGCTTTTTATAATCCCTATGGAACACGCCCTTTGCCGCGGTGCTCTTGTTTTTATTAGCTTATTACAAATTTTTAAACTGGTAATCGTACAGTTCTTTGTATATGCCGTTTTTGGCGATTAGCTTTTCGTGATTGCCGCGCTCTTCCACGCCGTTGGAGGTTATTACTATTATCTCGTCGGCGTTCTTAATTGTGGACAGGCGGTGGGCGACGACAAGCGTCGTTCTGCCGCCTTGCAGCTCTTCTAACGCCGATTGTATAAGCATTTCGGTGGCGTTGTCAAGCGCAGACGTCGCTTCGTCAAGAATGAGTATGGGCGGGTTTTTAAGGAATGCGCGCGCAATGGATATGCGCTGTTTTTGTCCGCCCGAAAGCTTGACGCCACGCTCGCCGACCTCTGTGTCGTAGCCGTCGGGCAGGGTCATGATATAGTCGTGAATGTTGGCGCGCTTTGCTGCGTCTATAATCATATCGTCGCTTGCGGCAAAGTCGCCGTACGCTATATTTTCCTTTACCGTGCCGTTGAACAAAAACACGTCCTGCTGTACTATGCCGATACTCTTGCGCAACGCAGTGCGCGACAGTTGCCTTATATCATAGCCGTCAACCGTAATCATGCCGCTGTCTATCTCGTAAAAGCGGGGGATAAGGTGGCACAGCGTGGTCTTTCCGCCGCCCGACGGTCCGACAAGCGCGACCGTTTTGCCCGCGGGGATTTTCAGCGAAAAGTCTTTTATGACTTTGGCGTCGTCGTCGCCCTCGGTATAGCCGAACGTTACGTTACTAAATTCTATATCGCCGTTAAGTTTTTCGGGGCAAAGCGCGTTGTCGCTTTCGACTTCGGTTTGTTCGTCCATAATATCGCAAAACCGCTTAAAGCCGCTCGCGCCCTCTTGGATTTGGTCGTAAATGGTGACGAGCGTGCGTATAGGCGTGATAAGCGTGGATATGTACAGCACAAACGCCGTAAAGTCGCCGACGTCGATTATTCCGTAGTAAAAGAACAGTCCGCCAGCCAGCAGCACCGCAAAGTACAAAAAGTCCATAAAGAAGGTCATTGTCGAGTGGAACTTGCCGAGTAGCTTGAACTGCCTGTAACGGCTTTGCACAAAACGGTCGTTGCCCTTGTCGAATTTAGATAGCTCGTGCTCGCTTGCGGTGTACGCGCGCGATACGCGCATGCCCGAGATTGCGCTTTCGATATCGGCGTTTACTTCGCCTTGCGCCTCGCGTGTTTCCTTGTACACCTTTTTCATATTTTTGCGGATAAGAATTATAAACAGCGCAAAGAACGGTATAAACGCAAACACTATAAGCGCGAGGTATACGTTCATTATAGCGAGCATGATAAACGCGCCTACAAGCGTTATTAATGACAAGAAGACGTCCTCGGGGCCGTGGTGAGCAAGCTCGGACACTTGAAACAGGTCGTTTGTCATGCGGCTCATAATTACGCCCGTCTTGTTGTCGTCGAAGTAGGTGAAGGGCAGCTTTTCGAGGTGGATAAACAGTTCGCGCCGCATATCCGATTGTATGCGCACGCCGACTATATGTCCCCAGCAATGCAAAAAATAATTGAGCCCCGCTTTGATTATATAAAAGCCCAGCAAAAAGCCCGCCGCGCCGAGCAGCATGGTCATAAGCTTATTGGGTACGTAGTTGTTTATTATTTCCTTGGTGATATACGGATACACAAGGTTGAACGCCGATATTGTAAACGCGCATATCATATCTATAATGAACAACGTTTTGTGCGGCTTGTAGTACCTTGCAAACCGCGCGAGCATGCTTTTCTTTTTCATACTACCTTAAAATGTTTTGTTCTTTGTCAGGGCCGACGCCAATCATGGTGACGGGGCAGTCGACAAACTTTTCTATTGCCAGTATATACTTTTGCGCCGCCTTGGGCAGATCTTCGAACTTGCGGCAGGCTGTTATGTCCTCCGTCCAGCCCTCGAACTCCTCGTATACGGGTGTGCACTTTTCCAGTATGCTTATATCGGCGGGGAAGTCCTTTACCGTTTTGCCGTTCAGCTTGTAGCCGACTGCCACTTTGATCGTTTTAAGCCCCGTAAGCGGGTCGAGCTTGTTTACGGCAAGCGCAGTCAGTCCGTTTATGCGCACGGCAAGCCGAAGTATAACTGTGTCCAGCCAGCCGCACCGCCGCGTTCTGCCGGTGGTAACGCCGTACTCATGTCCGACGTCACGTAGGTGTGCGCCCACTTCGTCGTCCAGCTCGGTGGGGAAGGGACCCGCACCCACGCGCGTGGTGTACGATTTGGCAATGCCGAGGCATTCCTTTATTGCGGTGGGACCAACGCCCGCGCCCGCGCAAAATCCGCCCGTTATGGGGTGGGAGCTTGTTACAAACGGATATGTGCCGCTGTCGAGGTCGAGTAGCGTGCCTTGTGCGCCCTCGAATACCACGCGTTTATTCGCTTTTACCGCGTTGTATACTATCGCGCCCGTATCGCAAGCAAACGGCTGTAAGCGTTTTGCATAGCCGCAGTATTCGGTATAAATCTCGTCGTAGTCGAGCGGCTTACCGCCGTATACGGCCGTGATGATTTTGTTTTTTAATTGAAGATTTGTTTTCAGTTTTTGCGCAAATGTGTTTTCGTCCAAAAGGTCGACAAGCCGAATGCCTATACGGTCGCACTTGTCGGCGTAGCACGGACCTATGCCGCGCTTGGTCGTGCCTATTGCGTTTGCGCCCTTTGCGATTTCCGCCAGCTCGTCAAACTCCTTGTGGTAGGGCAGGACGATATGTGCGCGCAAATCCATGCGCAGGTTGTCAAACTTAACGCCTTGCTTGGCCAGCTCGTCCATTTCCTCCAAAACTACTTTGGGGTCGAGCACTACGCCGTTGCCTATAATGTTGACTGTTTCGGGGTAGAGTATGCCGCTGGGTATAAGGTGAAGCTTGTACGTTTTGCCGCCGCGCACAACGGTGTGTCCGGCGTTGCTTCCGCCCGTCGCGCGCACCACGTAGTCGGCCGAGCTTGCAAGTATGTCTATGTACTTGCCCTTGCCTTCGTCGCCCCATTGGGCGCCTATAAGCGCAATCGTGTTCATAATTCTAACCTCCGAAATTCGTTAATGGAACAGTTAGTTGTTATTATCGTCGTCGCTCGTGGCGGCGGCTTCCTTCATGGGTTGCGGTTCGTCCGTAATACCGTTGCCACCGTTATTCGCTTTGTTCGCGTTTTCGTGCGCTACGGACATCATAAGCTTGATACGGTTGACTTGGTTGACTTCGCTTGCCCCGGGGTCGTAGTCGACAGCTACGATGTTCGCTTGCGGGTACAGCCGTTTAAGCTCCTTCATAACGCCCTTGCCGGTAACGTGGTTGGGTAGACATGCAAACGGCTGCATGCAGATTATGTTGGGCGCGCCCTCGTGGATAAGCTCCAACATTTCCGCGGTAAGGAACCAACCTTCGCCCACCATTGTGCCGAGCGAAGTGACCGTTTTTGCGCTTGCCGCAAGCTTTTTGATATGCGTGGGCGTGCCGAACTTGGTGCCTCGAAGCGCGTCTATCATCGGCTTGCGCATATGTTCTAAGAAGGATATTGCAATATTGGATATAAACTTGCTCGAATACTTGCCGTCCAAAAGGTCGTGTTTTACCGTCGAATCGTACGACGAGTACATAAAGAAGTCGAGCAGGTCGGGGCAAACGGCTTCGCCGCCCTCGCGTTCCACAAGGTCGACGGCGTAGTTGTTGGCGAGGGGATGGAACTTGACCAAAATCTCGCCGACTATGCCGACGCGCGGCTTGACGATATCGCGCGTAGCGATTGCGTTAAAGTCGTTTACTATTTGCTTGCAGTATTTTTTGGTGGGAACGTTGCCGAGCGCAAATTCGTCCTGCAACAGCTTGTCCCATTTAAGATAAGTCTTCCACGTTTCGCCTTGGTTTTGCTCGTACGGGCGCACGCGGTACAGACAGCGCATAAGTAGGTCGCCGTATATAAGCGCATTTACGAGCGGGATAAGCTCTTTAAGCCCGATTTTGAATCCGGGGTTCTTTTCCAAGCCCTGTGCCGAAAGTGACACGACGGGGATTTGCGGCATTCCTGCGCTTTTCAGTGCGCGGCGTATGAGCGCTATGTAGTTGGTGGCGCGGCAGCCACCGCCCGTTTGCGTCATTATGACTGCGGTGCGGTTAAGGTCGTACTTGCCCGAAAGCAGCGCGCTCATAATTTGACCTACTACTATAATTGTAGGGTAGCACGCGTCGTTGTTTACGTATTTCAGTCCCGTTGCGACCGACGCTTTTTCGTCGGGCAGCACTTCCACGTTGTAGCCGCATGCGCGCATTGCGGGCTGTACGAGGTTGAGATGGTAGGGCGAAATCTGCGGCGCGAGAATAGTGTAGTTTTCGCGCATCGGTTTAGTAAACTGCACGCGTTCCGTTTGCGGCGGCGGGGTTTGGGCGTGGATATCCTTGACCTGCCTATCCTTGATGACCGCCATAAGCGACCGTATGCGTATACGCGCCGCGCCGAGGTTGGACACTTCGTCTATTTTGAGCAGGGTATAAACCTTGTTTGCCGCTTCCAATAGTTCTTGAACCTGGTCGGTGGTAACGGCGTCCAGTCCGCACCCGAACGAATTAAGCTGAACAAGATCGATATTGTTGCGCGTGCGCACAAAGTTTGCCGCGCTGTACAGCCGCGAGTGGTACGTCCACTGGTCTACCACGCGCAGCGGGCGGGGCGCTTTGTGTAGGTGCGCCACGCTGTCCTCGGTAAGTACGGCAAAGCCGTAGGAGTTTATCATCTGCGGCACGCCGTGGTTGATTTCTGGATCGAGGTGGTACGGGCGACCGGCAAGCACTATGCCATGCCCGCCGTGCTCGTCGAGGAGCTTAACAATTTCCTCGCCGCGCCGCCGCGACCAGTCGTTAAATTCGGTTTGTTCGATATATGCCTTTTTGACCGCGCGGGCAATAAGCCGTCCCGAAATGTTCGGGAATTCCTGTTTAAGTCGTGCCGTCATACGCGCAGGCGTAGCAATAGGCAGGAAGGGGGCGGCAAACTGCACGTCGTTCGCCTTGAACTCGTCGCGCATATTCAGCCGAATAACTTCGGGGTACGACCCGACGACGGGGCAGTTGTAGTGGTTGTCCGCATGCTCGTCCTCTTTGCGCTCGTACGGGAGGCAGGGGTAGAATATGAATTTTACGCCCGCGTCGATAAGCGATTGAATATGTCCGTGCGCGATTTTTGCGGGATAGCACACCGATTCGGACGGCATTGTTTCTATGCCGCGCGAATACACGTCGCGCGAGGAGCGCGGGGACAGCTTGACGGAATAGCCGAGCTCGGTAAAGAACGTGAACCAGAACGGATAGTTTTCGTAAATATTGAGCACGCGCGGAATACCGACCACGCCGCGCGGCGCTTTGTCCTCGGGTAGGGGACGGTAGTAAGCAAATAAGCGTTTGTACTTTTCGTCGAAAAGATTGGGCAGCTTTTCCACCGTCTTTTCGGGCGCGTTGCCGCCGCGCTCGCAGCGGTTGTTGGATATGAACGACCTGCCGTCGTCGAATTCGGAAACGGTTAGCAGACAATGGTTGCCGCATTTTTCGCAACGCCGCGACGACTTGATAACGCGGAATTTTTCCAGCTCGGCTTTGGTCTTGATAGTGCTTTTGCCGCCGGTGTAGTCGTTGCGGCTGATAAGCGCCGCGCCGTAAGCGCCCATAAGTCCGGCTTGGTTGGGACGGATTACTTCGCGCCCCGACACCAGCTCGAACGCGCGTAGCACCGACTCGTTAAGGAAGGTACCGCCTTGAACGATGATTTTTTCGCCCATTTCGGCGGCGTCGCGAAGTTTAATGACCTTGAACAGCGCGTTTTTGACTACCGAATAGGCAAGACCTGCGGAAATATCCGCGACGGACGCGCCTTCCTTTTGCGCCTGCTTTACGCGCGAGTTCATAAACACCGTGCAGCGCGAGCCGAGATCGACGGGCGCCGCGGAGTCCAAGCCCACTTTGGCGAAGCGTTCGGCGTTCATACCGATTGCGCGGGCAAACGTTTCTATAAAGCTGCCGCAGCCCGACGAACACGCTTCGTTTAGCAGTATGTCGGTTATAACGCCGTCCTTTATGCGCAGGCACTTCATGTCCTGACCGCCGATGTCCAGCAAAAAGTCCACGCCGGGGAGAATGGTTTGCGAAGCGGTAAGGTGCGCCATCGTTTCTATTTCGCCGTTGTCGAGGTTGAGCGCCGTCTTTATCAGGCTTTCGCCGTAGCCGGTAATAGTGCCGTAGCCTATATACGCGTCCTCGGGGAGTATGTCGTAAATTTGCTTGATTATTTCGGTGACGGAAGCGAGCGGGTCTCCCGAGTTGGAGCCGTACCAAGAATACAGCAGCCCGCCGTCGCTGTCGATAAGTGCGACCTTGGTGGTTGTAGAACCCGCGTCGATACCGAGGAAGGTCGGACCCTTGTGATTTTTGACGTCGGCAAACGGAATGGACACCTTGCTGTGCCGCAAGCGGAAATCGGTAAGCTCCTGCTTGTCCTTAAACAGCGGGTCGAGGCGGGTGACCTCGCTTTCCGCTATGTCCTTTACCTGTTCGAGTTTTTTGGAAAGCTCGGCGGCGGTGAAAACCTTGTCCGACTTGTACGCCGCGCCGATAGCGTTAAATACCTGAGAGTTTTCGGGGAATATCGCCTTATTCGGGCGTATGGTTGCTACAAACCTCGCGCCAAGCTCGCTCAAAAAGTGGAGCGGGCCGCCGAGAAACGCCACGTTACCGCGAATAGGCTTGCCGCAAGCTAAGCCCGATATGGTTTGATTGACAACAGACTGGAATACCGACGCGGCAATATCCGACTTTTGTGCGCCGTCGTTGATGAGCGGTTGAATATCGGATTTGGCAAAAACGCCGCACCGCGACGCGATAGGGTAGATAATGGTCGCCGACTTGGCAAGCTCGTTCAGTCCCGACGCGTCGGTGTTGAGCAGCACCGCCATTTGGTCGATAAACGCGCCCGTGCCGCCAGCGCAGGTGCCGTTCATGCGCTGGTCTAGGTTGTCGCCGAGGTACGTTATTTTTGCGTCCTCGCCGCCCAGCTCGATTGCAACATCCGTTTCGGGGATAAGCCGCTTAATAGCTTCCACGCCCGCAATTACTTCCTGCACAAACGGTATGCCCAACCACTCGGACACCGAAATACCGCCCGAGCCGGTTACCGTAATGGTAAACTCGTCGTACAGCTTTAACAGCTCTTTCAGTTCGCCGTACATCGTAGCACGAACGTCGGAATTGTGCCGTTGATAGTTGGAGCGAACGAGCGTTCCGTCCTCGTCCAACACGGCGGTTTTTATTGTGGTAGAACCTATGTCCAATCCTATGCGATACATTGTCGATAACCCTATAAAATACAAAATTTCTACGCATATAATTGTACACGATTATGCCAAAAAAGTCAATGAAAACATGGTGATATGACTTTACAAATTGACACACAATATATATAATATAAAGAAAAAAGGAAATCGTTATGAACAACAATATTATAACAAAGCTGTCGTACGGCGTGTATATCGTAACAACTTGGTCGGAGGGTCGCCCCGTCGGTTGCGTAGCCAACAGCATAATGCAGGTGACTGCCGAGCCCGCCACCTTTGCGGTGAGCATTAACCGCGACAACTTTACCAACGCGTGTATAAAGGATATTAAAAAGTTTGCAATATCGGTGCTTGCCGAAAGCTCCGATCCCAAGCTTATAGGCACGTTCGGCTTCAAGTCGAGCAGGGTAGTGGATAAGTTCGACGGCGTTGACTATTCTGTGCAGTCGCGCTTGCCTGTGCTTAACGACAGCTGCGGCTATATAGTGTGCGACGTGATAGATACAATGGAAACGGACACGCACACCGTGTTTTTGGGCAAGCTTGTCGCGGCGGACAGCTTCGGTAGCAAAACGCCTATGACCTACGACTACTACCACAAGGTGATCAAGGGCGGCGCGCCCAAGACCGCACCCACATACGTTGCGGAAGAACAGACCGAAAAAACACAGGGCGGCAAAAAGTACCGCTGCACAATATGCGGTTACGTGTACGAGGGCGACGAGGTTCCTGACGACTACATGTGTCCGATATGCGGAGTAGGGAAGGATTTGTTCGAGGAAATATAAATGCCAAAACAAAATCGGCAATGCGTGTAAGCATTGCCGATTTTGTGTTTTGGTGCGGAGGACGAGACTTGAACTCGTACGGAGTTACCCACAGGCTTCTGAGACCTGCGCGTCTGCCAATTTCGCCACCCCCGCGCATGCACTCCAATTAAGCTTATCTGTCACTTAATCATCGTGTCATACATTGCGATTATACAATAGTTTTTGCGCTAAGTCAAGCAAGTTGAGCCATATTATTATGCGAACCTTGCCCGATAATGAAAAATATTATATTAAACTTATAATATTTATTGGCAAAATCCATAAAAAGTATTGACAAATTATGAACAATATGTTAACATTTAGCTGTATATATATAAAATTGTGAACAAATTGTTAACAAAATTCAACCCCAACGTCAATACCAGAGAGGTAGAAGTATGAACAATCATACGAGTGAAAGCAGAATCAAGATAGGACGGCGCGTATTGTTGCTGCTTGCGACGGTCATAACCGCGCTTGCGGTAGCCGTTACTTGTGCGCTCACTTTGGACTCGTCCAAAACGGTGAGTGTGGACAGTGTGCAGTCGGCGGAGGCAACTACTTCGCAAAACTACACCAATACTACCGGCACAAGCATACAGACGTATATCAATAACGGTACGTTCACCAACGGTAACTATATCGATTATACGTATAACGGTAGTTATTACACTGTTACTTTCCCGCAAGGTACGTGGAAGTTCGAGCTTTGGGGCGCCCGCGGCGGTAACACCGGCAACGGCAGTGCCAACACGGGCTCTGCCAACGGCGGTTACGGCGGATACGTCAGTGCCCAAATCAACCTTACTTCGGCGCGTACTTATTACATATACTGCGGCGGCACGGGCTCCGGCGGTACGGGCAGCATCGACGGCGGTCACGTAACGCGTCCCGGCGGTTACAACGGCGGTGCAATCGGCGTCGGAACGGCAGGTGCGGGCGGCGGCGGCGCTACCGATATAAGAACGACGGCAGGTTCTGCTGCAACTGCGTCCAGCTATAATACCCGTGTACTTGTTGCGGCGGGCGGCGGCGGCGGACCTACTACCAGCTATACGCAAACTCACCAACAGTATGCGATTTATGCCGGTAGACCGGGCTGCTACACTCAGCACTGTTCAGTTCATCCCAACGACGAGGGCGGCGGCGGCGGCGGTTATTACGGCGGTAACAACCTTCACTCGGACGACGCGAGAAACGGATACAGCGGTTCCAACTACGTAGGCGGCGGATTTACTCAATTATCCAACGGCCTCGGCAACTCCGGCGCGTCCGGCAACGGCAGGGTAAGGGTAACTGCGGTCAGCATCAACCAAGCCCCTGTAAATCAAGGCTACAACTATCCCACTGCGAAGCTGCGCTGCAGCAGCGGTGCCGGCATTTCCATTGCCGCTTCCACGCTTGCCAAGGATAACGACTACGCCAATATAAGCGGCGGCAATATTAACAACGTATACTTCACTGCGGGTACTTCCACCAACTTCGACACAGCGCCCACAGACAACAACGGTTTGTATCTCAACGCGGCTTGCACGACAAACGCCAGCTCGTACCTGACATACACTTGGACGGGCGGCTCGGCAACGGCGCGGACTACGTTGAATATAACCGCTATCAAAAAGCTGCCTCGTGCTGGTGCGGACGGCCAGGCGGACGGCAAGTTTACGCTTTACACCAAGGTGCGCGACAACTTTGGCAACAGCACGTCGCGCGGCGTGGGCGTTGCGTCATTCACTCTTACCGTAACCAACCAAAACCTTACGGTCAAGGGCGCAAGCAACGTTGCCAATAAGTATAAGTTCGGTTCGTCCAATTATTATACGGCTCAACACAAAACAGAAAACAACTTTGTGGCAAGCTATTCCGACGGAAAGATATTCAACCCCGCCGGCTCAGGCAAAACAACCATATATATTCCCAAGCCTATTTCTCCGACCGATACAGCAGGCATTACGTTAAACGCTACCGAATTCTTTGCCGACGCGGATACTGCGTTCGATAACGTTGCGTTCAAGAGCTATGCCGTTGTTTCGTCATACGCAAGTGGCGCGCCCGCATACGTAAACGCGTCGCCGTACTACACTGCTACGCTAAACTCTAACACTGCGTACGCCACAGGTTTGTACCCTTCGATTACCATTAAGCCTACCGGTACTCGTCCTGTCGGCTCGCCGTTTGTTGTATTGCAGCTTACCGCGCAATCCAGCGAGGCTGCGTCCAAGGCGCAGGTGGGCAATACGGTAAACACGGTATACTTGGTATTCCAAATTTCCAATACCCGTCCGTACCTCGGTTCGACCGCCGCGCTCTCTACCAAGCTTGCCGAGCCGCTTGTGACAGTCGCACCCGGAGCTACGGCAAGGCTTAACCTTAAAAACTTTATCTACGATATGGACGACGGCGCCAACCTTCGTGCAACCTTTGCGCAGGGCGCCAACGACCTTAAAGTACCGACCAACGAATACATTCAGGTCGATACGTCCAATATAGTTGTGCCGCTTGCAACTAATGTAAACAGTAACTATATTGTGGCAAACAATACGACTGTTGCCAATACCTACCTTACGGGCGAGGGTACTGTTGCCACGCACTTTAATAAAACGTCAATAGCTGCAAACGGTAGCAATGGTGCGGCAACGGCAAACGTTACATACCGTTACGTCGACAGCCAAACCATAGAGTTTACAGGCCGCGCCGCCACTCAAAATCAATATAGAAATGCGGCCGGTACAGACAGAGCAACCAGAAAAGGCGACTTCTACGTGCTTGTGCGCGTAGTCGATCCTTCCGATACCGCAGATAACGGCATTTGGTTCCCCATTGCCATAACGGTCACCTCGCAAGCTCCTACCGAACCGGCGACGTTTGCCAACGTTACGCTAGGATTTACCGGCGTTACCCCGGGCACGGCTACCGCTGTAGGCACAAAGGGCACCGGCAACGTCGCATACTTTACGCCTATCAGCTACGTAAATACGGCCGGCGCATTGCAGGGTATAGGCCAAACTACTCAGGTTGTAGACAATAACAATCATGCCATACCGTTTGCGCTTGACAGAGACGGATTTATGTACGCCGCTGCCAACAATAACGAATACGAGCGCGCGCGTGCGCTAAACGACTTTGTGTTTATCTCCGGCGGCGCCAGTGCGATATTGGACAACGGCGCCAACGAAACGGGTTCGTTCTTTAAGGTTGAAATCACAACGCTGTACGCCGCGCGATCGGTGTTCAAGATGATACCCGACAGTGCGCTTTCCACATACGGCATTACCAAGGTAAACGACGGCGTTTGTTCGTTCGACGGCTTGAAGGTTACCGCTTTGCGTTCGACAAACGGGGAGTATTACCAGTTCAGAGTAAACGTTAAGGATACTCACTCCGCAACTGTGGTGCCTATCAGCATTTGCGTAAAGGTAGATAACCGTGCTCTGGCGCCCCGTCTCGATCCCGACGGCGGCACTCAAAAGATAAATACAATCTCCGCAAATAAGGCGTTGGGCAAAACTCCGTACGGCGAGTATGCGGCAAACTCCGGTCTCGGTGGCGAAAAGGTAGTCAACTACACTGTCGAGGTCAATGACGAAGTGCAGATTACTCCGTACGACTATGCGTACGACTTCGATATCGATCCCGATTCCGACAAGATCAACACAGGCAATACGTTCAACTCCAACCCGAGCGACGCAGGCTTCGGCAATGTTGTTAACAACCATATATTAAAGAATTACAGCATTGCGCATACCGCCGCTCCCGCGACAAGCGCTTCGCAAAAGAACAAGACCAATGTGCAGGCGCAAAAGCTCGACTTTGCCAACCGCACGGCGATATCGGCGTACGACGCACAGTACGGCAATTACATCAACGTAAGCGTCGATGATTACAGCGTTGTAAAGAACGCCGACGGAACAACCACTTCCTATACTATTCCGAGCATTAAGATAAAGGGCGTGTCGCGTACAACCTCGGCGATAGTGCAGCTGCACTTTGCCGTAACCGACGGCGTGGAAACTGTCAACTGTATGTTCACAGTAACGGTACTCAACTCCGCGCCTGTGCTCAATCCCGAATTGAACGACTATTACAACCTTTCGGCGTACCCCGACGCGGGCGCAACGTCGATTACTCCCAACGTAAAAGACTTTACCGCCGCTCAAATTTCCTACGATAAGGACGGCGATACTCCTACGTTCGATGCAGGCAGTGTGCGTATTGTTGCCAAAGACGGCGATAACTACTACGCGCAAATGTACTATGAGAACGGCGCATATCATGGCTACGACCCCGAAAATCCCAACGGCAAAACGCCGAGCATTAACCTGTCCGATTACGTTGGGGTTACCGTTACCAAGGGCACAGGCGGCGCCGACGTTCTTAGGTTGACAGGCTTGTCGTCTACGGAGTTGTTTAATCTGCCTATTTACGCAGAGTTCCTTATGCGCGACGGATACAGAGCTCAACCGAAAGAGGCTACTCTGCACCTGCTTATAAACGTAGTCAACTCCACGCCTATTTTTGTAGGCGACGGCTTGCTTAAATCGGATGCAACTCCGCAATCGCCGGAAAGATACACATGGCTCATCGGCTACGAGGTAAGCTCGGAAATAGCGCAAAAGCGTTACCTGTTCAACAGCAAGGAGCTGTACGAGGGCAGCCTTCAAACGGGTACCGGCACGCCTATATCCATACCCGAAACCAACAAGGTGTACTTGTTTGACGATTACGACGCTCAGCAGCGCGTAATACTCAACCCTGCACAATTTACCGACCGTGCCGGATTGGTAGCTAAATTTGAAAACAGAACATTCGACAGCAACGGTAATGAGACATCCGTCAGGGATATTACTGCCGCCGATTTTACGCAGGACGCGTATAAGAATGCGGCAGTGCTGTATACTCCTATGTACTTTAATGATGCGGCTGCCAACGCTTACGTTACGGTTACCGTAAGGTTCTTCCAAAAGGAAAACGGCATCTTTAAAGAGGTAGAGGCAAACGCCAATATCGAGGCTTGCGAATATTGGGCAATCGAGATAGAGGATAGACATGCAGACGGCGCACGCCGCGAAATTCAGTTTGCATTGTCGGTAAAGGACAGCCATCACGGCAAGATGCTGTACACCGCGCCCGACAAAGCTAATCTGTCGTCTACTGCTCATACGTCCGAGCGCAAGCTGCTCAACTTCTATTACGATTACAGAAAGCCCGGCATACTCGCTATGCACACGTATTACCGCACTGACGGTAACGCCGAATCCAAGGTGGAAATCGAAGGTCAACCGGGCACATACTTGATAGACCAAAGCATTATAACCTCCGACGTATTTGACGAGAGCGAAACAGCTTTAATTACCGAGTATAATGCGGCCACTACTACCGCCGCACGCAAGCAAGAGATTTTGGGCGTTGTCAAATTCAAAGATGACTTTAAGTACAAGTACTTCGAGCGTACTTACGAGAAGGTTGAAAACGGTACGACAAGCACTTATATTACCTCCAAGAGATATTCGTCTCAAACAAATAACACATTTAATAAAAGAGGATATGCGCCCATAACGGTTACGGAAGGACTTTCCGCCGTAAAGGTGCCTATGAGCTTTATCGCGCTGCCCAAGGGCGTAGGTGAGAATACCGAGGACGGCGCGCACGTTACCTTTGCAAATGCGGGTAATACTCTTACCGGCGGCAATGAGCTTATAGATAGTCAATATGCTTCTTGGGCAAATGACAATAGTAAGCTTGCGCTTATCTATAAGAATATGACGTTGTCCGACGGCGTAAACAGCTATCCCGTCGATAACAACCCGTATCTCACTATCAAATACGTTGCCAGTACCCAGACTGCTCCGGTCGCTTTTGCTGCCGAGTATGTAAATAACGTCAGATTCAAGCTTTCGAGCTCAGGCAACAGCATTAGTCCTGCGCCGTTTGACAATTTTAATTACCGAGAGGATAAATACGGCTTTGAGATTTCCAAAAAGACGGGCGGCAAACGCGCCACCGGCTTGTTAAAGCTCACCCTTTCGCTTAAAACGGTAATAAGCGGTGCTACCACCGGCAGTTCCGAAAGTGCTGTCGAATCGGTCGACGTGGAAATCAAATTGCTCGATTACAGCCCGACCGTCAAGTATTACAACTTCCACGAAGACAAGTCGGATTCGGCTTCCAAGGACAGCAACTACATCGAGCCTCGCGTTGTTATGACCATAGGCAATACGGGCAGCGCCACGGATAACACCAACAGCTATGTTTCCACAATGACGCTTACCAATCAAAACGTCACGGAAACTACCAATGGCAATAAGGGCGTAATATTCTACACAGATCCCGACGACGGGGATACGATGCGGTTCTATTTGCCGTCCGCTATGCAAGAAGGGCTTACCAGAGCGGAGGTCGATTACTTTAAAACGACCAATGCTGCCGCTAAGTTCTACGGTGTTGCAACTGCCGACAAGGTGACGGAAGCTGCGGGTGAGGGCAACGTCAATCCGTATACATTCGATCCCAACCCCAATTACAGCAGGTTCTTTGACGTATCGCCTTCGTCCGGCTCGTCCGAGTCCTTGCAGTTTATACCCAAAGCAAAGACGCAGCCCAACTTCCCCGAAACTATGACGGATGCGGAAAAGACTGCGTACTACAATGAGTATAACTTGAAGGTCGATAATGCCGGCAAGGTATACTATCCGTTCCGTGTGTTGTTCTACGACGAATACAAGGGCTCGGCGTTTACCGACGGCTTTATATTCGCGGCTGTCATAAGGGTGTACATTGAAAACGATACGATCAAGGTAAATAGGGCAGCTATGGACGCTACGGACTTCAGCCGTAACAGCAATGTCAATTTGCCGGAAGCGTTCAGAAACAAGGCCATACCTAAGTACACGGTCAATTTGTCCACCAGTTCTACGTACTACATTGATATGACGTCGCTGTTGAAGGACGACGACATCATTCTTACGAACTCAGGCAATTATGCTACTGCGTCCGACACTGCATGGACTGATTTGCTAAGCTCCGACGTCGAGCAAACGTACATCAAAGACTATTTGATTATGCCCGTTAAAGCAGACGGCAAGACAGTAGACTATACGGATATTACCAAGGCATTGTACCCGGCCACCGATGCAACGCTGCCCTTCGATATATACGTAGGCGGCGCCAATTACGGCGAAAACATCAATTACAACGCATTGCCGCACACCACAATCATATTCAAGGCAAATTGTGCGTTCAAGGAGACGCGTCAGCTGGGATTTACGTTTAAAGATTCCAACGGCTCGGCGGTACAAGTCGTATTCGACTGCGCATACAGCAACGACGCGCCCACTCCCAACACGGCTACATTCGGTGCAAGCAACGTGATAGATGTTTCGATGAAGACAAACGAAACGTTCTATCTGTACGCGTCCGATTCCAAAGAGTTTGCCAAAGACGCGCAAGGCGGCTTTACGTCGTACACCGAGGTGGGTACAAGATATAAGTTCCCGTACTCGTCCGAAACGACGCTTACTCAGCTTAGCGCTGCGGAGATGAGCAGTACCTTTAAGTTCTTCTCGTCCAGATACGGCAGCGACGCTTACGACGGCGATTCCCTTATACTCGGTTCGGACGACGCGCCCACAACCCTTCGCATTGCAAGTGTGGACGTTCCCAACGACGTCAACGGACGTGTGGTAGTTACGAGACAGTTGTCGGCATTGACCGAGGACTACGGCAACGGACGTAAGCAAGCGTATTTGCGTTTGGCTGTCTCGGCTTACGGCGTTGTCAATACGCAAATCAACATCACGCTTGAAGACGGCAAGGGCATTACCGTTGTAGTTGCCGTGCGCGTCAACGTAATTTCGTCCGCGCCAACAGCCAAGACGACGGGCTTGCCTTCCGGCGTCACGCGCGAAAGCAACGGCGATTACGCTATCGAGCTGGCATACGGCGATTCTAAGTCCATTTACCTCAGCCAGCTTATGAGCGATATCGACGACGGCGACGTAAACGCGCTTGACGTATATGCCGATATGGGTGGCAGCAGGTTCATCATCGAGAACCCCGGCGAAAACGCTGTTGTCACTGCGGCGGTAACGCAAGACAAAAACCAAAATAATCAAGTAACCATAACCGCTATCGACTTTATCAACAAGTCGTCCAATCCTCGCGCTATGGTCAGCTTCCGCGTAAAAGATGCGCATGGCGCAGTGTCCGACACCGTCAATATTAGGGTTAAGATATTGCCCGCCGAGGTCACTACCGTCGTGCCTGCCAACAACTCGTTGAAGGTTAACGTCATGAGTTACGCGCAGTACATCGACGCGGAAGTCAACAAGGGTGAGGCGCAAGAGGTTGTCATAATCGAAAACGAAGGCGCCAAGCTGTTTAAGGACCGTGATGTTTCCGCGCCGTCGGCAAAATACAGCGTAGAAGTTTACGTACTGCTTAAACAAAACGCCGAAACGGGCGTTATGAACACCGTTGCGTACAACCCCAACGGCAACAATATCCTGTTGTATAGCCGTAACGGTTCGGAGGAGAGAACCAATCCCAACGGCGATCCCGAAGCGGATTACGCGCAAAAGTTCTTCGACGTTACCGCGTCCGCAGACGGCAAGTCGTTGCTGTTTACGCCTAATGCGATAACCATCCGTTCGGGAACAACCATTTCTTCCATCCCGCTGTACGTTATCGTCAAAAAGCTTTACGACAACAATAACTTCATGCCGGGCAAGGGTTCGCAAATTGACGTATCGGTTGCCAACTCCAAGCTTACCGCTACCGAAAACTCGTCGCTCAATATGGGCTATCCTTTGGTCAAAAACACCACCGATCTCCGCGACTCCGAGTTCCTCAGCTTTACGGGCTCCAAGGGTGATTCGCTTACCTGGAAGCTTTACGACTTGGAAAACTTTAATCACGGTCTTTACTACGACTACGATATGCTCAATATGGCGGGCGACACCGACAGCAAAGAAATAATCAAATACGTCGGTTATTCGTATTCGGTGCCTAACGAAACAGGCAATCTTACCAGCGATCCGGTACTCAGCGTAAGCTGCGTCGGTATGGGTGATAAGCAAGAGCTTACTATCACAATCCAGCGCAACGTAACCACCGGTCAACCTCCTGCAAACGGACTTGTCAACAGACCCACTCAGATAGAAGTATCCATCTTTGCCGTTGACGCCGTAAACAACGTTGCCGGCGTAACCATCAACGACAAGGATAGAGTAACCGTTACCAAGATTATAGTTAACGTTTGCAACGACCGTCCCGAAATCGCACAAACCGGCAAGGTAAGCAGATGCCCGTACTGCGGCAAGAGCGACAATGTGCGTCAGGTTAACGAGCGTTCCGCGCTGTGCAGCGATTGCAACAAATCGTTCAAGAGTCTCGACCCCGATATGCTCGGCTATACCTTGTCGCTCGACGAGGAAGCAGGCTATGTAATGAACGTTACGCTTGCCGCGACCGACGCTCCGCTCAATGTTTACATATCCGATATCATCGACGACGCGGATATAGAGATGGATGCTTACGTAATGCTCTTCACGGGCAGCAGCGACAGAAGCCTTATGAGCGTTGACGGCAATACCGTTGGTACTGTTCGAGCTGGAGACGAAGGCGCGTTCAGAGTGTCGTACCAGTCGGCTACCAACAAGTACAAGGTATCCACGCTGTCGTACTTAACGTTTACTTGCGTTTCGTACACCCGTGGCGCGATTGCTGTATGCGACATCAAGTTCCGCGATTCTTACATCGGTGCGGAAACCAGCGTGCTTACTATCCGCCTTACAGTCGGCAACATTAGACCTACCGTCAAACAGGGCGCCAAGACCAACCTTGTCGTCATGGGTGTCGGCCCCAACGCCTCGGACGAGGATGTGGCCACGGCCTCTATCGAATACAACATTCTCGACTTCATTTCCGACGCCAACGGCGACAACTACGATCCTGCGGCGGCGAACAATGCCAACCGCACTCCCACATACACATATATCGACGATATCGTCGTTTACGACCGTTTGTCCGAATTGGCGGTTAACCGTCCTAATATGTACGGCCCTAACCTGATGCGTGAATCCGACGACGAGACCGACGAGAATGGCAATCCCGTACTTTTCTATACCAGCGATACGGCGTGCAGGGTCAACTGGTCGGACGACGACAGTGCGCACCAAAAGTTCCGTATTCAGCCGTTAAAGGGTATTTACGGCGTTCAACAGGTTACGCTCATCATTTGGGATAAGGGCTATGACGATGGCTTAACAGCCAATATCTTGGACGGTATGGATCTTCGCTTGACGTTGACCATAACGATTGCCAACCCGCTTGACGATGTAGAGGAAGTGCTTCCCGCTAAACCTATGGTATTCGGCGTAACGCGCACAATTCTTGCGCAAGACCTGTTGGGCGAGGACAACGCCAAGGGCTATGAAATTTCCGATATCCAAGAGGTAGGTAACAATAATTACCTTAAAATCGTTAAGCCCGAGGACGATCCCTCCGGCAACTGGCGCATCTATGCGTCTATGGAAAACGTGCAAACGTCAGTCAAGGTAACGTTCAGCACGGGCGACCTGACTCGCGAGCGCACACTTCCCATCAACATTGTTGCCAACAACAAGCCTCAGCTCAAAAACGGCAAGGATTCGTACCGCTACACGGTCAGCATGCTCGACACCAAGGAAGCCGGCAACCTTACTATCAAGATTAAGCCGACCGACTGGTTTGAGGATACAGACCCCGAAGATATTATGACGTTTATCTCGCCGGTCACGTCTTCGCAGTCCGTCAAGGTAGAGGCACATAGGTCGTTCGAAAGCGCCGAGGAAGGCGGTCAGCCGTATATCCTGCTTAAATTCCTCCGTCGCGGCGAATCGGTAATTACCGTCAACCTTGTAGACCTTTCGGGCAGAAGCTACTCCTACGACATTACAGTCGAGTGTACGGACGCTCCCGAGCTGTCCTGGTGGGATAACGCAATGTCTTGGGTGGAAGCCAACTGGCTGTGGTTCTGGGTTATCGTCGGCGGTGCATTACTGCTCATAATCCTGCTCATAGTCATAATCGTGGTCGTTCACAAAAAGCGCAAGATGCGCAGAGAAATCGAGGCACTGCTTGAATCCGAAACCGAGCTTGAGCAAGAGATGATGCGTTTGTCGTCGGGCGTGCAGTATCAGTCGTTCGGCTATCTGCCTCCCACGCCGCAAGGCATGGTCAACCCCGGCATGATGCTTGGCGGCGGTGCAACGGCACCTCAGCAAAACAGCTTGCAGCTCAATGCAGGCACGGGCGCTCCGCCTCCGCAACAGCCCACTATAAACAACATCCCGGGATCCGCACCCAACGCGCGGCCGCAAACCCCGCCGAGCAATGACGGATTCGATCCCGACAACTTCTAAGCAATAACAAAAACCCCACTACGGTGGGGTTTTTGTTATTTAAGATAATAAATAAGAGATAAGAGATAATAATTAATAATTGCGCATTACTTGCTTCACTCGTTTATCATATAATTTAATTATGGCACGCATTGCGCGCGTCCGTAATTCTGAATTCCGCATTCCGAATTCCGAATTCATTCTGTATTACATTTGCTTGACATACATAGCAAAATTTGATAGAATTAACTTGATGGAAACTTACCGCGATAGCAAATTCACAACGAGAAGTGTATGTATGTTATACATTTCTTTTTTTTAAAAGGGAAGGAGCTTTTATGGACGTGATCGAAGCAAAGTACAATGAATGGTTAAAACGCGCAGTGGAGTACCGCGCCGAGCTGGAAGCTATGGACGCCGACGGCAAAAAGGAAGCGTTTTATAAAGATTTGGAGTTTGGCACGGCGGGCTTGCGCGGCATTTTGGGCGCAGGCACCAACAGGCTTAACATTTACACCATAGGCGGCGTCACGCAAGGCCTTGCCGACTATCTTTTGTCGCACAAAAAGGACGCCACGGTCGCTATCAGCTACGATTCACGAAACTGTTCCGAGGAGTTTGCCCGCTATGCCGCTGCCGTGCTCGCGAGAAACGGCATAAAGTCGTACATAACCGCAGAGCTAAAACCTACGCCGTATCTTTCGTACATGGTGCGGCATTACGGCTGTGATGCGGGAATAATGATAACCGCCAGCCATAATCCCGCCAAGTTCAACGGCTACAAGGTTTACGGTCCCGACGGTTGCCAGGTGACGGACGCCGCGGCAGGCGCGATTTTTTCGTATATCCAAAAGGTGAATATATTCGACGTAAAAGCGGCTAATTTCGATGCCGCAGTCAAAGCCGGCAAAATTGTTTTTGCCGACGTCACGCGCGAATATTTGGACGACGTGTACGCTCGGTCGGTGAGCAAGAACCGCGACGTTTCCATAGTGTATACGCCGCTTAACGGCACCGGTGCGTACATCGTGCCGCAAATGTTCGGCGAGCGCGGGTTTAAAAACATGCAAATCGTCGAAGAACAGGCAATGCCCGACGGCGACTTTCCCACAACGCCGTATCCCAATCCCGAAAAGGCGGAAGCGTTAAAGCTTGCTATCGAGCTTGCAAAAAAGACGAAAGCCGATATCGTTATCGGCACCGATCCCGACGCGGACAGACTGGGCGCGGCGGTAAGGAACGGCGACGGCGAGTATAGGCTCATCACCGGCAACGAGATGGGCGTACTGCTTATAGACTATATTTTTTCGCACAGTAAGGCGCTGCCGCAGCATCCTGTGGTTGTCAAAACCATTGTTACAACCGACCTTGCGGCGCGCGTTGCCGAAAGCTACGGAGCTGAAGTGCGCGAAGTGCTTACAGGCTTTAAATATATCGGCGAGGTAATAAAGAAGCTTGAACAAAAGGGCGAGGGCGACAGGTTTGTGTTCGGTTACGAGGAGAGCTGCGGCTATCTTTCGGGCACGTACGTTCGCGACAAGGACGCCGTGCTTGCAAGCATGCTTGTTGCGGAAATGGCTGCGGAATACAAAGCCGAAGGCAAAACCTTGGGTGACGTGCTGGACGGTATTTACGCCAAACACGGCAGATATTACCACCGTACGGTGTCGTTTACCTACGAGGGTATTTCGGGCGCGCAAAAGATGAAGGAAGTGCTTGCTGGCGTAAGAAACAATCCGCCCGAGAACATTGACGGCTCGCCGGTAGTAAAAGCGATTGACTATATGACGCAGACCGAATTCGACTTGCCCAAGTCCGACGTGCTGTCTTTCAAGGCGGAGGACGGAAGCAAGCTGATAATTCGTCCGTCGGGCACCGAGCCGCTTATCAAGGTATATATCACAGCCGCAACGGGTGGGGAAGGGCGTATAGACGCTATACTTGCTCAGGCAAAGAAGTTTATGTAGTTTATAAAATCAGTCAAGCCAAAAAGTTTATGTATTGCCCGAAAAGGAGGGGTTATGAATTCGAAAACCGATTTATTCGAATACGTTATGGAAAACGACGTCAAGTTTGTCAAGCTTACGTTTTGCGATTTGCTGGGCAGGCAGCGCAACATTTCGGTACTGTCGTCGCAGCTTGAAGACGCGTTCGAAAACGGCGTAGCGATAGACAGCGGCGCAATAACGGGCGTAGGCGGTAAGGACTTAAAGATAATCCCTGTCGGGTCGTTGCTTTCGGCAGTGCCGTGGCGGCCGCATGCGGGCAGGGTGGTCAGTGTGTTTTGCCGCATAGCCAATCCCGACGGTACGCCGTACGTGTGCGATCCTATGGCGTTGTTGCAAAACGAGGTGGACAAGCTTTCTGTGCTCGGCTACAAGGCAAAGGTAGCTACCGAATGTGAGTTTTACGTGTTCAAGGACGACGTGGGCAACAGTCTTGTTCCGTTTGACAATGCCGACTACTGCGCGTGCGCGCCGTTTGATAAGTGCGAAAACCTGCGGCGCGACGTTATTATCAGCTTGGAAGACATGGGGCTCAAACCCATTTCCTCTCATCACGAGCGCGGCTGGGGTCAAAACGAAGTGGACTTTGAAAGCGCAGACCCTACGTCGGCGGCACGCAACTTTATAATGTTCAAGACGGCTGTAAAAAACGTGTGCGCGATAAACGGCACTTATGCGTCGTTCATGCCTCGCCCCGTCGGCAGCCAACCGGGCAGCGGACTGCACTTGACGATTACGCTAAGCGGCAAAAATTCAAAAGCTGCGTCCAAGGCGTTTGCCGAGGGCGTACTCAAACGCTACCGCGAAATATCGTGCTTTGCCAACCCCACGCAAAACAGCTACCGCCGCTTGCGTTCGGGCTTCCAAATTTCGTACAGCGCCGACCGCGGCTCGGCAATGCGCATTTTTGACAACGACGATATTATGTTGCGCACTCCCGATTCCACTTGCAATATCTTTACCGTGCTTGCGCTTATATTCGCGGCAGGCAGAGAGGGCATAGAAAATAACTACACATTGCGCAAGGAACGTGAGTATACCGACTGTATGTTCAGCTCCATAGATAAATCGCTGGACTTTGCGGAAAAGAGTGAATGGCTGCGCAAGTATATTCCCGGTGTGTTCGACGACGTTTTGGGCTCGATCAAGCGCCGTGCGGTCGCCGAACAGGCGTTAAAGACGGACTGGGAACTGTTCGAATTCCACGCTGATATCTAACTCGACGGCGCATGCATCGCGTGATGCGCGCTACGTGCAATTCGCCGCTCGGTCATTTAGGTGGTTCTAAACTCCCGTCGCGGCGCATTGCCTGTTGCACGC
>CAMWXP010000024.1 GCA_947178255.1 uncultured Clostridia bacterium | reverse complement strand
GGCAAAGACCGATACCCTGTGCGCCGAACGCAGCGGCCTGCTTAGCGTCCTTCGGGGTGTCCGCGTTGGTGCGAACGCCGAGCGCCTTGTACTTGTCCGCAAGCTCCATAATTCTGCCGAAGTAGCCGGAGTTGGGATCGGCGGGAACCGTGGGGATCATAATGTCGTAAATTTTGCCGGTGGAGCCGTCAAGCGAAAGCGCGTCGCCTTCCTTGTACAACTTGCCGCCGAGTGTGAACTGCTTGTTCTCCTCGTCCATCTTGATGTCGCCGCAACCGGATACACAGCAGGTACCCATGCCACGCGCAACAACGGCCGCGTGAGAGGTTTGTCCGCCGCGAACGGTAAGAATACCCTGCGCGAACTTCATGCCCTCGATATCCTCGGGGCTGGTTTCCAAACGGACAAGAACAACCTTGTTGCCCTTTTTGCCCTCGATAACGGCGTCTTCTGCCGTGAATACGATAGTGCCTGCGGCTGCGCCCGGAGAAGCAGCGATACCGGTGCCGACAACATTGCTCTTGTCGGCTTTTTTAAGCTCCTTCGGATCGAACTGCGGGTGAAGAAGCATGTCGAGCGATTTGGCGTCTATCTGCATAAGCGCTTCCTGCTCGGTTATCATCTTTTCGTCGATAAGGTCGCAAGCAATCTTGATAGCGGCGGCGGCGGTGCGCTTGCCGTTACGCGTTTGAAGCATGTAAAGCTTTTCGTTTTCGACAGTGAATTCCATATCCTGCATGTCGCGATAGTGGTCTTCAAGCGTCTTGCAAACTTCTTGGAATTGCTTGTATACATTGGGGAATATTTCCGCCATTTTTGCGATAGGCATGGGAGTGCGAACGCCTGCAACGACGTCCTCGCCCTGAGCGTTGGTAAGGAACTCGCCCATAAGGCCTTTCTCGCCCGTCGCGGGGTTACGCGTGAACGCAACGCCTGTGCCGCAGTTGTCGCCCATGTTGCCGAACGCCATCATCTGTACGTTAACGGCAGTACCCCAAGAGTACGGGATATCGTGGTCCATGCGGTAGATGTTTGCGCGGGGGTTGTCCCAGGAACGGAAAACGGCTTTGATAGCCTCGAAAAGCTGTTCCTTCGGATCGTCGGGGAAGTCCTTGCCGAGCTGCTTTTTGTACTCGGCTTTGAACTGCATAGCAAGCGCTTTAAGGTCGTCGGCGGTAAGCTTAACGTCCTCCGTTACGCCCTTCTTTTCCTTCATCTCGTCGATGAGTTTTTCAAAGTACTTTTTGCCGACTTCCATAACGACGTCCGAGAACATCTGGATAAAGCGGCGGTAGCAGTCCCAAGCCCAACGAGGATTGCCCGACTTGGCTGCAATCGTATTTACAACGGTTTCGTTAAGACCGAGGTTCAAAATGGTGTCCATCATACCGGGCATGGAAGCACGTGCGCCGCTACGTACGGAAACAAGCAAAGGATTCTCCTTGTCGCCGAACTTTTTGCCGCAGATTTTCTCCATCTTGTCGATGTAGGTCATGATTTCCTTTTGGATATCGGCATTGATTTGGCGTCCGTCCTCGTAGTACTGAGTGCAGGCTTCGGTCGAAATCGTAAAGCCCTGAGGAACAGGAAGACCGATGTTGGTCATTTCCGCAAGGTTTGCACCCTTGCCGCCGAGAAGATCGCGCATTTTTGCGTTACCTTCGGTAAAGAGATAGCAATACTTTTTTGCCATTATTTTGTTCTCCTTAAAAGTAGATTTTTTCCACCCGCTATTTTACCAAATATTCATGAAAAAGGCAAGCGTTTTTGCTATAATTCATTTTATTTTGGTATTTTTCATAGATTGTCGCAAATAATAGAAATCATCTCGGTACTTTTTTCTATTAACTGTTGCTCACCGATATGTGTAAGATCGCTTTTTAAACCATTGTCACCTATCCATTTGGCAAATATCTTGTATTTATCGGTTACAAAATAATCAAATACTTCTTTCTTAATAAACTTCAAAAATCCTTTTTTCATATTTTTAAAGTTTTCTTTGATATAATCACACAACTGTCCAAAATACGGATTTACCAAAAGCGAAATCGAGCCGTCTATCGTTTGGTTTATTTTAAACTTCAAGAAACGATTTTTATAATTTTTCGATAGATATTCTATAAGCTCTTCAAAAGAAATTTCTTTATCGAGCATGACGTACAATTCCTCGGAATCGTATTTTTCATAGATCGAACGGATTCTAGGCGCACAAATATATTTCAAACAAGATTCATTTCCCTCGATATTGCGTATTGAAATTTCCATTTTGTTATCCTCGTAAAAAACCAACAAAAATTCTATGCATACAAATCGATTGATTCGACGCTTTTAAGTCCCGTATCGAAGTTGCGCTCGAATTCGGAGCATATGTACTTTAACGCGCGGCGGGATAAGTCGTTATCAGGCGACGGCATATACCCTGTCTTTTGTGCGTACCCAAGCATTTGTATGGGCGTTTGCGGGTTGTCGTTATATGTATACGCCTTGAAAAATCCCGAAAGCTCCATAAGCCGAAGCATATACACCGCCGCTTGGTAGTACGGATTGCAGTCGGGCTTTAAGTTGTATATCAGCTTTAAAAATTCCAAAAACAGCTCGGCGTGCGCTTCGTCGTCGCAAATGGAAGCCACTGTCGCTTCCGCCGCCACCGACGCCGCAGTAAAAACTTTTAAGTCGGTGCAAAGCGAAAAACCGTCGCGTATCAGCAACGGTTCTATAGGCGTCAAAAACGCACCCTTACCCGTAAGTCGTGTGTCGAATACCGAAAATTCCTGTGCAAACGGTTTTAGCTTTGCTTTGGCTTTTTTTACGCCGGTCAGCTTGACGGTAACAAGCCCGTGCTCCGCCGTAAGCACCTTGGCAAGCTTATCGTTGTCGCGGTAGTCGCTAGTCCTAAGCACTACGCACTTGTCGGTAAAATCGACCATCTTCACCTCTTACGGGTGTCTTGATTTCACCCGTACGTTTATTTATCCGAATTCTGTCCTCGCTCGTCACGCGCTTTTACGTACATAGAATAGTACTGCGGCGCGCCCGTGGCGCAAAACAATTCCCAAAACATTCTCTCCTCGCCTGTCATAACTGCCTCCTAAAAATACGTATTTATTTTAGTTTACAGTTCGGCGAGGAAAAATATTCGTAATAATCTTTTATATCAATACCCTATGTCTTTTAGTATATCCGACCTGTCACGCCAGCCCGGGCGGACCTTAACAAACAGCTCCAAATATACCTTGCAGTCAAGCATACGCTCTATGTCGCGGCGAGCGGCGGCGCCAATACGCTTAATCATCTCCCCACCGTCGCCAATTACTATTTGCTTGTGCGACTGCTTGTCAACTATCACGTCGCAAGATATTTTTACGGGCTCGACGTCCTCTTGCACGCTGCGCACGCTTACGCCAACGCCGTGCGGGATTTCGTCCTGCAAAAACAGCAACGCTTTTTCGCGCACCGCTTCTCCTATCAAGAACTTTATCGGGCGGTCGGTGTACTCGTCAGGCGGGAACAAAAATCCGCCTTCCTTGCACTCGGCAAACAATGCCGCTTTAAGCACGTCTATATTGCGCCCTGTCTTGCAGCTTGTGGGAATTACATCCTTGATAGAACGCCCTTCCTTACGCGACATAAGCGGATTGAGCTTTTCCAAAATTGGATAAATACCTTCGTACCCTTTCAAGTCGGTCTTGTTTACCGCAACGTACAGCGGCGCGCGCGTTTTCAATCTTTCTACAATGAGTTTTTCGTCAGCTTCGGTTATGCCTTTCGTGCTATCCAGCACGACAAGCACGACGTCGGCGTCACCGCCGAGAGAGCTTTTTATGCTCTTGTCCATATGCTCGTCCAGCTTGGTGCGCGGCTTAAACATACCGGGTGTATCCAAAAACACTATTTGTCGTGCGCCTTCCGTGCATATGCCTGTAATCCTGTCACGAGTGGTTTGCGGCTTGGGCGAAACTATGGACACCTTTTCCCCGACAATTGCATTTACAATCGACGATTTGCCTGCGTTCGGTCTGCCGACAACGGCAACGACAACCGACTTGTCCGTTTCGGCAAGAACCTTTTCCTCCACCTCGCGCATTTTGTCCTTGTCCGCTTGCTCTATATGGTCGTAGCCGAGCAAGTGCAGCATACCGTGTACGAACAGATAGTTAATTTCGCGCTCGCCGGTACCGTACTCCTCCGCCTGCCTTGCGGCGGCGTCGGTGTTTATTGCTATATCACCCAACACTACGGCTTTGAGCATACTATCGTAATCGGTGGGATAATTCTTTTGCGTAAAATCGGTAATTTTATCGAGCGCGGGATAACTGAGCACGTCGGTGGTTTTATCCACTCCGCGCGTCGTTTTGTTAAGCTCGTGCATTTGCTCGTCGTTAACGATGGATATATCCACCGTCGCGTCGCCCTTTAACCCGAGCGTATTGAAAATTATTCCCGCAAGCCGAGCAAAGCCAGCCTGCACATCTCCCGTAAGCCTAAACATTTATTCCGTCTCGATTTATATTGTACTTGATACGTTTGTGGAACAGTCCGCCGTATGCGCCGACTATGGCGAGCCGAATGGCGGTCAAATCTTTCATCGTTATTGCGCAGTTGTCGAACTGACCTTGCTTTAATCTGTCGTCTATCATGCCCTTTAACAGCTTGTCCACCTTGTCACCGGTGGGGTTGTCCATAGCGCGAATAGCCGCTTCCGCCGAATCGCAAATCATTATTATAGCGCCCATCTTGCCCGTGGGTATTTCGCCGTAATAGCGGTATTCGTCAATATCAACTTCGCCGTCGGTGAGCGACTTTGCCTTGTTGTAGAAGTACATAATGGGCAGCGTGCCGTGATGCTCTATCGTGACATGCGCCACTTCCTCGGGAATGTGGTGCTTTTTGCACAGCTCGTAACCGTCCACGGTGTGCTTGCGAATGATTTCCGCCGACACCTCGGGCAAAATCTCGTCGTGCGGATTGTAGCCAGCCTGGTTTTCGGTAAAGTATTCGACGTTGCCCAGCTTGCCGACGTCGTGGTAGTATGCGCAAGCCCTTGCAAGGTACGGATCCTCGCCTATCGCGTCCGCACAAATTTCGGCAAAGTTTGCCACCGCAAGGCAGTGGTTGAACGTGCCGGGGGCTTCAGTGCTAAGCCTACGAATAAGCGGCGCTTTGTGGTTGATAAGCTCCATCAGCTTGAAGTCGCTGGTAAGATTGAATATCCATTCCACAAGCGGTACGATAACGGCAGTGAGCAGGAACTCGCCCGCCACCGACAAGCCGATATACATAATGTTGCTGATAAACGGCGTCATATTAAGCCGATAGGTAGACAGCAGTATAAAATACACTACTATTATTACGCAGCCAGTAACAAACGTACGCAACAGCGAAATAATGCGCGTCATACCCGACGGAAAGCTGTACGTAGCGACCGCGCCGCCTATGAGTCCTGCTATAAGCGTGAACGCCACCGCAGGAAAATCGCTGTGTTCGAGCGTTGCGACAAGCACAAACAGCGTGACAAGACAAGAGAATATGTTAAGTACAAACGCGTCGCGTTTTTTGGTAAACGGCAATATCAGCATGGCGGTGAGCGCAACGCAAATCAAATACGCGCTGAACGCCAAGAGCACAATGTTTACAACGACGACAAAAGTAAACAGCGCCATCATTGCGCCTATCTTTTTAAGCGAAAACAGCAGCTCGGTGCGCGATACGATTATATAGATGTATAGCGCAATTACAACGAACAAAAACACAAACGCATACAGCGTGTACGCCTGCGAATCGTCAAGCCCGAGTATGCCCGAACCCGTTGCGACAAAGTGAACAAACACCACCAGCGATATGTAAATAATCGCATATACGATGGCAAATATACCGGCTGTCCACCAGTACGCGCTGCGCGGAGGTTTATACGATATATTATTACTCGGTTTTTCCGCTTCCACTGTTATTTCTCCTTTGCGAATATTTATTGTAAGCTTTTACTATTTTCATTACAAGTCCGTGGCGCACGACGTCGTCCTCCGAAAGATGAACAAACGCTATGCCGTCCACATCCTTTAACACGTTTTCCGCGTCGATAAGCCCGGACTGCTCGCCGCGAATATCTATTTGCGTAACGTCGCCCGTAACGATAACGCGACTGCCCTCGCCGAACCGAGTCAAAAACATTTTCATCTGTTCGGGCGTGGTGTTTTGCGCCTCGTCGAGTATGATAAACGCGTGCGACAGCGTTCGTCCGCGCATATACGCGAGCGGCGCAATCTCTACCGTGCCTCGTTCTATAAGCCGAGTATAGTCGTCACCGAACATTTCCATAAGCGCGTCATACAACGGCTTTAAATACGGGTCGACTTTCATTTGAAGATCACCCGGCAAAAAGCCGAGCTTCTCGCCCGCTTCTATCGCGGGGCGCGTAAGGATAATTCTATCGACCAAACCCTTTTTTACGGCGTTTGCCGCCATTGCGACGGCAAGATAAGTTTTGCCGGTACCCGCGGGGCCTATTGCGAACGTCAAAAGATTGTTTGTTACCGCGTCGATAAATTTTTTTTGCCGCAACGTTTTTGCATAAATCTTTTGCCCATGCGCGTTTACACACACAGGCTGCGAAGTGATATCGTCCAAGCTCGACGGGTCGGCGGATAAAATATCGTAATACTGCTTGACCTTGTCGGGGTCGATATTTTCGCCGCGCCGCACGGCATGGCACAGCTTGTCCAACAGTAAGCCCGCCAATTCGGCATCGGCTACACTGCCCGATATTTCCACGCCGTCACGCGTAGGACGAACCGTCACCTTAATCAACGATTCGAGAGTTTTTATATTGGCGTCGTACGCGCCGAACACAGCGCGGATTTCGTCGTTGTCAAACGATTTAGTCAAATTTTACTCCGTATTATTCTCTGCGTCGGCGACCTGCCGACCTCTTGAAATGACCGTTTCTCCAGTTATGAATAAATGCACCGAATACAGCCCGGACATTGCTTGCTCGACGTTATACGAATAGTCGAACTCGCCGTCGAACTTCATGCTTTCTATCTTGGCTTTTGCAAACTCCTCAGCCGCTTGCTCGATATCGCGCTCGTATTCCACCGCCGCAGTTTCGCTGTAAGTGTACGTGGTAACGTAAAGCGGGATAAGCACGTCGTAGCGCGAGGTGTGCGACGAAAGCTCGTAGGTCTTGTACGGCGGTTTATTGCCGCCCAGACTTTTGCCGAACAGAGTGTATACGGTTTTTACAGCCGTTCTGCCAGTGGACCTGTACTCCACCGCGGACATCGGAATCTGCGCCGTAACGGTGATGGCGACCTTGCCGTATATATCGCAATCGCAATCGCCTGTATACAACAGCTCGCCTGTCGTGGAATACATTTCGCCGTTTGCAAGCACGTCGCCGCGCTTAACGGCGTCGCCGCGCTTGACCTTGGCCGTGCCGCTGCGCATTACTATCCTCGTAACCGTTGCGTCGTACTCGGAAGTATACTCGCCGTAGCGCATTAGCGCAGTGCTTTCCGTCGTTTCCAGCACATGCACATGGAGCGTTGTGCCTATAATCTCGCACGACGCGTCCGATATGCCGTCCATGCCGCCCAAAACAGCAGCAGCCTGCGTGGCAAGATTATCCGTCTTTTTGCAACCGACCGTTATGCCGTCACGGCGTAATTTGCTTTCGATAGCCGCCGCCGACAGCCTTCCATTGCCAGTGATTTGCACTCGCCAAATATAGCCGTATGAAATGTTCATGCCGATTACGGACAACACCGCGCCCGCAATCAAACCGACGCGCGCAAGCGAAAACGCCAATCTTTGCGCTATGCCGTACGCCGCATTTATTCTATGAGTATAGCACATTTCGCTCAAAATAGCAACAGCTTTGCGCAAGTCTTTTTTTCGTATTTTGAACAGCGTTTCGCCGTCCGAAAAACGTATATCGGTTACCTTTACGCCCGCCGCCGCAAGCCGCGTTACTACCGACGTTTTGTCGCCCTTGACGGCAAGCTCGACGCGAGGTATCAAGCCGAACGACTTGTACTCGAACCCCGCTTTATTATTTTTGAGCTTAACTCTGAATTTGGCATAAACGGCGGCGCGCTTTTTTTGCCGCTCGGCCGCTATTTTTGCCTTTTCTTGCCGAACGGCTTCTTTTGTGCGTTGCCGTTCGCGTTTAACAGCTTCCTTTTTTGCGGCGACTTGACGCTTAGCGTCTACACTTGCGGCTTTTTGAGCACGCCTAAGCCTTTCCGTCTCGGCTTTCCGAGCGCGGCGCAGTCTTTCGGCTTCGGCTTTTTTGTTAGCCTTGTCAATATCATTTTGCGGCGTTGTCGGTTTACTTTTCATAAATCGGTCACCGTGTACGAGCATACTCTGCCAACGATTGCCGCGCAGTCGTCGGACAGCTCCTTGACCGTTAGCCGCTCGCCCGCTACCGTAATAAGCCCCGACGGAATTTTGAATATCATTTCTTTTTCGTCAATTTTAATAGGGCGCGCGCCTTCTATGTAAAAAGCGTCGCGCCCGAATATTACCGCTTGGAATTTATATTCCGGTGTGTTACTGAATATTTTTGCCGCTTGCTCGATAAAACTCATAGTGTTCTATATTATGATTTTTTTCGGCGCGGTAGAACGTTTGTAATTTTAAATATCGTCAACCCGTTCTACAACAATCTTGTCCTGCGTGATTTTGGTTATCCTTACACGCTCGCCCTGCATAATGGGCGTAAAGCTGTACACTACAAGGTTGATATCATTGATTGTGGCGTTGCCCGTAAGGTCTATGGGAGTATTGGCCACGCCCACGCTGTCTATAAGTCCGCCGTACTTACGTGAACGCTCGCCCGCCTTTTCCATACGTGCGACCTTTAACCAATCGCGCTTTTGCGTAAACAGCGACACGCAGTGTACGCCGAAAAGAAGTACCGATGTGAGCAGTACAAACACAAATGCTTCGCCCGCCGAGCCATACACCATGCGCACACAAAACGCACCGCCCATAAGCGACACACCCAGCACGTACGCCACGCCATGCATGGGCTGAAAAAACTCTATGCAAAACAGTATGAAGCCGGTTATCCACAAGCACACCGACACCATATCCATTGTAGAGAACAGCTCGACAAAGCTTTGTGCAAGCGACATTATACCACACCTCTTTTGAGTATTGCGTTATAATAGAACAGCAGCTGCTGGACGTAGCCGGCATACGAACCGTACTTATTCATCAACCGCGTGCGCGATTGCGATTCGGTTTCCATGCCGACGCGCTGAGTCTTGAACATCCACGTATCTATGGGGAAAACTTCCAGCCTGCCGAGAGCAAACAGCGACACGCAATCGGCCACCTTTTGCCCGACGCCGGGGAGCGTTTTCAGCATTTTTTGCGCGTCTGCGGTTTTTGCGGCGTACAGCCTGTTAAGCAAGTCCGTTTCCGCGCAAATCTTTGCCGTGTCCAATATGTATTGCGATCTATACCCGCAGCCCATAGCGTCCAGCCTACGGCGTGTCATTCCCGCAAGCTGTTCGGGCGTGGGAAACGCGTCGCCGAACTCCGCGCAAATCCTGCCTATAATGGTCTTGATACGCGGGATATTGTTGTTTGCCGAAATTATAAACGAAATAATCGTTTCGAACAACGGCTGGTGGAGTATGCGCAACGCCCCGCAACAGTCGAGCGCAGCGGCAAGCTCGGGAAAACGACTGAGCTCGCGCTTTGCCCTCGCCACGTCACGGTCGAGATTAAAAAAGTTGACAAAGTAATCTACGGCAGTTGTATTGATGACGACACTGTCGCCGAGCGAACAAACATTGCAAGAATACGGACCGGACTTAATCGTATATCCGTCAGCCGTTTTTTCGTAGCGAAAAAACTGACCGCATTCTATCGTGGCTTGGACGTCTATATCGGCACCGTCCACTATTATTTTGTTTGCTTCGGTTCTATACATAAACAAACCACCTTTTTGGGGATAAATACTTGTCGGGATATACAAAAAGGGGCTTATAGCTGCCCCTTTGACATAGTTGAATACAAATAATATTAATGTCGGCGTTATGCGACAAGATTACTTCGCCGCCGCGACGGGATAGACGCTCACCTGCTTGCGGTTGCCCTTATCCTCGAACTTGACTTTGCCGTCGACAAGCGCGAACAAAGTATCGTCGCCGCCGCGCCCTACGTTCTCACCGGGATGAACCTTGGTGCCGCGCTGACGGATAAGAATATTGCCGGCAAGCACGAACTGACCGTCCGAACGCTTTACGCCGAGGCGCTGCGCGTTACTGTCTCTGCCGTTTTTAGTCGAACCGCCGCCCTTTTTGTGAGCGAACAACTGAATATCTATAAACATTTTATGCTTCCTCCAATTTGAGATTTTGCGGATACCCGCTCGATAAGTCTTGTAGTCCCAAGTACATTGCTCGGATTATCACCTCGGCGTCGTGTCCTTGCGGAACGCTGAACTGAAACAGTCCGTCGTCCTTTTGGTAATCCACTCTGCCGTATATATCCGATATTGCAAGGTACGCCGTTTGAACAAGCGTCGATACCGCCGCGCACAGTATGTCGTTGCCGCTTTCGGCAAGTCCGCTGTGACCGAACGATTTAACGCCCGTAACTTTGCCGTCCGTTTTGAACAGCTTGACCGTTATCATACGATAGCGTCGATTTTTATGCGCGTATAGTACTGACGATGACCTTGCTTTTTGCGCACGTTCTTTTTCGCTTTGTACTTGAACACGATGACCTTGGGCGCTCTGAGCTGGCGCACGACGGTAGCCTTTACCATCTTGCCTTCCGTGGCGATATTTTCACCCTCGCCCGTAAGAACAGCTTTAAGGTCGACGGTAGCGCCCTCTTCTACGTCCAAACGTTCTACGTCAAGAACGTCACCAACGCATACGCGGTACTGCTTTCCGCCCGTCTCGATAATTGCAAACATAGCCTAACCTCCGTTTAGTATTCGCCGTCGGGGTTTCGGACAAACCGAATTAAAAACCCTTTTCGTGCGGTTCTGAAAAATTATATCACAAGTCAATACCCCATGTCAAGCAAATTCCTACTTCTTTTGGAAAAGAAGTAGGCAAGAAAACTTTATTGTTGTGTGTTTACATAGTGATTGATTTTGCGTTTCGCCCAATCAATATCGTGTCTACATAAATATCTCAACGCCACTTGTTTGTTAAAAATTCCAAGCGCGTTCACCGATAATTCTGCATTCTTAATTCTTAATTCTGAATTAATCTATACTTCAAACTCGCCGTTAAGCGCGACAAGGGCGCGCTCGAAGTCGCTGTCCGATACGCCTACAATAAGGTTTATTTCCGACGCGCCCATGTCGAGCATACGCAAATTTATATTTGCGTGCGACAGTCTGTTTATTGCGCGTGCCGCCGTACCAGGTCGGGATTTCATTGCGTGTCCGACTATCGCTATCAATGCAATGTCTTTGGTAAGCGAAATGTGGTCGGGATTGACTTCCCTTCTCACCGCTTCGATAAGCGCGTTACACGTTTCCGTATCCACTGCCGAAAACACGACCGTCATGGAATCTATGCCGCTCGGTATATGCTCTACCGATATGTCGTAACGCTCGAAGCAGCTGAGCACACGCCGCACAAAGCCTATTTCCGCGTTCATCATAGACTTGTCTATGTGCAACGAAAAAAAGTGCTGTCTGCCCGCAATAGCGGTGATCGGCATATTATTTTTGCGACTGTGCTTGCCCGCCAAAAACGCCTCCGTCGGTACTATTTTTGTCCCCAAAGCGTTTTCGTTGAACGTATTCAGTATATGTATGGGTATGTTAGCCTTTTGTACGGGAAAGATGGATTCGGGATGCAAAACGTTTGCGCCCATATACGAAAGCTCGCGCAGCTCCCTGTACGTAAGCACGTCTATAACGGAAGCGTGCGGAACAATACGAGGGTCGCATGTCATAAACCCGTCAACGTCGGTAAAGTTTTCGTATATATCTGCGTTGACCGCCCGCGCGACTATTGCGCCCGATACGTCCGAGCCGCCGCGCGAAAACGTTACGATATTGCAGTCCTCGTCGCTGCCGTAAAATCCGGGTACAACAACGTCCAGCTTGCCTTTAAGCCCCGCACGGCACACCTCTGCCGTACGCTCGTCGTCGTACGTATTTCCGTTGAACTTTATCAAATCCGCCGCGTCGATAAAGGTGAAGCCTATAAGCTTTGCAAGAAGCTTGGCGCACAAATACTCCCCGCGCGACAGTATGTAACAGTAATCGGCTTTAACAATGTTCGACTGTATTTTGTCAAGCTCTTCGTCCAGTGCGCCATTAAGCCCTACGCCGTCGCAAAGCGCGGCAAAACGATTGCGAACAAGCTCGAACTTAACCAAGCGGTCGCAAGGACGCGCTTCGCTCACCGCAATAAGCATATCGGTAACCTTGTCGCAGCCCTTAGCCTTTCCGGGCGCCGACACTACGACAAACCGCCTGTCGTGATCTTGCTTGATGATACTTGCGACGCGCAAAATACTGTCCGCAGTGGACATTGAAGTGCCGCCGAATTTAACCGCCTTCATCTACCGTACTCCGTATGTAATATATTCGCCGTAACGATATATCGTTAAAAATTTTTTATTTGATTTTGCGACACTCTACATAGTACCGCTTTTCTTCCGCCTCGCCCAGCGAGAAAGTCTTTTTGGGCAACACGCCGTTTTTGATAACGTACTTAAACAGCTCGGACTTTTGTATACCGCGCATTTCTATGCCCACGTGTCCGTCGCTTGTCAGCATATCCGTGCCATGCACGTATTCCACGTACCCGCCGAAGTGCTTTACGTACGTTTCGCAAAACTTGTCTATGGCGGTAATTGCTTCAATCTTGTCGGACGGCACGTTCACCGTAATAGGCTGCGGCACGTACACCGTAGTAGTAGCGTCGCCCTTAATTGCCGAGCGCAGGCTGTCCATAAACATTGCAGGGTCGTCGGTTTTTACAAGCCTGTGTATCGGCTCGAACACAAGCCCCTCGTCGTAAATATTGACGATTTCCACAAGCGCCTTTTGATTGAGCGGAGTGGGATTGTGCAAGCTGCAATACTTGGCTGTGGCGAGCGAGTGATTGCCGTCGCCCACAAGTGCGAAAAGCTTTGTTCCGAACTTTTGCACCGACTTGTCGATAATATTATTTACAGCGCCCATAAGCGCCGTGGTGTCGGTTATAAGCTCGCCCGTAATGTGTCCGCCGTTGCCGCGCAAATCCCCGCTGTATACCGTGCGTTTTTGCGCATTGCGACATGCGGTCATAAGCAAATCTTCGGGGTCGTCTACAAGCAGCATTATATGCGGCATTTCAAAATCTATCGCCTCGCGGATTTTTACGCGCGGCGGGATACGCTCCTCTATGGTGCGCTCGGACGCGCGTATAAGCGTTTGAGATCCGACCTTGTAATCGTAGTCGGATAAATCGACGGACGCCACAACGCCGTGCCTTACCCTGCCGTACGCCGTGCCGCGAGTAACGTACACCGCGCCGTGGCAAGCGGTAAACCTATCTTGCGGCACGGTAGCCGCCGCTGTCTTTATATCGGCAATACGCTTGTCCGACTCCGACAAAAAGCACTCGGGCAAAATAAAATCCAATGCCGAAAACGGCGGCATTTCTGCCGCACGTGTTTTCCAATATTCGGGGTCTGCGGCGAACTGGTCGCAAGCGACAGCCGCAAAATCCGTTACGTTGCCCGTAGGCAACAGTATTTCGTCGTTAAAGTCAATCATTACAGCAGTCCTGCTGCGAGCGCCCAAATAACCGCCGCCGACACGATGGACAGCAACTTCCAGCCGATGTTGTGAACGAATATGTTTTTCAGTAGCCTTACAAAGCCGTTGGGCTTTTTTGCGCTTTCTTGTTTTTGCTTGTTCATATCGTACTAATCTCCCTTACGGCGATGGTGCTTACGCGTGGACTCCGGAGTAGCCTGCAAACCGTAGGTTTGTTCCAGTTTGTCCGTGAGCATTTGCGAATCGAAGTAGCGCGTGAGCTCGCCGTGCTGAGCTATGGAAATAACGCCCGTTTCCTCCGAAACGATTATGGTAAGGACGTTGTAGTTTTCGCTTACGCCTATACCGGCGCGGTGGCGAGTGCCGAGCTCCTTGTCTATCGCGTTGGACTGCGACAACGGAAGGAAGCAGCCTGCCGCTACGATGCGGTTGCCGCGCACGAACACCGCTCCGTCGTGAAGGGGCGCTTTGGTATTGAAAATACTTTCGAGCAACGCGCAGGACAAAACTGCGTCAAGCTTGGTGCCCGAGTCGATAATGTGTTCCGGTAAATTTTGCGTAGAAATAATTATGAGCGCGCCGACGTTCTTTTTGGACATATTTTGCGCGGCGCGAACGATATCGTTGATTGCGGCGTGAAGCTCCTCGTCCGACGCGCCGTATGCTGTGGTGTACTGCTCGTGCGTATCGCGCGGTGACGCGAGTTTAAGCAGTCCGCGTTTTGTTTCCGCAGGGAACACAAACACTATTACGACGACGACTATTATTATACCGTATCTCATTATCGATCCGATTACGGGCAAATCCATAAACTCGGATGATAGCACAATGCCGGCCGCAACAAAAACAAGCACGAAAGCTATAAGCTTGCCCGCGTTGTTTCTTTTGAGGAAAACAATCATGCCGTAAATGAGCAAAGCGGCAAGCACGATATCTATCGCACACGCCCACGGCTTTGCCGCCATTTTTTCGTAAATGTTTGTTAAAAACCACATATTATACGCACCTAATTAAATTATACAATATTATGTTTTTAATTTCAATTGTTTTGAACATATTTTTTTAACTTTTATCAATATTTTTTACTCTATTTAGCCTGCCCCATTTATTTTTTCCACCATGATGATTGATAATTTATATCAGGAATTCAAAAAAAGTACTTGATTTTTTTTTGTATATGATATATACTATATGTTAGATTACTGTATTAGAGGATGCTATGGCAAAAAAAGACACGGCAAAACCCGCTAAGCCCGCTAAGGAAAAACCCGTAAAGGAAAAAAAGGGCAAGGATAAAAAAGGCAAAGATGCGGCAGCAGCCGGCGGAACTCCGCCCGCAGGAGCCGCTAACGGTATGCCCTCTGCCGGCACACCGTCCGTTCCGCTTTCCAACCTGTCGCCCGATCAGATGACCGCGGCGCAGCTTGAACAGGCCATTAAGGAAAGTAACGAGCCCAACACCAAACTCAAAAAACTGCGTAGTCCCTTAAACTGGCGCAGCTGCTTGATTAATATTGCCATTCTTATTGTAGCAACGTTTGCCGTTGTAATATTGTGGTGCTGGCTTGTTGTGGACAGCTTCGACTTCGCCACAATTATGTCCGATATGTTCAGCAAGTTCGGCATAACCCAATTCTTCTCCAACCTCGGCCAAACGATAAGCGGTTGGTTCAGTTAAACAAAGCAAATTTAAAGGCGCTGTCATCAGCGCCTTTTCTATTGTATTATATGTTTACTTATCTTCTGTCGGCGGATTGTCAAACGGGTCGCCGTCTTGCTCTTCGTTGTCATCGCCGCTATCCTTTCCCCCATCGGTCGGAGCCGCAGGCGGAAATATATCGTCAAACGGATTGTTGCTTTTGGGTTTATTGTTTTCTATGCCGTCGAATATATTGTCGTTGCCGTTCTGTATATCGATAAATATATCGGCCGCGTCTTTATCCTCGTAGTCCATTCCGAACACAGCCATTTTCATTTGCGGCGGAGCCTTTACTACAATGGGATGCTTCTTTTTTAGGTACGCATTTATACCGACCATAACTGCGGCGCAAACGATAATTACCGACAGCACTACAAGATACCAAATCCAGCTCGAACTTAACACGTCGGTATTTGGAAAGTTGTCGCGGTCGTACGTCATAGTCTTTGTAAACTCGTTATCGCACAAAGCTTGTACCGTCAAGGTTGCCGCCGTCGCCATTTTTTGAGCATAGTCGGGATGGTATTTTTTGACATTGCGCAAGGTGTCGTTTTCAGAATACAAAAAATTATCGTGAGCGGTCGATTCTATATCGGAAAGGTTGGACGATTCCCAGTTGGCGCCTACAAGATTGACCGTGGGAACTCCCGCATTGAAAAACACACTAAACACTCCACTGTACGCCCATTGATAGTACGGTATGCCGTTAAGCGTGGACAAGCCTGTTATTAACGGGCTTTTAGACGTTAGCTTGTAAATATCCAATCCGTTGTCAACCGCCACCATATCGAAAAGCTTTTCACGCTGCGTCTCCCGAGCGTCCGAAAAAGCGTAAATATGATCGCCACACAGCCTTTGCATTTCAATCATAAGCACTGTGTTGTTGTAATCGACGTCATCCATTTGATCCAAAAAAGTCTTTGCTCCGTCGTTGGTCATGTACGACGCACCGAAAAATACTATAGTAACTTGCAGCTGCGAGTCGATTGCCGATTTGTGGTTTATCAAATAGTCCGCTACACTCAATACTGCGGCTACGGCAGTGGCAGAAACCGCGCCTTCACCTTCGTCGGCTCTTGCACCGTTATATGCAGCCTTATTGCGGTTGTCGTAGTACGCGCCGATTATAACGTTTTTGGCAGTCTTGTTTATAGGCCTAAGATGCGCCACTACGTTTTGACTGCTTAAATCTGTCATCTCGTTTTCACTCGTCTTAAACGATTTCAAGTCGGCGTCCTCATACCCCATTTCTTGCAAGCGTTCTTTAAGATATGTGGCGGCACCGAGCTCACCCTTGGTAAACGTTGTACGGTCTACGCGCTCTTCCGTCATAAACTTGGCGTATTCCGCCTCCGCTTGCTCGGGCGTTATTACGTAATTTGGATTTTGTGTAGTGTGTGCGGGCGCGCCGTGATCCGAACAACCGACCAAGCACAGCGCGGCTACGATTACGCACAATATAATCGACAAAACAGAAAATCGTTTTTTCATACCGTCACCTACGCCACCGACACTATAAGATTAATCAATGCAAGCAAGCCGTACATTGCCAAAAACGCGCCGAGCACTTGCAAAAGCACAAAGCGAAACCTCGATTTTTCCACATATTGCATTTTGAACGCATACCACATATACAGCGATACAAACGCTATTGTGACAATGGGATCCAATATTATTTCCAGCATATCCGAATACAGCGGCGCAGAAATATAAATGAATTTGAGCGCAAAAAGCAACAGGTTGGCGGCAATTACCGCAAAATTAAGACCGTATCTTATAGACCTAACATCCCCGCCGCAACGCATATGCATTGTTCGGAAAATAAAGCGCGCAATTATCATATACAGCGCAAATGGAATAAGCCCGCCTATAAAGAACGCGACCGCGTCATGACTTAATATATCGCCCATTTGCATTTGACTGCAATAGTACGCCAAATCCCCGCGCGCCGCAAACCAGCCCGCGGCACAATAGCTTATGTACGCTAAAATAGGCAGTATTGGCGAAGGCAGTTTCCTTTTTGCTATATCTATCAAATTACACCTCTGCTAGTTGTTAGTGTAAGCGGCTTGCGCAACGAAACATGTAAGCGCGTCGTACACCGTGGTCGCGCCGGTCTTGTAGCCGTAATCGGCGCTTTCCAATGCGTCGAGCACCTTTTTCAGCCGAAGCCTACCGTACTTTGTTCCTTCGGCCTTAAGCTTACTCACTTGGTACGGTTTTACGCCAAGGCCTGCTATTCCATCGGGATCGACTGAGGCTGCGAATATCTTTCTGAACCTGTTGTATATAAGCGTGAAAGCCGCCACCAAATCGTTGTTCTTGGCCATACCGTCCACTATGGACAGCGCACGCGCGGGGTCGCCCGCAAGTATGCTGTCGCACAGCTCGAACACCACAAACTCCGTATCGGCCTTTACCTGCTCTGTAACGTCGTCCTCGGTTATCCGCCCGTTCGCTCTGAGCACGGCCAGCTTTTGCGTTTCGCTGTTGATACGCGTCATATATCCGCCGCAGCGGTTAGCCAGCAATGTAATCGCCTTTTCGTCCATTGCAGCGCCCGTGCGTGCGCACAGCGCGGTAACAAACGGTATTATTTGCTTTAACGGCAGTCGGTTGCAATCCACGCCTACCCCGCCCTTGGGAATATCGGGCGAAGCCGCTCTGTTCCAGCTGTCGTGCGGAGTGTAAGAAGGCAATACCAAAACCGCCGCGGGATTGGGGTGTTCGAGATACTTCTCCACCGCTCCCTTATCCACCTTGCCGCGCGCTACTACCACGCGGTAATCGCCGAGCAGCGGCAGCTGCATAAGCTCGTCCGTAAGGTCGCGGGAGGTGGCAAACTCCTTATCCACGCAGTTAAACGGCTTAGGCTCTGCCGCCAATGCCGTAAGCAACGACAGCGCACGATCCAATATAAAATCGTCGTCGCCGTAGCAAACGTAGCACGGCGCGGGCTTTTGCGATTTTAATTGCTTTTTTAATTCGATAAATTCCACGTATTGATTATAATACATTTATCTTTAAAAAGCAATAGTTTTGCCGCGCAGGATAGATTAGATTACGATTAGAAAATATTGGAAAGGTACGGAATACTGTCGAGCAGTACGTCGTCGATATAATTTATTGCTGAATGCACGAATATTACCGCGTCGTTGTAATTATCCGACTTGACCACCTTTTGCAGACTGATAACCTTGTCGTCGAGGTTGCGCACGGTATTGTGGTTTTGCAGCATTAGTAGCGCGCGCTTGCCCTTTTCCCACTTTTTTACCAGCTTGTCGCACATAGCAACCGTTTCGGCATTATCTACATGCTCCTCGTTAGCCTCGATACTTACGGCAATAGCTTCCAAGTCCGATTGCAGACCGTTATAAAATTTGTTTACGTACACTATTTCGCCTATCATAGCGCCGAGCATAAGCGCGAACACCACCAAAATAACAACTACCTTTTTCACCAGTTATTACCCCCGTTTATAGTTATAGGGCAACAAAACGCAGGCTTATGCTTGGGCGCAAAGTACGCGTTTCCGTCTTGGCGAACGTCGGCGTACAAAATGTCGCTCAATTTAAGCTTATTCTCGTCCAGCACGCGCAGTATTTCGGTCTGTTCGGTGCCCGACAGCGCAAGGTTGTGTGCGACGTACTTTCCGTCCACTACAAGCTCCAAAGGCAGCAACGTCTTTTGCGGTTCATTTCCTTGTGACTGCTCGCCTTGCTGTTGCTCCTTTTCCACTACACAAAGCTGACCGTTTGTTTCGAATATGGCATATGCGATTTGCGAAAAATCGACGTAGCCCGCTGTGCGCACCGCTTCGATAAGGTCGTCTACGTTCATATTCATCTTTTGCATATTTTTGTAGTTGATGCCCGATTTGTCGATTACTATAAGGCTGTTGCCACTGAGCAGCTTGCGAACCTTTACCGACTTACGCGAAATAAACGACAGCACTATGTGCAACGTCGCCAGCGTGAAAATGGGTATCAATCCGTAATACAATGGTATATACGGATCGTTCATCGGTATGCACGCCACTTCGGCTATGATCAGCGTAATGACCAGCTCGAACGGCTGCATTTCGCCTATCTGCCTTTTGCCCATAAGCCGTATCACAAAAAACACGACCAAAAACGTAATTATTGATTTTAAAAATACTACGAACATGATATTCGTAGTATGATTTTTGATTATTAATAATATTCTTTATTCGCTATTATTTGTGGTCGTCCAAAAGCTTTTTAAGATACTGACCGGTCTTGCTTTGCGCCACCTGCGCTACGCGCTCGGGCGTACCGCTTGCAACCACCGTGCCGCCTCCGTCGCCGCCATCGGGACCGAGGTCTATAATGTGGTCTGCGCACTTGATTACGTCCAAGTTATGCTCGATAACCACTACGGTGTTACCGTTGTCCACAAGCCGCGAAAGTATGTCTATAAGCCGCTCCACGTCGGCGGAGTGCAAGCCCGTAGTGGGCTCGTCCAGCACGTACAGTGTGCTGTTGGTGGACACCTTGGACAGCTCTGTGGCAAGCTTGACGCGCTGTGCCTCGCCGCCCGAAAGCGTTGTGGCGGGCTGACCGAGCTTTACGTAACCCAGTCCGACGTCGAGCAGAGTGCCCAGCTTGCGTTTTAGCGACGGAATATTTTTGAAAAACTCGTACGCTTCCTCAATCGTCATATCCAAAACGTCGGCTATAGATTTGTCGCGGTACTTTACTTGAAGCGTTTCGCGGTTGAACCTTTTGCCGTGACACACGTCGCAAGGCACGTACACGTCGGGCAGGAAGTTCATTTCTATGCGGATTATACCGTCGCCCTCGCAGTTTTCGCAACGCCCGCCGCGCACGTTAAAGGAGAACCGTCCCGAGCCGTAGCCGCGTTCCTTGGCGGCGGGAAGCTCGGCAAACAAGTCGCGTATGGTGGACATTGCCCCAGTGTAAGTGGCGGGGTTCGACCGCGGCGTCCTGCCTATGGGGCTTTGGTCGATATTTATCACCTTGTCTATCTTTTCCAGTCCGTCAATGCCGTCACACTTGCCCACGCGCTGCTTGACGGCGTTAAAGCGGTTTGCCGCCGCAGGATAAAGCGTTTGATTGATAAGCGACGATTTGCCGCTACCAGACACGCCGGTAATTACGTTGAACACGCCCAGCGGGATTTTGACGGTAACGTTTTGCAGGTTGTTTTCCGCCGCGCCGCGTATTGTTATATACTCGTCCGAAAGGCGTCGGTTTTGGGGCGTTCTTATTTGGCGCTCGCCCGACAGGAATTTGCCCGTAACCGAGCCCGAAGCTATAATTTCGTCCACAGTGCCTTGCGCAATAACGTTGCCGCCGTGTATGCCGGCGCCCGGGCCTATATCCACAATATGGTCGGCGGAACGCATTGTATCCTCGTCATGCTCGACAACGATTAGCGTGTTGCCGAGGTCTCGCAGGTTTTTGAGCGTGCCGATAAGCTTTGCGTTGTCGCACTGGTGCAGGCCAATACTCGGCTCGTCCAAAATGTACAATACACCCGACAGTCCCGAACCGATTTGCGTTGCCAATCGTATACGCTGCGCCTCACCGCCCGACAGCGTTTGCGCCGAACGGGAAAGCGTAAGATATTCCAATCCGACATTCATCAAAAATTCCAGCCGCGTGCGGATTTCTTTAAGCACACGCTCGGCGATAATCGCCTTGGAATCGGTAAGCTGTAAATCGGCGAAAAATCTATACAAATACTTGACGGGCATTGCGCACAGCTCGTCTATATTCTTGCCGCCTATGCGCACGGACAAAGCTTCCTTTTTCAGTCGCTTGCCGCCGCAGTCGGGACAAGGCTGGGAGTTGGTGAACCTACCTATGCGCCAGCGCACGCCGTCGCTGGAAGTTTCGGCAAGTCGGCGCTCCAAAAACGGGACCATGCCATCGTACGCAATACGCTCGCTGCGGTGATAGTGCCCCGTTGTGTATTCCACAACAAGCGGCTCGTCCTTGGCGTAAAGAATGATATCCCTCACCTTTTTGTCCAGTTTTTTAAACGGTGTTTTAAGCGAAAAATCGTACTTTTTGGCGAGCGCCGCAAGGCACTGCTCGAAGTGCGGCGACGAGTCGAGCTGCCCGCCGTCCAACAAATCCGCAATGGATGAATCGCCGAAGAACAACAAATCGGGGTCTACTTTGCTAAGGAAGCCCAAGCCGCCGCAAGTCGGGCACGCGCCGAACGGCGAGTTGAACGAAAACAGCCGCGGCTCTACCTCGGACAGCGAAAGCCCGCAGTTGCCGCAAGTATATTGCGTATTGAACAGTATTTCTTTATCGTCGTAAAAGGCTATTACAAGTCCGTCCGACAGCTTGATTGCAGTTTCCACCGAATCGGTAAGGCGCTGCTGAATACCATGTTCTATAACAAGCCTGTCTATAACGACCGAAATATCATGCTTGGAGTTTTTGTCCAGCTTTATTTGCTCGTCAATGCCGTAGATTATTCCGTCCACGCGCAAACGCGAGTATCCCGCTTTTTTAAAGTCCTCGAACATTTTGGAATACTCGCCCTTTTTGCCGCGTACCACGGGCGAAATAACCATAACCCTGCTGCCCTGCGGCAGCGCCATGATTTTGTCGACAATCTCGTCCACCGATTGCTGGTGGATTTCCGCGCCGCAGTTGTAGCAGTAAACGTCGCCAACACGCGCAAACAACAGACGCATATAGTCATAAATTTCGGTTACCGTGCCTACGGTGGAACGCGGGTTGCGCCCCGTCGTTTTTTGGTCGATGGATATTGCGGGCGAAAGTCCGTCAATGCTGTCCACGTCAGGCTTGTCCATCTGCCCCAAAAACATACGCGCGTACGACGACAGCGATTCCACGTATCTGCGCTGCCCCTCTGCGAATATGGTGTCGAAGGCGAGCGACGTTTTGCCGCTGCCCGACACACCCGTAAATACCACCAATTTATTTTTGGGCACGGATAGGCTCACGTTTTTAAGGTTGTGCGCCCGCGCGCCCTTTATTACTATTTCGTTCTTTTCGTCCATGTTATCTCCGTCCGTAAATGCGTGTAATTTAAATTATGATTTTTTGTTGCGCAATGCCTTCGCTTTTGCCATATCGCGTTGCATATCGCGCAGCTCGGCTATCTTGTCGCGGTACTGTATTGCCGACTCGAAGTCGAGTTCCTTGCTTGCAGTAGCCATAAGCGCGCGCAGTCTGTCTATCTCTTTGTTTATATCTTTCAACTCTACCTTGGACTGCTTGGCGGTAATCTCTATCGTGTTCTTGATCGGCTTGATTATCGTTTTGGGCACAATGCCGTTTTGCTCGTTGTAAGCCATTTGCACGTTGCGGCGGTTTTGCGTTTCGTCTATCGCACGTTGCATCGAGTTTGTTATGACGTCCGCGTACATTATTACTCGGCTTTCGCTGTTTCGCGCCGCCCTGCCTATCGTCTGTATAAGCGAAGTTTCCGACCGCAAAAAGCCTTCCTTGTCCGCGTCGAGTATCGCCACAAGCTGAACCTCGGGAATATCCAAGCCCTCGCGCAAAAGGTTTATACCTACAACCACGTCGTAATCGCCACGGCGCAAACTGTTGACTATCGTCACGCGCTCCATAGTGTCTATGTCGCTGTGCAAGTACTTGACCTTTACGCCCTGCTCGGCAAGGTAGTCGGCAAGACTTTCGGACATGCGCTTGGTAAGAGTTGTCACAAGCACGCGCCCGCCGTTTGCCACAGTGTCTTTGATTTCGGTAAGCAAGTCGTCTATCTGCCCCTTTGTCGGTTTGACCGTTACGGGCGGGTCGAGTAGCCCCGTAGGACGAATAAGCTGGTTTACGTACCGCCCGCCGGTGAGCTCCAACTCGTACGGCGCAGGCGTTGCCGACACGTATATAGCCTGCTTTATGCGCGTGCGAAACTCGTCGAATTTGAGCGGACGGTTGTCGAACGCCGCAGGCAAGCGGAAGCCGTAATCTACAAGCGACGTCTTGCGCGCCTTGTCGCCGTTATACATAGCGCGAAGCTGCGGTATAGTCATATGGCTTTCGTCTATAAAGATTATAAAATCGTCGGGAAAGTAGTCCAATAGCGTGAACGGCGGTTCACCCGCTCTACGCCCGTCAAAGTACCGCGAATAGTTTTCTATGCCCGAGCAGTACCCTATTTCCTTCATCATTTCCACGTCGTACCGCACGCGCTCGCCTATGCGCTGCGCCTCGATAAGCTTGTGGTTGTCGGTAAAGAATTTAACCTGTTCTTCGGCGTCGCGCTCTATCTGCTCGATAGCGCCGAGCATTTTGTCATGCTCAACCGCATAGTGACTGGCGGGAAAAATCGCGGCGTGCGCTAAGCGCGCCACTATATTGCCCGACACTATGTCGAACTCACTTACGCCGTCTATCTCGTTGCCGAAAAACTCCACGCGTATTCCGTGCTCGGACATGCTTGCGGGAAATATATCCACTGTGTCGCCGCGCACGCGGAAGTTGGTGCGTTCGGGCGCAAGGTCGTTGCGCTTGTAGTTGATGTCTATAAGCCGCGATATAAGCGCGTCGCGCGTCATTATGTCACCCGGGCGCACGGACAAAGCAAGCCTGTAATACTCCTCAGGCGCGCCCAAACCGTATATGCACGACACCGACGCGACGACGATTGTGTCACGC
>CAMWXP010000023.1 GCA_947178255.1 uncultured Clostridia bacterium | reverse complement strand
AATATAATTAATTTGATTTTTTGCTTTTTCTCATATTCCATATTTCAATTATACAACATAGTAGAGGCTTTTTCAAGCGTATAGCATAAAAATCTTAGAATGGCACTATGGTGGGTGCAATAGCAATACAGGGATGCCCGCGGAACTCGCGGGCGGGCTTTGCACTGCGTGCAAGCGCCTAGCGAACCGCATGCCGAAATATCTTATCAAGAGTTTGTATTAAATTTTCTTTTACAAGTTGTATGCTTTTGGGGATATACTGCGGCATGCTACTCACTCCAAATGTATTGCCCACCAGCACACGAAAAAACGCACCGTTTAGGTGCGCTTTTTCGTGTGCTGGTGGGCAATACAGGGCTCGAACCTGTGACTTTCACCACGTCAAGATGACACTCTCCCAGCTGAGTTAATTGCCCGTATTTGTTTGTATTTATAAGTTTAGTATATTTTGGCTTTTTTGTCAAGCGTTTACTTGTATTTGTTTTGCAAATATGTTAAAATGGCGGTATGAAAGCTGTCATTCAAAGGGTGAACGAGGCGACGCTGTCGGTGGACGGCGAGCAAGTGGCCGCAATAGGACGAGGGCTTGTTGTGTACGTCGGCATAGAACAGACCGACGCCGAGCCCGACGTGATTGCAATGTGCAAAAAGATATCGGCAATGCGTATATTCTCTGACGACGCGGGCAAGATGAACCTATCCGTGTGCGACATAGGCGGGGAAGTATTGATGGTGTCTAACTTTACCTTGTGCGCGGACATATCGCACGGCAACCGCCCGAGTTTTTCGTTCGCTATGCGGCCCGCAATCCAAGCGAGCCAAATGTTCGATTATTGCGTAAACGTTATGCGCGATCTGTTGCGCGAGGTCGGACTTTCCGACAACGTTAAATGCGGAATATTCGGCGCGGATATGCGCATAGACCAATCCAACGACGGCCCCGTCACTATCATTTATCAGTAAAATTATATTAGCGGTTATATCTTAATGGACGAACTGAAAAACAAAAAAATATTGCTTCACGCTTGCTGCGGACCGTGCAGTCTTGGCGCGATTGAGCCGTTGCTCAACGACGGCGGGGATATTACTTTGTTTTATTACAACCCGTGCATTATAGATGACGAGTTTGATTTGCGCCTTGAAGCATTACAAACGGTTGCCGACCATTACAAGCTTCCGCTTGTCGTGCCGCAGCATGATTATTCGTTTTTTTCGTCATATGCCAAAGCCCACGCCGACGCGCCAGAGGGCGGCGCTCGGTGCGGACTGTGTATGGAGGATAGGCTTCGTGCTTCCGCCATATACGCGGGGGAACACGGCTTCGATTGTTACACGACAACGCTAACCGTAAGCCCACACAAAAATAGCAAGCTTATATTTTCGCTTGCCGATGGCATAAATGAGGGCGCGCCGTTTTTGCAGCGCGACTTTAAAAAGAAGGACGGATTTTTGCTGTCCACGCGGCGTGCGAAGGAGCTCGGCATTTATAGGCAAAAGTTTTGCGGCTGTGAATATTCTTACCAAAACGCAGTACGGCGCGAGGGAGGCGAGGGATGAGTTTATCCGATAAGCTTAAAGACCTGCCCGACACCCCCGGCGTTTACATTATGCGCGACATCACCGGACAGGTGATATACGTAGGTAAGGCGGTCATACTTTCGCGGCGAGTGCGGCAGTATTTTCAGAACAAGGAAAAGCCGGTCAAAGTTCAGGCGATGGTTGATAACATTGCCGACTTCGACTACATTATTACGCGCACCGAAAAAGACGCGCTGGCGCTCGAAAACAATCTAATCAAAAAGTACAAGCCGCACTATAACATACTGTTAAAGGACGACAAAACCAATCCGTATATTCGCATAGATCCGCGTGCCGAGTACCCGACGATAGAGATTACGCGGCGGGTCAAGCGCGACGGCGCGCGCTACTTCGGACCGTTTATAGGCATATCTGTGCGCGACGTTATCAGCGTTTTGCAGTCTGTATACAAGCTTCGCACTTGTTCGGGCAAGCTCGCCAAGCGCGCGCGACCTTGCCTTAACTACGACATAGATTTATGCCTTGCACCGTGCTGTGAGCGCTGTGACAAGGACGAATACCGTCAGGCGATAAATGGCGCCATGTCCTTCCTTTCGGGCGGTGGTGACGATATTTCGGGCATTATAATGCAAAAGATGACGGAAGCCGCCGAAAAGGAAAACTTTGAGCGCGCTATTTCCTACCGTAACCAGCTGCGCGTGCTTGAAAACTTAAAGAGCAAAGTGGTGGGCGAGCTGGGCAACGTTGTCAATATAGATTCGTTCTATTACACGGACAACGGCTTGTACGGCGCGGTGAGCGTATGTATCGTGCGCGGTGGCAAAATGATGGGCGTAAAGAACTATATAATAACCGAGCCGCAAATGTTTGGCGGCGACATGACTACGTTCCTTCCGCAGTACTATTCGATGACCAACGAGCTGCCAGACGAGATATGCTTGCAAGCCGAGTGCGACACAACCGCGCTGACCGAGTATTTCGGGTCGGTGTTCGGCAAGCGCCCTGCAATAACGTTCCCGCAAAAGGCTATGCGTAAAAAGCTACTAGACACTGCCAAACGCAACTGCGAGGACTTTTTGCTGAAAAGCGCGGACAGGGTAAAGCGCGACGAGGATATGACTGTCGGCGCGTGCGAGCGGCTTAAAACGGTGTTCGGCTTAAAGAGTGCGCGGCGCATAGAGTGCTACGATATATCCAACATTTCGGGCACGGACAACGTCGCTTCGGGCGTGGTGTTTATCGACGGAAAAGCGGACAAATCGCAGTGCCGCCGCTATCGCATACGCACGGTGGACGGCGCGGACGATTTCCGTTCTATGTACGAAACGTTGTCGCGTAGGCTTACGCACTACAAGAACGGTGACGCAGGCTTTGACGAGCTGCCCGATCTTATCGTAATAGACGGCGGACTCGAACAAGTCGAGTTTGCTTCGCGTGCAGCGGACGATATGGGCGTAAGCGTGCCGATGGTCGGTCTGGCCAAAAAGGACGAGGAATTGTACCTGCGCGGGAATCCCATTCCCGTCAAGCTGAAACGCGAGGATTACGCGCTAAGGCTGTTACAGCGCGTGCGCGACGAGGCGCATAGGTTTGCGGTATTGTACCACCGCACGGTGCGTTCCAAGCGGTACGAGAGCGAGCTGAACGGCATAAGCGGCGTGGGCGCGGCTTCGGTTAAAAAGGTGCTTAAAGTATTCAATACCCGCACTATTGTTGCGGCTACGGCGGACGAGATCGCGCAAAAGGCGGGTATAACCAAAAAGGCGGCGCAAAATATTTTCGACTACTACCATCCGACGGAGGTTGGCGCAAGCAATATGAAGTACAGACTTATAGCCGCCGATATGGACGGAACGCTGTTAAACGACGAGCTTAACGTTTCGCAAGCGAATATCGACGCGATAAATAAATTCCGCGAAGCGGGCGGTATATTCACCATTGCTACGGGTCGTGCGTCGTGCGGCGTGGAAAAGTACGTCAAGCAAACAGGGCTTGACGACGCGCCTATCAAAATGATATGCAGCATAGGCGGCGAGATAACGGACAGCGACACGCTTAGACCGTTCAAAATATTTGCAATGCCCAAGGACGTGACGGCTAGGCTTATAGAATTCCTTACCGAAAACACTCGGCTCACCATGGTGTACGCCGACGACGGACTTAAAATTTCGGCACGCACCGAGCTTTCCGATATGTATTGCAAAAAGGTGGGTATCGGGTTCGAGGAGATACAAGGACTTGCCGAGTTCGTAAAGCAACCTAACGTGAACGTGTCCAAGGTAATGGCAATTTTGGACGAGCGTAAGCTAAGCACGGTCAGCCAAATGATAGGTGAAAAGTTTCCCGAGCTGTTGTGCATGCAATCTACCGCGCCGTTTTTGCAAACGCTTAAAAAGGACGGCGAGGACTTTATGCCGTCTATGGTCGAGTGTATTCCGCTCGGCGTGGACAAGGGCACGGGGCTCAAATACGTTGCAGATTACTACGGCATACCTATGTCGCAGGTAATCGCATTCGGCGACAGCTATAACGACATTGCTATGATAAAAGCCGCGGGGCTTGGTATAGCTATGGGCAATGCGCGAGAGCAGGTAAAGCAAGCTGCAGATTACGTTACCGACACAAACAACGCCGACGGCGTAGCAAAGGCCATATATAAATTTTGTTTCGAACAAGAGGAGGACTAACCATGCCGCAAAAGAAACGCACTACACCGAATAAGCCGATAGAAGAAGAGAAGCCGACGGTAAATCAAGCGGCTGCGGATAAGCCTGTCGAAGAGTCGTCGCAAAGCGTGTACGACGCCGACGAGATACAGGAAACCGAAAAGGACGTCGATATAACCGAGTTTGCCGAGCGCATGGACTTGAATATAGTTTGCCGCGGCGATAACGAGCTGCTGCATTTCAGCACGTTCAACATAAGCCGACCGGGCTTGCAACTTGCGGGCTATTACAAGCATTTTGCGCCCGAGCGCGTGCAAATTATGGGTCAAATGGAAATGACGTACTTGCAGCAAATGACGCACGACGCGCGTAAGACGGCGTGCGAAACGCTGATGAAGCATCCCATTCCGTGCCTTATCGTTACGGCAACACTGCCGCCGTGCGACGAGCTGATAGCCGCGGCGCAAAAGTACAACCGCGTGTTACTAACGTCAAAGGTGCGCACAACGCCGTTTGTCAACAAGCTGTCGCTGTACCTTAGCGAATTGCTTGCGCCGTCGGTAACAATACACGGCGTGCTGATGGATTTGTACGGCGTTGGTGTGCTGCTCATCGGCGAGTCGGGCATAGGCAAGAGCGAAACGGCGTTGTCGCTTGTCGAGCGCGGACACAGGCTTGTGGCCGACGACGCGGTAACGATTTCGCGCATAGGCGACAGGCTGGACGGAACGTGTCCCGACATGATAAGGTACTTTATGGAATTGCGCGGCATAGGCATAATAGACATAAAGGCAATGTACGGCGCGAGTGCGGTGCAGCTTGTAAAAAAGATAGATATGGTAGTCAAACTGGAAGCGTGGGACGATAAAATGCGGTACACGCGGCTGGGCGCGCCCGAAGAAAGCTATACAATACTGGGCGTAAAAAAGCCGTTGCACATAGTTCCAGTCAAGCCGGGGCGCAACCTTGCTATAATACTGGAAGCGGCTGCGCGTACACACCGCCTTAACGACTTGGGCTTCAACGCAATGGACGAGCTCAACGAACGCCTGCGCGGCAATAATAAAAAGTAATTAAGATTAAAAAACGGCGCATAACGGTGTATTTCATAGGGAATTTGGAAAAATACTAAATTTTATATGAATACGCCGTAAACGGGCAAGTCAAAAGAACAAGGATTTGATATTTCATCAAGTCCTTTTTCTTTTGCTTGAAAAAAGCACAAAAATATGATATAATGAAGCTATAAAATGTTCGGAGGTGCGCGGATGCTTTTACGGCAAATTAAATACTTTGTTACGATAGTTGACTGCAACAGCTTTACCGAAGCTGCCGAAAAGTGTTTCATTTCGCAGTCGGCTATTTCACAGCAGATAAGCGCACTCGAATCAGAGCTTAAAGTTCAGCTTATAAAACGCGAAAACCGCAAATTTTCTCTAACTCCTGCGGGCGAATACTTTTATAAGAGCGGCAAAGCGATACTGTATGACGTGGACGAAATGCAAAAAGAAACCGTGCGTATAGGCTCGGACAACGAACTGCATTTGAATATCGGGTATCTCGCAGGTTACGACGGTGCGGAACTTCCCGAAGCGATTATGGAATTTTCCAAAATCTATCCCGAAGTAATTGTAACGGTGTTCAAAGGAACGCATGAAGATTTGTATCACGCTTTACGCGACGGTAAAGCTCATCTTGCGTTAAACGATCAACGCCGTGCTTTTTCGGACGAGTACGAAAACTTTATTTTAAGTCAAAGCCCTGCATATATAGACGTGTCGGCTTCTCATTTGCTTGCAACAAAAGATACGGTTACGCTTGACGAATTGAATAAATATCCCTGCATATTAGTAGCGACAAAAGGTACGGAACAAATAGAGCAAGAATATTACAGCAGCTATTTCGGAATAGGCAAGCAATTTATTTTTGCCGAAAGTTTGGACGAAGCTCGGCTTATGGCTATGAGCGGTAGGGGTTATATTTTAGTAGAAAGCGTGAAAAACAAAGTGCGTGAACCGCTTGTAAGAAAGGAAATACGCCGTAACGATTTAAGTCCTATCGTCCGTACTTATTGTGCTTTTTGGAAAAAGAATAGGACGAATTACTATATAGAAGAATTTGCCGCATTGCTTAGAAAGAAATTCAATAGTGAAAACTGAATAGCAAAAACAAAGGGTGTGCCTATTGGCGCACTCTTTTCGCATAAGTTTTACTTATTAAAATCCGTTAAAATCAAGATTGCTGTTTTTTAGTCAAAGCGTTAAAATAATAGTGTAAATCAAAAAGGAGAGTTTATCTTATGAAAATTATAACTGTTTATTATTCACGCAAAGGCGAGAACTATTGGAACGGCAGTATTAAGAATTTGAAAAAGGGCAACACCGAAATCGTTGCCGAGTTTATTCAGAAAGCCGTCGGCGGTGATTTGTTTGAGGTTGAAACGGTAAAGGCGTATGCCGACGATTATTATAAGTGCATTGACGAAGCGCAAAAAGAACTGCGCGAAAACGCTCGTCCCGAACTCAAAAAGACGGTTGCATTAGACGAATACGATGTGATTTTCGTAGGCTATCCGAATTGGTGGGGAACGATGCCTATGGTAATGTTTTCTTTGCTTGAAGGCTGTGATTTGAAAGGCAAGAAAATTGTGCCGTTCTGCACTAACGAAGGCAGCGGTATGGGCAGTAGTGAGCGCGATTTGAAGCGTATTTGTATAGGTGCGGAAATTGCAAAAGGATTACCTGTTCACGGCGCGGAAGCTGCACAGGCAGAAAAGCAAGTTGCCGAATGGGCAAAAAACTCGGTTAAATAAGTGAGGTGCTTATTGTGAAAGATGTTGTTTTATTGGTCGGTGCGGGACAGATAGGAATGGCTATTGCCCGCAGAATGGGGTATGGCAAGAAAATCGTAGTCGGCGATAAGAAAAAGGAAAACGCCGAAGCGATTGCAAAAATTATGACGGACGCAGGTTTTGACTGTGTTCCCGTCGTAGCGGATATATCTTCCCGCAATTCCATTCTTGCTATGATAGCGGAAGGTCGCAAATACGGTGAGATTGCTTATCTTATCAATGCGGCGGGAGTATCGCCAAGCCAAGCCCCGATAGAGGCAATTTTGAAAGTCGATTTATACGGTACTGCTGTACTTTTGGAAGAAGTCGGCAAGGTAATAAAAGAGGGCGGCACTGGCGTCACGATTTCAAGTCAATCAGGACACAGAATGAAACAGCTTACCGCCGAAGAGGACGAGTTACTTGCAACCACGCCTACGGAAGAACTGCTTAAACTCGATATGTTGCAACCCGAAAATATTCGTGATACGCTTCACGCATATCAGATGGCAAAACGTTGTAACGAAAAGCGCGTTATGGCAGAAGCGGTTAAATGGGGAAAGCGTGGCGCAAGGATCAATTCCATTTCGCCCGGCATTATTGTAACGCCGCTTGCAATCGACGAATTCAACGGCATACGCGGAGATTTCTATAAGAATATGTTTGCAAAATGTCCCGCACACCGTCCGGGAACGGCAGACGAAGTTGCAAACGTAGCCGAACTTTTGATGAGCGATAAAGGCGCGTTCATTACGGGTGCGGACTTTTTGATAGACGGTGGTGCTACGGCTTCGTATTTCTACGGCGAGCTTCGCCCCGATAAACAGTAAAGATGATTCATAAAGATACGTTTACGGAAAAGTATTGCGCTATGTATCGCGCAATGATACAAAAAGACGGTTTGGCTTTGAATAATCTTCTTGACGAGAGTTTTGTTCTCGTTCACATGACGGGAATGCGGCAGAATAAGCAAGCGTTTATTCAAGCAATACAAAACGGAACGCTTAATTATTTCTCGGAAGATTTACAAGACACGCAAGTTAAAGTAAGCGATAAAGAAATTTTGTTTACAGGTAAAAGCCTTGTGAGTGCTGCCGTATTCGGCGGTGGCAAACACACTTGGCGTTTGCGGCTCGATATAAAGTATGTAAATGTGGGTGGCGATTGGCTGATTTCCGAAGCAGTAGCTTCAACGTGGTAAATGAGATAAGGAGTTAAAATGCAAACAAGAATACTTGGAAAAGATTTGAAAGTTTCGGCTGTCGGATTCGGCTGCATGGGATTATCCCACGCAAGCGGAACGCCCACCGATAAAGATACCGCTGTCAGAGTTTTGCGCTCGGTGTACGAAATGGGTTATACCTTTTTCGATACGGCAGAATGTTACACGGGCGTAAATCCCGACGGAAGCGAATCCAACAATGAAGAAATAGTCGGCGAAGCGTTAAAGACGATAAGGGATAAAGTCGTGATTGCGACTAAATTCGGTGTGCATCACGGCGAGAGCGGACTTATTATGGATAGCTGCCCCGAAACGATAAGAAAATCGGTTGAGGGCAGTTTGAAAAGACTCGGCACGGATTATATAGACTTGTATTATCAGCACCGTATCGATCCGAAAGTTTCAGCCGAAGAAGTAGCGGAAACGGTAAAGGAACTTATTAAAGAGGGTAAGGTTTTACATTGGGGTATATCGGAAGCGAACGAGGACTATCTTCGCCGCGCTCACGCCGTTTGTCCTATAACCGCCATACAAAACAGATATTCTATGATGGCGCGTTGGCACGAAAACCTTTTTCCCGTGTTGGAAGAATTGAATATAGGCTATGTTGCATTTTCGCCTATGGCTAACGGATTTTTAACGGCGCAGTACGATAAAGATTCACAGTTTGAAAAAGGTACGGATTATCGTTCGCGTATGCCGCAGTTCGATAAAGATAATATCGACAAGAACAGAGATTTGCTCGCATTTATAATCGACCTTGCGCGTAAGTACCATGCAACACCCGCACAAATTTCCCTTGCGTGGATGATGAATAAAAAGCCGTATATCGTTCCTATTCCCGGCACGAGAAAAACAGATCGCGCCAAAGAAAACGCAGGTGCGGCGGATATTGTACTTACTGTAAATGAAGTTGCGGCAATAGACAAGGCGTTAAATGAAATGCCTATGTCGGCAGTATTCGGCGGAAGTCCCGCACAAAAATAAGGAGTAACTATGAAAAGATTTAAGTTGATTGCAATGATTCTAACGTGTGTTCTGTGTCTTGCTTTCGTGCTAACGGGTTGCAACAATTCCAATGACGAAGGCGGCAATAACGGCACTTATTACACTGTAGCTTTTGACAGCATGGGCGGAAGCTCGGTTGAAAGTCAGAGAATACTCGAAGGCAATCCCGTAAAAAATCCCGACGCGCCGAAAAGAGAAAATTATTCTTTTCTCGGTTGGTATAAATCTACCGACGAAAATGCGGACGAGTGGAAATTTTCAACCGACAGAGTAAATAGCAACATTACATTGTATGCAAAATGGCAGTCTAACGAAACGCAAACTACTACCGAAAGCCTTACTTATCAACAAAATGGCAACGGATACGTTGTTACGGGCGCAAACGGACAGGAAGAAAGAATTATTATTCCCGCCGAATACGAGGGTTTGCCCGTAATAGAAATCGGCGAGAGCGCATTTGCTTACAGCAAACACACAAGCGATATTACCTATATTTCCATTCCCGATTCGGTAACTAAAATCGGCTTAAACGCTTTTCATAATCGTTCCGAGCTTGTAACGGTAGATATGGGCGGAACAAGTGCGCTTGCAGAAATCGGGCGTAATGCTTTTTCGGGCAACGGTTCGCTTAAAGCTATTTATATTCCGCAAGGCGTTAAGGAGATCGGCGATTCCGCTTTCAATAATTGCGGCTCGCTTGACAGCATATCGGTAGCAACTGCGAATACGGCTTATTCGGGCGAGGGTAATAACCTTATCGAAAAAGCTACGAATACGCTCGTGCGTGGTAGCAATAAAAGTGTGATCCCGTCGTCCGTTACGACAATTGCGCAAGCCGCTTTCCGTAAGGCAAACGGTATAACCGCGCTGTTTATTCCATTATCGGTAACTGCTATAGGCAACTATTTTATCGCCGACAGTACGATTGCCGAAATCAATTACGAAGGCACGGAAGAACAATGGAACGCTATCGAAAAAAGCGCAACGATGTGGGACTACGGCAACCGTGAAGTTATAGTAAACTATTCCGTGAAAACAACAAGTAATATTCTCATTGCGTTCTTCTCTCGTGCGGACGAAAACTACGGCGTAGGCTATATCGAAAAAGGCAACACACATATTATTGCGGAAATGATACAAGCGGAAGTCGGCGGGGAACTATTCCACATTCAAAGAGCAACGCCGTACCCTACCGTGTATAACGAATGTACTGCCGAAGCGCAGAGAGAAAAAAATGCAAATGCCCGTCCTGCGCTCTTGAACACAACGGATATAACCGAGTACGACATAATCTTTCTTGGTTATCCGAATTGGTGGGGCGATATGCCTATGCCTGTTTATACGTTTATAGAAAGTCAGGATTGGAACGGCAAGACTGTAATTCCGTTCTGCACACACGCAGGAAGTGGACTTTCGGGTACGGTAAGCACTCTGAAATCTAAATGCACGGGCGCAACGGTTTTGGATGGCTTTGCCATAGCGGGTACTACCGCACAAAACAGTCAGGCGCAGGCTCGTCAGTCTGTAACAAATTGGCTGGGCGGTTTGGCGATTTAATAAGGATAGCGTATGAAAGATCAAACGGTACTAAAACCGATAAAAATTTGCATAGACGCGGCAATGACGGTGATCTTCCTGCTTTTAATGGGCTATCATCTGCTGAACGGTGTAACTCACGAATGGTTGGGCGTATCGTTATTCGTTTTGTTTATCGCACATAATGCGCTCAATTATAAATGGTATCTTGCGCTGTTCAAAGGCAAATACGGTGCAATTCGGTTTATACAAACGGCAATAAACTTTTTACTCTTGATTGCTATGATTAGTTGTATCGTTAGCGCAATAAGTATATCGGGACACGTTTTTACTTGGCTGAATGCAAGTTCGGTAAGTTTTGGGCGCGAATTACATTTGCTTGCTACCGTTTGGGCGTTTATCTTAATGGCGTTGCATTTGGGCTTGCATTGGTCGTATTTCGTAGGGAAAGCTACGAAAATCGTAAAAACTTCCGATACCGTTTCGCTTATTTTAAGATGGGTTTTTCGTGCGATAGTTCTTGCAATATGCGCTTACGGGTGTTATAATTTTATCGTCAGAAAACTTTGGGAAGAAATGTTTCTTATGGCAGAGTTCAAATGGTTTGACTATGAAAAAAGTGTATTTCTGTACTTTATAGAATCGCTGTCGATAATGATAATGTTCGCTACGGTATCGTATTATTTTTAAGGAAAGGTATTTTGTTTATAAGCAAAGTGAAACGTGCGAATCAAAGTACAAAGGAGAATGAAGTATGAACGCGGATACGTTCAAAGAAGATATCGTTCAGCTACTTAAAAACGCGGGCAATACTTTGTGCATTTTATGCGAAATAGAAGAAGAATAATCAGGAGGACATTTTATGCAAAATTTTGTGTTTCATAACAAGACCAAAGTATATTTTGGCAAAGGTCAGATTGAAAATCTGGCAGATGAAATTTCCCGTTTCGGGAAAAAAGCGTTGCTTGTTTACGGCGGCGGATCTATTAAGAGGATCGGATTGTACGACGACGTTATCAAGCAACTGGAAAAAGCAAAAATGACGGTATATGAACTCGGCGGCGTTGAACCGAACCCGAGACATACTACGGTAAATAAAGGCGCGGCGCTGTGTAAAAAAGAAGGAATAGACGTGCTTCTCGCCGTTGGCGGCGGCTCTACCATTGACGCTACGAAGGCAATCGCCGCAGCCGCTAAATATGACGGGGATGATTGTTGGGATCTGATAACGCATAAGGCGTCGGTAAAAGAAACTCTTCCGTTCCTTTCGGTATTGACGCTTGCGGCAACGGGTTCGGAAATGGACGGAGGATGTGTGATCAGTAACATAGAAACGAATGAAAAATTCGGCTATTTTGCGCCTGACAACAATCCCGATGTGTCATTCCTCGATCCGACGTATACGTATTCTGTCAGCGCTTATCAAACGGCGTCCGGCAGCGCGGATATCATGTCGCATATATTCGACGTTGCGTATTTTTCCATGCAAGATCAAATGGATATGCTTAAACGTATACAGGAAGAAGTTTTGAAAACGGTGATCAAATACGCCCCGAAGGCAATAGAAAAACCGGATGATTACGAAGCGCGCGCAAATTTAATGTGGGCTTCCTCATGGGCGCTCAACGATTTTCTCTACGATGGATTATCGCAATCTACCGTGTGCCACGCTATGGAACACGAATTATCGGCGTTTTACGATATCACACACGGACACGGACTCGCTATTCTTACACCGAGATGGCTCTCTTACGTATTAAACGAGCAAACCGCGCCGTGCATCAAACGATTCGGCGTGAACGTAATGGGTGTGGATGAAAACCTCCCCCTAATGGATGGCGCAAAAACGGCGATCAAAAAACTCGAAGAGTTCTTTTATGAAACCTTGGGGTTAAAGAGCAAACTTTCCGATCTGGGTATCGACGATAAGAACTTTTCCGTCATGGCGAAAAAAGCGTGCAGGGCAAAAGGGGTCCTGAAAGGTTTTACCGATTTGACACCGCTTGATGTGGAAGCTATTTACAGAATGTGTTTATAAGGAGACGAAAATGAACAGACCATGCGTTACCGTACATATGTACGTTTCGATCGACGGAAAGATAGACGGCGAATATATGGAAGAACACGACTGTGATATCTCGGGCGACTTTTACGATGAAGCGATCGCCGGTATGGGCTCGGCAATGGCGAGCGGACGGTACACGTCGGAAATCTATCACGCTAACGCCAAAATAGACTATACTCGGTACACGGGGAAAGAGATAGAATACAGGGATCATATTGAATGTTTTCCGCGCTATCACTTCACTTTCGATCGTTTGGGAAAATGCAACTGGGATCGAAAATATTTTGAGTACGGCGGTGAAACAATGTTGAATGTTGCCGTCCTTTCAAATCAAGTCAGAAAAGAATACGTCGTTTATTTAAAAGAAAACGGCTATTCTTACTTGTTTGCCGATACGGTAAAAGAAGCGCTTGAAAAAATCAAAGAAAGATGCGGCGTGGAAAAACTCGTTCTGACCGGCGGAGCGACCATCGTTGGCGGTTTTTTGAAAGAAGACGTGATTGACGAGATCTCTTTGGTGGTTGCGCCGTATATTCAGGGAACGAGCAATTATAAGACGTTTACGGATACGCTCGGAAAGTTCTATAACCGTAAATTCGCTTTCGTCAAAGCCAACCCGCTCGACGACGGCGGCGTTCAACTCGTGTTCAAAAGAGTTGAGAAAAAATAAAAAATATTTTTGTTTATTGATTGCACTGCTTTTGTTGTGTGCGGCTGTGTTTACCGCTTAATAAATCGCACAGGTACTGATATATGCCCGATGGAAAAGGCGGTTACGAATACTCACGACCCCGAAGAGGCGGTATTAATATTGAAAAAAGAATTAAATCATATTGCAAATTCTTAAAAAAGGATTATTTGATGTTCAAGAAGCTAAAGAGCAAAATCACCAATAAGTTAAAAACCAACAAATTTACCGCTGACATTATAGAAAATTACGACTTTAAGACTACGGTGTTTGCGGTTATTTCGTACGGGATTACGTTAGTGTTTGCTATTATGAATCTTGTCAGTGCAATTTGGTATCGTTTGGTATGGTTCGGCACCATCGCCGCATACTATTTCGGGCTTTTAATATTTCGAAGCGGCGTTTTAATCGCAAACAATAAGCTTGCAAAAAGGTATGTGGATAATGCAGAGAAATATGAAAAATGCAAATGGCAGATTTCTCTTGCAAGCGGAGTATTCCTGATATTGCTCGAATTTGTAATTATAGCTGCTATAGCGGAGATGGTGTTATCGAGACGCCCCATGCAAAGCGATAAAATAATAGCAATAGTCAACACCGCTTATACTTTTTTCAAAACAATAATGGCAGTTTATAATCTGATTAAGGCGCATAAAGTAGGTGATCCCATCACGCAATCTCTACGCACTTTGAATTTTGCCGACGTTTGTATGTCTTTCGTGTCGATTACTGTGCTAATGATTTCGGCGTTTGATAAATCAGAACCGACAACCGCTATGCTGAGTTTAAAGGCTATTACCGGATTCTCTGTTTGTGTATGCATAATAGCGTTAGCGACGGTTTTGATTATAAGGTCACACAAAAAATTAAAATCATTAAAAGAAATATCCGCAAATACATAATATACTGATTGATACAGCATGTCTTTGCAAATACGGTAGCTATCTGCCTGATGATAAAGGCGGTTATGAATACTGACGATGCGGAAGAAGCGTATGTTATTTTAAAAAACGAATTAAAGCTGATTTCGTTTCCTAAGATTATTCGTGAATATAAATAAAAATATTTTAATAATGTTGACAAAAGCTGTCAACATTATTATGTTATAATCACAATATGAAGTATTACTTTAACAAGGCACAACCGAATATCGAATACGGAATGTTAAGCAGTCGTTATCTTAACAATCCGAAACGCAAACCGAATGCGGACGGTCTTGTTACATACTATTATACTTCCGTAGCAGAGCCACTCAGCGGAACTTACTACCGCAATCGGGACTACTATATCATTCCCGTAAAGGTAACACCAGAAGTGTATGCCCAGCTTATGAAACGGGATAAGAAAGAACATAACAATAATCATAAGCATGATAGGCGTTATTTGGACTTGGAAAAATATTACCGTCAGCGCGGTGAAATCGACGAGGACGACAGAGAAACAAACGCTTGGGAATGCGTTGCGGATAAGAAAGCACTAAACTTTGAAAACGACCTTATAGAAGAATTAGACAAGAAAGCGTTACTCTCTACTTTCTCGAAAACGGATAGAATAATCGTAAAACTATACGAAGCGGGCGTTGGACAAAAGCAAATAGCGAAGGCAATCGGCAAAACACAAAGCTACGTATCAAAGCGATTGGAACGGCTTTTAGACTTGATCGAAAGCGAACGCTTAAACGACGGAAGCCGCACGAAAAAAGAAATTGAATTTGAGCTTGCGTGGAAAAAGTTTATCTACTCTCATAAGATGCCGAAAGATATAGATGTAATCTTTGAAACATTTAACTACCTTATCGGCGAGAGAATGTTGGAAGAATTGCTTATTTACTTCTATTCTTTTCGTGAGTATTATTACTATGCTTACCGCTTGCTTTATCTTTACGAGTACAACCCTGCCGAAGATAATTTAGGATGTATAAACGAACTGCCGCTTATCTTCCGAAAGATATTCTACTACCAAAAGTTGAACGAACAAGCGGACGTATTTATATGGCTCTACTACTGTCTTGTAACGGAAATGGAACGGCGCAAAAAGATAACGCCCGAACCTAATCAAGAAGTCTACGAACAGCTTATAGACGAGCAAGAAAAAACTGCAAAGCGCGTTAAAATGACAAGCGAACAGTTTATGGAAGAACGCTTTATTCCGAAGGTCGCGCCACTACTTAAAAAGCGAACGGACGATTTTTTACAGGCAAACAATATTTACGTTTTCGACGAGGATGCCGACATCGAAGCGGAACTCAAAAAATTGTTTGGAGATCCGAAATAAAAAAATTCAAAATTTTTTTGCGATATTGGAATATATCGGTTGTTTTGGAGTGTATATAAGTGAGCGGGTAAATTCTACGCTCTAAAAACTAAATAACAACGACAGGCTCACGGTAATTATGCCGTGAGTTTTTCGTTGCTCGGAGGTGGTAATTATGGACGATTAAAAGACTTTGCGGACGGTCTATAAATGTTCGCACGTGGACTAAAACTTTGAAAGGCTTGACTGTAAGGAAAGGAAACCTTGATACAAAGTATAGCCCACTATACTTCGCAAGCGAAGTGTGGGCTCTGCGAGGCTTTTTGTCCACTAAAAAACACGGAACACAATATAAGGAGGAACGAAACATTAGCTATTTAGTGTGCCACATGGAGAAGTATCACAAGACAGATATCTGCCCTGTGGAAAAGGAAAACGAGAGAGATGAAAACTATGAGGCAAGCAATCCGCAGATAGGCAGCGAAAGAACAAAAGACAACTACCATACCTTTGCAAGATATTGCTCTTATACGGAGTTTATCAATAAGCGGATAGACGAACTGAACTTGCCGACCAAACCGAGAAAGGACGCTGTGCTTATGGCGTCGTTTGTAATCGGCTCGGACGGAAAGTTTTTCAAGGGTCTAACGCCGGCAGAACAAGAAAATTTCTTTGCTCAATGCACAAGGTATTTTGCAGAAAAGTACGGCAAGGAAAATATAATATCCGCAGTCGTCCACAACGACGAAACGACACCGCACTTGCACTTAAATCTTATGCCTATAAGGAACGGACGATTATGCTGTAAAGACCTGCTCAACCGCGCCGAGCTTACAAAGTTACAAACGGATTTTCACGAAGCAGTCGGCAAACGTTGGGGCTTGGAACGCGGACGCGAAGGCAGCCCGAAAAAGCATTTGTCCACGGCGGAATACAAAGCAAAGAAAATTGTATTGAACGCCTGCACCGAAGCGGCAGACATAACGGAAACAGCTCAGTCTGAATTGCGGCAAATCAACGAAGCCGTGAAGAAAGCCGAAGAACACTTTGACGAAACTATCGGACAGATACATACCGCCAAAGCTGAGCGAGATAAAATCGTTGCGGAACGTGATTCGGAAGCTGACTATTCGGAAGCATTGGAACAAGCCAAGAACGGCGAAATTGCTCACGGCAAGAGCGGTCTGAAAGCACAAGTCGTTGCGCTCACGGTAGAGAACAAAAGTCTGACCGAAGAAAACGCACGATTGAAGAAAGACAATAGTTACCTTTTCGAGTCATACCAAAAGGAAAAGAAAATGCACGACGACCACGACAAAGCGTTACGCGCTATATCGCTATTCAGAACACAAGAACCCGAAGCATTTGCTCGTGTATTCTACCGTGCTACGTCGGTGTTGCAACCTTTCTTACCTATCGGGGAACAACCTGCAAATTTAGGACGCAACCGTTTACGGGAAATCGAAGAAGAAATTCGCAAGGAACAAGAACAAAACACCCCTACACCACGCAAGAATAATTACGGCAAAGCGGATTAGAACACAAAGTCGTATTAATATTTGTAAAACGCTTGACTCTAACTGCCAACTCTGTTAAAATATATAAATCGTATAGATACGACGAATATATTTTACGGAGGCTATTATGGAAAAGAAAGACAGATCGCTTAAGGACAAGCGTTACGAAGAACGACACAGAGAAGAACGTAAAGCCAAATGTATGGTTTGGGGAACGAGTGTACCGAGAGAGAAAGCCGAACAGATAAATGAGTTTTTGAAAAGATACGGCTACACAAAGGTACAGTTAATCGAAGCGGGATACAAAGCGTTATTAGACGATGCCGCCGAACACAACCTGTCGTTAGGTAAACTAATGGACGGGTACGACGATTTTTTCGGTTTTGAGGAAATCGATAAAAAGAAAACCGAATAACTATTAAATCTTTTCGCATAAGGAGGAACACGCGATGAAAAGAGAACATAGTATTCAAAGCTATAAGGACGCGGAGTAATTCCGAGTTAACGTCCGAATAAGGAATATTGGAGAAAAAGCAATTTGAATACACTACTTCCTTCGGCGGTACGGAATATGCCGTAGTAATACGCGAAAGCGATACCGCGAAGGAAACCATAAATAACAAACTGAAAAAGATTTTACTAAATGACTTGTCTGATAAGGTGTATTCGGGAGGAGATTCCGAATGAACAATTTATCAGTAACTAATAACAATACCTACTACAACGGAGGTGATATAACTGCTCTGTATTGCCGTTTAAGTTGCGACGACGATTCGCAGGGCGACAGCAACAGTATTAAAAATCAAAAAGCCATATTAAGCAAGTACGCAAGCGAACACGGAATGACTAATCCGCAGTTCTATGTGGACGACGGATATTCGGGAACAAACTTTAACCGTCCCGACTTCAAGCGAATGATACGCGACGTGGATGCAGGACTCGTAAAGACCGTTATCGTAAAAGATATGTCGCGCTTGGGCAGAGATTATTTGAAAGTCGGCTATTACAGCGAGGTTTACTTCAACGAAGCCGACGTACACTTTATAGCAATTAATGACGGCGTGGACAATCAATTTGAAACCGACAGCGACTTTACTCCCTTCCGTAACATCATCAACGAATGGTACGCAAAGGACACTAGCAAGAAAATCCGGGCTGTGTTCAAAGCAAAGGGTAATTCCGGCAAGCACTTGTGTACCTGTCCACCGTATGGCTACAAGAAAGACGAAAGCAACAAAGAACAATGGATTGTGGACGAAGAAGCCGCAAAGGTTGTAAAAGAAATCTTTTCGCTCTGTATGAAAGGCTACGGTCCGACGCAGATAGCAAGAATACTTACCGAACGCGGAATAGATACGCCTACCGTCCATAACCGCAAGTGCGGTTTGCCCGCGACTTCGCTTAAAATGGAATTTCCGAATATATGGAATACCGAAGCGGTAATACATATTCTTGAAAATATGAATTACTGCGGACACACCGTAAACTTCACTACTAAAAAGAAATCGTACAAGAACAAAAAGAAAATCCGCTTGCCGCGAGAAGATTGGGTGATATTCAAAGATACGCACGAAGCATTGATTGACGAAGATACCTACGAAACGGTACAGGGAATACGTCAGTCAAAAAGGAAACAAACGGATATGGGCGAAATGAGCGTATTTTCGGGAATAGTCTATTGCGCCGATTGCGGAAAGAAAATGTATCTCTGCCGTTGCTCAAAGTCCACGCAGAAAGAATACTTTAACTGTTCTACATACCGTAAGAAAAGCAAAAGCCTTTGCACATCGCACCAAATCACGGTTGAAGCCATAGAGCATATCGTTCTAACTGACTTACAGCGCGTATTGGGAATGGCAAAGGACAATGAAAAACAGTTTGTCGAAATGCTACAAACGGCTAAGAGTAAAGAAATCCGCAAGGACTTATCCGCTAAGACGAAAGAATGTGATGAAGCCGAAAAGCGAGTAAAAGCACTTGACCGTATCATTCAGAGTTTGTACGAGGACAAAGTTTGCGGTAATCTTACGGACGAGCGGTTTGTAAAGATGAGTCAAGCCTATGAGCAAGAGCAAACAAGCTTAACAGAACGGATAAAGGTTTTACGCAAAGAGCTTTCCACCGCAAAAGAAGATGCGGACAATGTAACAAAGTTTATGCGGCTTGTAAAACGTTACACCGAGATAACCGAAATTACGCCCGAAGTCGTAAGAGAGTTCATCGAACAGGTAATCGTCCACCAAGCTGAGAAAGTAAACGGCAAGCGTAGGCAAGCTGTTGAAATCATTTACAACTGTGTGGGAGTGATTCCAAACCCCACACAAGAGTAGTCAAAATATCCCAACACCGGAAAAGTGGCATAGCTTTTCGCTATGCCACCATCCGAAGGGATTAAATAATCCCTATGAAAGACACCCTTATGCGCCGTTTTTTATTTTGTAGAATAGTTTAAATATGTTATGTTATTCGCTTATTGCAAAGGTTTTCAGTCCGCCCTTTACTATGCGGGCGTCAAAGTCCAAGTCGTAGTATATTTCGCCGTCAAGCTCGATAGGGGCGGTGGTCTTTACCTTTATACTGTCGCACACAATGTGGCGGACACAAGCCCAATTCATATGTTTGCCTTTTACAAATTTTGGCATTACGAATATGGTGGGGACTTTTGGCTTTGTAATTATTATTACGTCCATTTTTCCGTCGTCCGCTTGGCTGACGGGGCAAAGCTTAATGCCGCCGCCGAACTGCGTTCCGTTGCACACACCCAGCATTATGCACTTATAGTCTTTTGTTTCGCCGTTCAATTCTGTTTGCACTTGGTACGGTTTAAAGTGCAGTAAGCAGCGGAACAGCGAGGCAACGTAAGTCAGCTTGTTTTTGCTTTTGGCGGTCTTTAATAGCACTTCCACGTCCAAGCCCGTGCCGCCTACGTTTATGCACCGTTTGTCGCCGACCTGTATGTAGTCCAAATCCTTGGGTTCGCCGCGAACTATGTCCTCGATTGCTTTTACGGGGGCGAGGTTTACCGCCTTAGTGCCGTTGGCAAAGTCGTTGCCGCGCCCCGCGGGGATAAAGCCCAAGCGGGATTTTTCAAAGTCTATGCCGTTCAGCACCTCGTGGAACGTGCCGTCGCCGCCAAGCGCGACAATTACTTCCGAGCCGTTTGCGGACAATTCCTCGGCAAGCTGTTTGCCGTGACCTGTGCGCTCGGTTAGATGTACCGAATAGGGGACGTTATGCTCGTCCAAATATTTTGTTACGGCGTTTAGGCACTTTTCTCCGTTGCCCTTGCCGCTGCATTTGTTTGCTATTATATCCACGCCGTAATTACTTCCTTGGTTTAGTTTTCGTCCTTGCTGTCAAGCGGCTTTATAAGCTCGGTCAGCTGCTCGTTCAGCTTGGAAATTTTTTGCTGCAAGCGCACTGCGCGTTTAATAACGTCGTCGTTTGCCGCTTCTTTTTTGGCTGCGTCTTTTTCCTTTTTTGCCGTTTCCTTTTCTTTCTTAGTCTCTTCTTTATCTTTTGTCTTTTGCTCGTCCTTCGCCTTAGTCTTAGTCTTTTCGGCTTTTTGCTTAGGCTGTTCGGCGGGCTGCGGCACTTCCTTTTTACGCGTCGGGCGGCACAAATCCTTTGCTACCTCGCGCCGTGTGCGCGGTGCCGACTGCTTTTCGGGTTCGGGCTTTTTGTGGTCGTAGGTAAGACACTCGGTAAACATCGAATACAGCGGCGTTACGTCGTCGGTTGTAAACGCCGTTTGTTCGGCAGCCTTCAACACGGGCGGGGTGGCGCGGTGGTAGGCGAGCGCAAACCCTTTCAGCCTGCAAAACATAAATATAAATATGCGCACGGTGAATTCCGAGCAGCTTTCAAACGGGTGCAGGATTATAAGCTCGCGCATATAATGAGAAAGATATCCCGCAAAGTCATCCTTGGCAGTAGTGGGCGCGGCGGGTATGTCGTTCATTTTGGCTATGATGGACTTTACCGAGCCTGTTACATATTTGGGGTCGGTGTGCGCGTTGCCGTCGGTGGACGCGTCCACGGTGCGAAGCTTGCCCGCGTCGTCGTTAAGATCGCCTGTAATGGATTTGTGCAGCATTGTCATGGACAGCGCGGTCACGGGGTCGGGCAAATTTTCTTCCACAGCTTTGAGCGCGCGGAAAAAGTATATAAGCTTGCACGAGCGCGCGTACGCCGCGGCGGACTTGGCTTGCTTGGCCTGCGCTTTGGCATGCTTTATTTTGGGCGCCAGGTGCTTTTCCAAATCCAGCTTGCCCAATAGCATAAGCAGCCCGTCGGTTTCGGCGGATGAGGGTAGCTTGTACCCGTCGGCCGAAATAGCCGCCTTAACCGTGCGCAGTATTCTGTTTGCCTCGTACAACTCCATACTTTTTAATTATACCATAGCGCGGCGCATTTTGCAATGTTTTGCGAAAAATTTGTGTGCTTATATAAAATTTTAAATTTGTTCACCAAACTATTGAAAAATCTTTCAAAACGGAGTAGAATATATGGGTAATACTTTGAGCGAATGGACGACGTTCGGCATAGGCGGCGCGGCAAAGCGAATAGAGATTGTTACTTCCCGCGACCGACTTATAGACAGCGCAAGCTGCGGCGTCGTGCTCGGCAGAGGCTCGAACATTTTGGCGTCCGACGGCGGATATGACGGCACTGTCGTAATCAACCGCTACGAGCAAGCCGAACGCAAAGGCACATGCGTGTATGCGGGGTCGGGGACGCGACTGTCGGCGCTGTGCGGGTTCGCCGCCGAAAACGGATTGTCGGGGCTGGAATGGGCTGTCGGCATACCGGGTACGGTGGGCGGCGCCGTACGGATGAACGCAGGCGCGTTTTTGGGCGCGGTGTCCGACGTGCTTGTCTACGCCGACGTGTTGCGTGACGGCAAGCTTGTTACGCTCGACAAATCACAGCTCGGCTTCGGCTACCGTTCAAGTAGTCTGCGTAACGGCGACGTGGTTATAGGCGCGGAGTTTGCATTGACTGATGACGACCCGACGATTATACGTAAGCGTGGTGCAAGCTACAACGCTTTGCGCAAAAGCAGTCAGCCGAGCGGAAGGAGCGCGGGGTCGATATTCAAAAATCCGCCGCACGCGTCGGTGGGAAAAATACTCGACGAGGCGGGGCTTAAGGGCTTGCGGCACGGCGGTGCGGTAATATCCCGCGAGCATGCCAACATAATAGTCAACACGTGCGGCGCGACGGCAAAGGACGTGTGCGCGCTTATCCGCATAATGCGCGGTGCGCTTGCAGCGGCGGGCGTGGAAGCTAAAGAGGAAATCATTTACTTGGGAGAATTTTAAATGGCGTTTTTGGGCGACTATCACACCCATACAACATTCAGCAAGCGGGGTTCGAAAAAGCACGCTATCGGCAGTGTGCTGGACAACGCTTTTGCGGCGAAAAAGACGGGACTTACCGAGCTTGCGATAACCGATCACGGCTTTTGCCATTATTACGGCATAGACGGCGAGGAGGCGTTTGCCAAGCTGCAAGAGGAGTGCAAGCAAGCGGAGAAGCTTACCGGCGTCAAGATTTATGCGGGGCTGGAAAACAACCTCGACCAGCGCAGCGGAAAGAACAAGGATTTACCCGCGCTTATGGAATGCACACCAGAAACGCTGGAAAAATTGGAGATAGTGCAGGGCGGGTATCATGCCATGGTCGGCACTCCCACTATTTTTCGCAATATGCTGTTTTGGGCGCGTAACGTTATATTCAAGTTTTGGCCTATCAAAAAAAAGCTCATTGCGCGAAACACCGCGGCGTATAAGCGCGCGATAGACGAGTACCCCATAGACTTTATAGGACACCTTAACCGTGGCATAATGGCCGACGCGGTGGAGGTGGCTAAGTACGCGCACAGTAAGGGCGTGTATATCGAGCTTAACGGCAGGCACAAAAGCCTAAACAAAAAGCAAATCAAAAAGATGGTGGAAGCGGGCGTGGAATTCATTTGCAATTCGGACGCGCATAACCCCGAGGCTGTAGGTACAATGCCGCTTGCAGTAAAGATGATAGAAAAGTATAACATCCCTTACAGCCAAATAGCCAACTGGGACAGGCTGCCTGATTTCCGTTCGCAAAACTTTAGGGCGGCGCGGCTGCAAAAGAACGGCGAGGTGATCGATGGCTAACATAAGCGGGCTGGACGTTAAACGCCAAATAACAAAAACCTGTCCGCGCGGCGAGGAATGCAAATCAATGCTGTCCGGCTTTGTGCGCTCGTGTATGTCGCTTTCTATAACGGGCGGCGGCGTGCTGTTGCAGCTGGACTGCCAGACTGATTTTGTGCGCGAGTATATTATGAAGGCTATGCACACCGTTCTCGGCGTAACGCCCGAGGAAACCAAGCCTATGCTTGTGTACGGCGATTGCGAAAGCTTGCTGAGCAGCCTTAACATTACTTCTGGCGGCGGCGGGTACGAAATGACGGGCATTCCGCAAATGACGGACGATTGCGAATCGGCGTATATACGCGGCGTGTTTTTGGGTTGCGGCAGCTTTTCCGCGCACTACTCCGACGGTAACGACGGACAAAAGGGCGGCGGCGGGTACCACTTGGAATTTTCTGTGCTCAGCGAAAGCTTTGCGGACGAGCTTATGAACTTGCTCGGCAGCCGCGAGGTGGTGGTGCACAAAATGGAGCGGGTGGACAAGTACGTCGTTTACGCCAAGGATATAGAAAACGTAAGCAACTGCCTTGCGCTTATGCGGCTTGGCAAGCTTGTTGTCAGGCTAAACGATACGGCGATTGCACTTTCCCTCAAACGCGACGTCAACAGGCGTATGAACTGCGATATGGCAAATATGACGCGCACGACCAACGCGGCCGTGGACGTAATCAGCGCCATACGGTATATATC
>CAMWXP010000022.1 GCA_947178255.1 uncultured Clostridia bacterium | reverse complement strand
TAAGGTTTGCAAAAAGGTGGAACCCGATTGCAGGATAATACTTTAATTAAGAATTAAGAATGCAGAATTAGGAATTATAAATAAGGTTGAGATTCCTCGCGTTGCTCGGAATGACAAAAAATATTTTGATAATTAATGCTTTTTGTCATTCTGAACAAGCGAAGCGCAGTGAAGAATCTCATCCTTTAAAATTTATTTGGAGTTCGTTATGACGAGGCGGCAAAAAAAGAATTTAATACGCATAGTCGTAGCATTAGCTGCGTTTCTTGCGATATTCATTACCGACAAGGTGATTGCGCTGGATAGCGTGTTCGGCGGCAAATACGGCTGGCTGTTTCCGTTCGCGCTGTACCTTGCCGTGTACATAGTAATCGGCTACGACGTGCTGTGGAAAGCGGTTCGTAACATTGCGCACGGACAGGTGTTTGACGAAAACTTTTTAATGTGCGTGGCAACATTGGGCGCGTTTGCTCTCGCCATATACCGCGGCGTGAGCGGGCTGGAAATAGAAGGCTTTGACGAGGCGTGCGCCGTGCTGTTGTTCTATCAGGTGGGCGAGTGGTTTCAGTCGTACGCGACGGGCAAGTCTAGAAAGTCCATTTCATCGCTTATGGATATTCGCCCCGACTACGCCAACGTTAAGCGCGAGGACGGCACGGAAACCGTCGACCCGAGCGAGGTCAATATCGGCGATATTATAGTGATCAACCCCGGTGAGAAGGTGCCGCTGGACGGCGTTGTGGTAAAAGGCGCTACCACGCTGGACACCAAGGCGCTGACGGGCGAGAGCTTGCCGCGCGACGTCGGAGTGGACGGCGAGGTTATAAGCGGGTGCGTAAACCTCACCTCGCAAATAGAAGTGCGCGTAACTAAGGTGTTTTACGACAGCACGGTGTCCAAAATTCTCAACCTTGTGGAAAACGCGTCCTCGCAAAAAAGCAAGGCGGAAAACTTTATCACCAAGTTCGCCAAGTACTACACGCCCGCCGTGGTCGGTGTGGCGCTGCTGCTGGCAATCATCCCCGGCGCGGTCACTGCCGACTGGTCGACTTGGGTGTACCGTGCGCTCAGCTTCCTTGTAGTGTCTTGCCCGTGCGCGCTTGTCATTTCTATCCCGCTGTCGTTCTTTGCGGGTATCGGCGCGGCGTCGCGATACGGCATTTTGGTCAAGGGTTCCAACTATCTTGAAAAGTTCAACAAAGCCAATACGTTTGTGTTCGACAAAACGGGCACGCTGACAAAAGGCAATTTTGCGGTGACTAAGGTGTCGCCCGAAAGCGATAGGGATAACGTTTTGCGGCTTGCCGCTATTGCCGAGCAGAATTCCAACCACCCCATAGCGCGCTCTATAGTGTCCGCTTACGGCGGGCAGGTTGACGGCGGCTACACGCTGACTAACGTTGCGGGCGCTGGCGTAGTGGCGACAAACGGTGACGATACTATTTTGTGCGGCAACGAAAAGCTGATGGCGCAAAACGGTATAGAGTACGTAAAAGAAAACGGACTGGGTACCGTAGTTTACGTGGCGCATAACGGCACGTTTGTCGGATCGTTGCTCATTGCCGACGAGATAAAAGAGGAGTCCAAGCAGGTAATAGGCGAGCTAAACGGTATGGGCTGCAAAACGGTAATGCTCACCGGCGACAACGAAGCTATTGCCGAAAGCGTGGCAAATCAAATCGGATTGACAGGATATAAGGCTTCGCTCCTTCCGCAAAACAAAGTGGAGGAGGTGGAGAACCTTTTAGCCGCCAAAGACAAAAACGACGTGCTGTGCTTTGTGGGCGACGGCATAAACGACGCGCCAGTGCTTATGCGCTCGGATATAGGCATTGCTATGGGCGGCGTGGGTAGCGACGCGGCGATAGAGGCTTCCGACATAGTTCTTATGAAGGATGACCTAAAAGGCATTTCGCTCGCCAAACGCATTGCCAAAAAGACTATGGCGATAGTGCTTGAAAATATTTGGTTTTCGCTTATAGTCAAGCTTGCAATACTCATACTTTCCGCGTTCGGCATAGCTAATATGTGGATTGCCGTTTTCGGCGACGTTGGCGTTGCGGTGCTCGCCATACTCAACGCAATACGCGTTAACAGTAAGTACGTTAAACAACCTAAGACCACTGCTTGACAATTCCGTCACAGTATGTTAAACTGATTACAACAAAACTTTGAGGTGCGAAGTGAGAAATCTTTCTTGCTAAATTAAATAGCGTTAGTCGATAGGTGGTGTCCTATTTTGGCTTGCGCGGTTTGCAAGAAAGTTTAATCATTTTATTCTCAAACATATTTATTATGTCTTTTGAGCTATGGGAAACTTTCTCATAGCTCGTTTCATTTTTGGAGGAAAATTTATGGCTATTATAAAAGTGGAAAATCTTACGTTTAGTTACCCGACGAGTGACGACCTTATTTTCGACAAAGTAAGTTTCAGCATAGACACCGATTGGAAGCTTGGGTTTGTCGGCAGGAACGGCAGGGGCAAAACCACCTTTTTGAATTTGCTTATGGATAAATACGAATACGGCGGCAAAATAATATCGTCCGTCGGGTTCGATTACTTTCCGTACGAGGTAGAGGACAAGAGCGTAAATACCGAGGACATTTTGCACGCTGTCGCGCCCGCCGCAGAGGATTGGCAGTTTATGCGCGAGCTGTCGTACCTTGACGTGAGCGCCGAAGTGCTGTACCGTCCTTTTAATACGCTGAGTAACGGCGAACAAACCAAGGTTCTGCTTGCCGCACTGTTTTTGAACGAGGGCAAGTTTTTGCTTATAGACGAGCCGACAAATCACTTGGACACTGCGGCGCGCAGCTTGGTGGCGGAATATTTGCGCAGAAAAAAAGGGTTCATATTGGTGTCGCACGACAGGAATTTTTTGGACGGCTGCGTCGATCATATTTTGTCGCTCAACAAGTCGAATATAGAAGTTGTGAGCGGAAACTTTTCGTCGTTTATGACCGACTTCGAAAGGCAACAGGATTACGAGCGCAGGGAGGCGGCGCGGCTGCAAACGGACATAAAGCGCTTAATGGAAACTGCGCGACGCACGGCGAAATGGGCGGACAAAGTGGAAGCGTCAAAAATCGGTGCGGGCGATAAGGGTTACGTAGGGCATATGTCCGCCAAGATGATGAAGCGCGCAAAGGTGGTGGAAGCGCGACAGCAAAAGGAAATCGAACAAAAATCGCAGCTATTAAAAAATGTTGAGTATACGCATAAATTAAAGCTTGCGCCGCTCGTGTACCGCGCCGAAACGCTTGCCACGTTCAGTAACGTTGCGGCACGGTACGACGGCAGGGAAGTTATGCGCCCCGTATCGTTCGGCATAAAGCGCGGGGATAGGATAGCGATAGAGGGCAAAAACGGCAGCGGCAAAAGCAGTCTGTTAAAGTTGTTGTGCGGGCAGGACATAGACCACACGGGAGATATAAAAATCGGGTCTAATCTTGTAATATCTTACGTGCCGCAAGACGCGTCTTTTTTGTGTGGCACGTTGAAAGACCTTGCGATAGACAGCAAGATAGACGAAAGCTTATTCAAGAGTATATTGCAAAAAATGGGGTTTGACAAAACGCAGTTCGACAAGGATATGTCGGACTTTTCGGGCGGGCAAAAGAAAAAGACATTGATTGCAAAAAGCTTATGCGAAAGCGCGCACCTATACGTTTGGGACGAGCCGCTAAACTATATAGACGTCTTTTCGCGCATACAAATAGAAGAGTTGTTGACGGCGTTCAACCCGACTATGATTTTCGTCGAACACGACAAGGCGTTCCAAAACAAAATAGCAACCGCCGTGGTGGAAATTCAGAATTAAGAATGCAGAATTGTGGCGGCGAAGCCGCATTAAGGATGAGATTCTTCACTGCGTTCAGAATGACAAAAAATTCTATATGTGACCAATCACTGTAATTTTGTCATTCCGAGCTTAGCGAGGAATCTCAACCATATTTTAAAATAATCACGTCACAACGCTTGACAAACTTGAATGTGTGGTTTATAATAATCTTCGTAAGTTAGCTTACGAGATTGTTATACTATGCACTCATAGCGCAATTGGATAGAGCGTCTGGCTACGGACCAGAAGGTTGGGAGTTCGAGTCTCTTTGGGTGCACCACAAAGCGCCTCACCGCAAAAGCGATGAGGCGCTTTGTTATGCACCCGCGAGACGAGTAGTGTGGCGAGGATAACAATAATAATATTATAAACAGGAAAAGAATAGTTCATATGTAATAAGTTCAAGATATTTCGCCACACAGTTCGCTAGGCGCTCGGCGGAACGCCGAAGCCCGCCCGCGCAGTTCGCGGGCATTCTCTTTGGTGTACTTAGATAATCTAACCGTATCATATTGACAGCGATTATACGCTATGGTATAATCAAAAAAATATTTTTCGCGGGGTGAGAAATGTCGCAAATAACTGAAATGCTGGATAGTGTAAAGAATACGGATAAGTATTCGGAGCATGCCAATTTGCTGTCATACATAGGCAATATCGTATTAAAAACCAACAGTCTGTCGCGTGCAGATCTCGAATATATAGTGCGCTTTTCGGTCGACGAAATGCGCAGACTTTTGACGGTTATACCGACCGTGTCTACGTACAAAAAGAAAGACGAAATATTTAACTATGAAGACAAGCTGCTTATGCTGTACACGCTTGCCGGCAAAAATACCGATTTCGCAACCGACGCCGATATAGAGGTCATAAAAGAATTGGTAACGCTCGTTTCCGCCGAGTGCACGATTGAAACCGCCGTCGATAAGCTTTTTAAGCAAAACACCGTTTCCAAATCCGATATAGATAAAGTGATTGAAATAGTCAAGCCCATAACCGACGAGTATCGGCGGGGTAAATTTTTGCAGGGCTTAAACGAGTATAAGGACGGCATTAAAAAGCTTTCGCCCGAAGCGCAAGCGGCGCTTGCCGAATACCTTGCCGACGAAGCGGAACGCTTGATTTCCATAGCACAACCGGATTCCGACGAAATGGTCGAGTTGGAATATTTGGCGGACGTGTGCAAGCATTGCATAACCGATAGGTTGTTAGACCTGCTTGAACGCGCCGTGCAATCGTGCGCCGATAACGTGCGGTATTACGCGCTGGAAACGCTGCTTAATAACAACCGCACCGTAACCGAAAGCATTGTAAAGCCGCTTGCGGAGGATTTGGAGTACGCGGAGCTTACTTACGGTTTGCTTTGCAAGCACGGCAAGCAAGCGCTGTTTCCCGCCGAACTGAACAATGCCGAATATTTGGCAAAAAGCGACATGGTGCATTGGCTTGTCTATCCCACCGAGCTCGGCAAAAAGCCTGACGACATACAACTGTTGGGCAGCGGCAAGGTAAAGAAGGAAGTATATTACGTTTTTAAATACAAGTCCGACAGCGACAACTTGTCCGACGATTGCGTTAATCAATGGCTGATAGGCTGGTCGAGCCCCGACGGCGGCACGTTCAGTAATTTCGATTTGCTTCGCGATTACGAAAAAAAGACTGTTGAAAAAACGGTCAAGCATATTATTAAAAAGCTTATAAAATAACGATATAAAGTATATGCGGAGTAAACATTTATGGAAATTTGGGATGCGTATGATTGTAACTTTGAAAAGATAGAGGGCAAGCGGCTTGTGCGCGGGGTGAAAATCGAGGACGGGCTATTCCATCTTGTTTGCGATATTTTGGTCAAGCACACCGACGGAACGTATTTGCTTATGCAACGTGATTACAGAAAGTCGTACGGCGGAATGTGGGAGGCCACGACGGGTGGCTCGGCGCTTGCGGGCGAAACGCCATTAGAGTGCGCCGTAAGAGAGCTACGCGAGGAAACGGGGATTGTCGCGTCCGAACTGACCGAAGTGGGGCAGGTAATAGATGATAAGGTGCATTGCATTTACGTAGAGTTTCTTTGTGTTACCGATTGGGATAAAGATAACATTACTTTGCAGGAATGGGAAACGATAGCTTATAAGTGGGTGAGCCGTGAGGAGCTTGTCGGTATGAAGCGCGACCAACTCGTAACCGAACGAATGCAAAACTTTATCGACGAATTGAAGTAGAATAATCAAATAAAAAAGCGGGAGTAAATGCTCCCGCTTTTGTTGTGATACAGCGTAATTATTTATGCTAATTTTACTACGTGGAATCCACCGTCTTCAAAGATATAGGCGTAGCCGTCGATTACAGTTGCGCGCATATAATTCACAATATGCGATTCGGTTTTGGCTGACGCGATTTCCGTAAGGTCGTAGCCGTCGTAGCGGAATATGGCGTAGCGCGTGCCGTCTTGCGTGAGCGACGATATGCCCAAGCCGATAATGCCGTTTTTAGCGTCGATAAGGTGCGCCTTGAACTCCGACGAAAAGCTTACGTCCCATTCCTCGTATGTGGCGACCGATTTTACATCGCTGTCCGTTTGTTCGTACAGCTCGATTTTGAGCGTTCGGATGTCGTTGCCGTAGCCGATGCCGAGCAAAGTGTTGTGTGTAAACTTGTTGAGCGACAGCGAGTAGCCGGGGATTGTGCCGGTGTCGGTGTACGTAATGTTATTCAAATCGGAAAGGTCGAACGCGAACACGGGGTCGGTGATAACTACTCTTGTCTCCGCCGTGCAAACGTACGCGACGTCGCCGTAGAAGCGTGCCGACTTGACCGATTCACCGACGGGTGCGAAGTTTGTTACCTTTGCCGCAACCTCCAACGTGTCCAAGTCGTAGCAGTACAGCATGCATTTGCTTCTGTTCCTGCCTACGGCATAGTTGACAGTAGTTACCGCGCGGAGTACGCCGTTGTACTCGTCGAGGCTGTATCTGTTGAGTACGGTGCCGTCGACGGTTACGGCGCGGGTGTCGCCGAGCATTCCGTTATCGTACGGTACAATGCGTATTTCGGTCATACTGTGCGTGCCGTCCGTGTATTCTATGCTGTCCGCCGTTTGGACGGCATTGTCGTACGTGCGGGTGGCGAACAGGTTGTTTTGCGAAACGTATACGTCGTCGGAGAACGACAGTAGCGCGACGGAATCCTTTACCTCCAAATCGCTGTCCAGCGAGCAAATTACGGTATAGCGCGCTTTGTCGGCATTTTGGGGACACACGATGTCCTTTGCCGACAGCGGCTTCATGCTGTCTTTTTTGCCGACCTGCGGAACGTATGCCGTAACGTTGTCGAAGTCTGCGTTGTTGCGTACCGTAAAGTCGGATATTACAAGCAAATTGTCGTCCGCTATGCGCGAGCTGACGTAACGTCCGGAAATATACGTTCTGGTGCGTTCCTTGATATTGGACAAATTAGATACGTCCACGTTGATTACCGTCGTGTATCGTCCGCCAGCTTGATAATTATAGCACGGCGATATGATCGTTATCGTGCTTAAATCCTTGCTTAAATACATTTCTCGGTCGGCGGCGTATCCCGAGAACGACGTGTCTTTGTCGGGCTTGACAGTGTACGTTGTTATAAGCTCCGAGTCCTCGCCGTCAATCGAATAGACTCGTAAATCATACGACGTGCTACTGAACGTGCTTGTGTACCCGAGATAGAATATGTGTGTGTCGCTGCGCTTGAATAAATCGGCTTCGGTAACGCCGTCCGTTTGGTTGAGCGTTGTTTCCTGATAGTTGTTGCCGATTGCCGTGCTCGAATCGGTTTCCGCACCGGGGGCGGTGGGTGGCCTTGAGCTACCGGCTAAATTTTTATCGCCGGGGTCTGCTGCGCCCGCTTTGAAAATGAATCCGAACCATTCGTTAAAGTTGTTGGTTCGGCGAGGCGAAGTCGTTTCATGCGTAAGCCCGTAAAGCTGCCGGATAACGCCGTAATATTCGCTTGAACTGTACTTTGTCAAATCGGTGCCGCCCACGGTGTACGGCACGAACAGCACTAGGTTGAGTGCGAGTATTACCGCCGCTACGCTTGATAAAACCGTTATTAACGTTATTCTTTTATGCTTTTGTTTGCGCTGTACTTCCGCTTTTTGCAGAATGCTTTGCGTGCGCTCTTTATAGGTCTTCATAACCGATACCTTCCTTGATCAATAATTGTTTGAGGGCGGCTTTGGCGCGCGATAGTAGGTTGTACACTTGCTTTTTGTTCTTGCCGAGCGCCGCGGCTATTTCGTCCACCGTAAAGCCTTGGTAGTACATAAGGTACAGTACGGCGCGGTAGTCGCGCGGTAGGGTGAGCATTGCCTTGTACACCTTTTCGTCGCGAACGACCTTTAATGCGTCGTCCTCTATATCGGCGGTGGCTGCAAGTTCTATGCCGTCCAAGCGCGTTTCGCGTTTTGCCTTGCGTAAGCGGTCCAAACATTTGTTGCGCGCTATTCTGAACAGATACGCCTCGAAGGGCGAGCGCGCCACAAACTTTTTGCGCTTGACTATAAGTGTGGCAAAGGTGTCTTCCATTACGTCCTCCGCCGCCGCGAAATCATGCAGAAAACAATAGGCGTAGCCGATAAGCCCGTCGCCGTAACCGATAACAAGCTGCTCTAACGCCTCGTTATCGCCACGCAAATATTTGTTGTACAACTCCGCTTCGCGTTCCATTGCGTCCTCTGAAAAGGCTTATTAACCCTTTCTACTTAAACAACGTTTTAAGTAAAGGTTTTACTCACAAATTATATCAATTTTTCAATGCAAAATCAATAGCGGATTTTGTTTAACATTTTTGTCGAAATATGCTATATTGTTATGTATGACGCTTGCCATTGTTATTTGCTCCATAACTTGTGTCGCTATGATACTGAGCATACTGTTTTTCCCGAAGATTAAGCTGGGAAAAATCAGTATAGATACCTATTGGGTAATTACGCTTGTCGGCGCGGGTGTACTATTGGCGTGCGGCGGGGCGAGCGTTAAGGCGGTGGGCGACGCGTTTATTTCCGATACCGCAGTAAACCCCGTAAAAATCCTTGTACTGTTTTTGTCGATGACGGTGCTGTCCATATTCCTCGACGAGCTGGGATTTTTCCGATACCTTGCGGGCGTGGTGCTTAGGCGTGCCAAGACAAGCCAAACCAAGCTGTTTATGCTTCTTTACATAACCGTGTCGGTGCTGACCGTGTTTACGTCCAACGACGTTATAATACTGTCGTTTACGCCCTTTATTTGCTACTTTGCAAAGAACGCAAAAATAAACCCGTTGCCGTACCTTGCCGCAGAATTCGTTGCGGCCAACACGTGGAGCATGGCGCTCGTTATAGGCAATCCCACAAACATATACCTTGCTACCGCTTGCGGTATAGATTTTGTGCAGTACCTAAAAGTGAGTATTGTGCCTACCGTGGCGGCGGGGCTGGTCGCATTCCTCGCGCTGTATTTGCTGTTCCGAAAAAAGCTTGCCCAGCCCATAGAAGGGGAAGCGGAAACGGTGGTGATAGAGGACAAACTTTCGCTGTGGGTGGGGATAGTTCACCTTGCCGTCTGCACCGTATTGCTCGCGATAGGCTCGTACATAAATATCGAAATGTGGATAGTGTCCGCGTGCGCCGTCGGCAGCTTGTTTGTTATATCGGGCGTAATCGCAATCGTGCGGCGCAAAAAGCCCGCGGCTATGCTCGGCTGCATTAAGCGCGCGCCGTACCAGCTTATACCGTTTGTGCTGTCTATGTTTGTGCTTATCGTAGGCTTGAACGAGAACGGCGTTACCGCAAAAATAGGCGCGCTGCTCGGCAGTAATCTGTCCGTAATCAAATACGGCACGACTTCCTTCCTTGCGTCCAATCTGATAAACAACATTCCTATGAGCGTGCTGTTTTCGTCGATAATACAGTCGAGCGGCGGGGCGGCGGGAATATCTGCGGTGTTCGCAACCATAATCGGCTCCAACCTCGGCGCACTGTTTACGCCAATCGGCGCGCTTGCGGGCATAATGTGGAGCAATATATTGAACAAGCATGAAGTCAAGTTCAGGTATATAGATTTTCTTAAAATCGGCGTTGTAGTCGCTATACCCACGCTTGCCGCCGCGCTCGGGTCGCTGGCGTTGATGTTAATGCTTATAGCATAAAACCGATAGTGTTCGCTCCGTCGGTTTTTTTTGTTGCGTATATACGCAAATCGGGGCGGTAAATTTGGCAAAACGCTTGATTTTGGATTGCGTATAATGTATAATTATAATGAAAAATATTTTTACTTTGTGAGGAATTATGAACACCAAACAAATCAAGCAGTACGAGATTTTGAGCGAATTTTTCAATTCCGATATGTTGAAGCAGGCGGCGGTTGACAAGTACTTCGGCGCTATGCTTAATTTGGATTACGGCGCCGCCGAGGACCTTTGGGAATTTATGCTTATCCGCAACGACGCAGACCTGAAAAACCTCGTCTTTGCCAAGCTGTACGTGGACAGAATATACGAGCTGTTCCTTAAAGCAAACGCCGCCAAGGTGCAAAAGACGCTTATAGACCGTCCTGTCGTAAACCGTGCGGTGTTTAGCTTTTCGCCGACAGCCGACAAGGGCGAGTTGTTTACCATGGTCATAAACCTGCTCGTCGCAAACAAGGTGGATATTGTGGACGGCATATTCAAAAACGTGATGAAAAACGAGGCTATGAAAAGCTCGTTCGGGCAGTATATGCTTGAATTCCTCGACAAGTTCTTTATCGAGATGATGAAAAAGAACGCGCAGCGCAAGGTGGAGCTTAACCGCAAGCAGTCCACGCTTTTGATGTCGTACGCCCAAAAGGTGAAGGGCAACGAAAAGGCAATGCTGATACAACGCATTAAGGAAATACTTTAATTTTAATTCGGAATTCGGAATTATGAATTCGGAATTATCGGTTGCGCCTACGCGCTCATATTTATATTAAATCCTATCCATAACGGAGGAAACTACATTATGCGTAGAACAAAAATCGTATGCACACTCGGACCGGCTACCGACGATTACTCGGTGCTTAAAAGCATGATACGCGCGGGCATGAACGTAGCGAGGCTTAACTTTTCGCACAGCACGTACGACGAGCATAAACGGCGTATGGATATGGTAAAGCGCGCGCGCAAGGAATTGGGCGTGCCCGTTGCCATTTTGCTCGACACCAAGGGGCCCGAAATCCGCATAAGGACGTTCAAAGACGGCAAGGTGGAGCTGAAAAAGGGCGATAAGTTTACGCTTACCACGCGCGAGGTGGAGGGCGACCACACCATAGTGTCAGTGTCGTACGAGGACCTTCCGCAGTACGTAAAAAAGGGTACGCGCATACTGGTAAACGACGGGCTTATCGAGCTGTCCGTCGAAAGCGTGAACAAGACCGATATAGTGACTACCGTTATGAACGACGGCTACCTTTCCAACCGAAAGAGCATTAACATGCCCGACACGTTTATCGACATGCCGTACCTGTCCGACGGCGACCGCGCGGACATAGAATTCGGCATTTCGCAGGACGTGGATTACATAGCAATGTCGTTTGTGCGCAGCGTAGAGGACGTGCGCATAGTTAAGCGCTTACTTAACGAGAACGACGCCAACAGCATTCAGCTCATCGCAAAGATAGAAAACCGCTCGGGCGTGGACAACGTTATGTCCATACTTGCCGAGTGCGACGGCGTTATGGTAGCTCGCGGCGATATGGGTGTGGAAATCCCGTTCGAGGAGCTGCCCGGTATTCAAAAAGACATTATTTCGCGGTGCTACCGCAGTGGCAAAAAGGTCATTACCGCCACGCAGATGTTGGAATCGATGGTCACCAATCCGCGCCCGACGCGTGCGGAAATTTCCGACGTGGCAAACGCCGTGTACGACGGCTCGTCAGCTATCATGCTTTCGGGCGAAACGGCTGCGGGCAATTATCCCGTGGAATCGGTGCGCACTATGGCTACTATCGCCGAACGCGCAGAAAGCGGTATAGATTTCAAAAAACGGTTTAACGTACTCGACGCAGATATCAAGTCTATTACGGACGCGGTTTCGCACTCCGCGTGCGCGGCGGCATTCGACCTTGACGCAAAGGCGATTATAGCAGTGTCGCAGTCGGGCTACACCGCGCGCAAGATTTCGCGTTTCCGCCCGTCGGCGCCCATAATTGCGCCTACAACGTCCGAAAAGGCGTACAATCAGCTTGCTATGAACTGGGGTATTGTGCCCACGCTCAGCAAAAAACAGGAATCGTCCGACGAGCTGTTTAAGCATGTGGTAAACTGCGCGCTGAACACCGGCATGGTCGCCGAGGGCGATCTTGTGGTCATCGCCGCGGGCGTGCCCGTAGGCGTGTCGGGCAATACGAATACTTTGCGTATCGAAACGGTAAAGCGTTTCTAACTAACGACAAAATCGGAACACAGCCATATGGATAGAAAAAGCATACTTATAGTCGAGGACGAGGCGCAGATTTCGCGGTTTTTGCAGCTTGAGCTCGAACACGAAAACTACGCCTGCACCATTTGCGGCGACGGGCGAGAGGCGCTTAATATCGCGCTTGCCGCCGATTTCGACCTTATTATTTTGGACGTTATGCTTCCGTCGCTTAACGGCATAGAGGTGTTGCGGCGCTTGCGTATGTCCAAGCAAACGCCGGTAATAATCCTTACCGCACGCGACCAAGTGGTGGATAAGGTGACGGGGCTTGACATAGGCGCCAACGATTATATGACCAAGCCGTTCGCCATAGAGGAGCTTTTGGCGCGCATTCGCTTGCATACCAAAAACGCCGTCGCGTCGTCCACCAACAATATGATTTGCGGCGACCTGTCCGTCAATCCCGACGCGAGAGTCGCCACGTATGCGGGCGCGCCCATAGACCTTACCAAAAAGGAATTCGATCTTTTGTTGTATCTTATGCAGCACCGTAACGTCGTTATTTCGCGCGAAACGCTGCTGGACGAGGTGTGGGGGTTCGACTTTTACGGCAGCACCAACGTTGTGGACGTGTACATACGGTATTTACGCGCCAAAATAGACAATACTTATAAAGTGAATATTATAGAAACCGTGCGCGGCGCGGGTTACGTTATAAGATGAACGACGATAACAAGCAAGTTGCTCCCGACGAGGAAAAAAAGGAAGCCGTCAAGCAAACAATAGCGGAGATAAAGTCCGAAAATTCGGAGCGCGTTGAGCGGAAAAGCAAATCGCGCTCTATTGCGTTTAAAATATTTTGCTGTATTTTCTTTCCCGTTACGCTGTGCGTGATAGGGTTTAGAAAGCTATCCAAAAAACTGAAAATAGGCATAACCGCAAAAACCACCGTCGTGTTTACAGTGGTGTTCGGGCTTATGCTTATAGGCTACGCCGCGTTTATGCTTGCCAGCATAGGCAAGCTGTCGGGAAGCGGGGAGAGTATTTCGTCTGCGTATATGCAACGGCTTATAATAACGTCCGCAGTGGTCGTACTTGTGTTTATTATACTCGGCGCCGTGCTCGGCGGATTTTCAAGCCAGTACATGATAAGCCCCGTGCGCAAGATTACGCACAGAGTAAAGGAAATTTCCGAGGAGAATAATTTATCAGCGTCGGCGCGGCTCGACCCCGTCGACTCGCAGGACGAGCTGATGGAGCTTACCGAGCAGATAAATTCAATGTTGGATTCGTTGCAGCAGGCGTTCGAGCGGCAGGAAAACTTTGTATCCGACGCGTCGCACGAGCTTAAAACTCCGCTTGCCGTCATTGCCGGCTATGCCAATCTTTTGCGGCGGTGGGGCAAGGACGACCCCAAGGTGCTTGCCGAGGCGGTGGAAGCGATATCGCGCGAAAGCGAGAACATGAAGCGCATTGTCGAGCAGCTTTTGTGGCTTGCCAAGCTCGGCGATTTTGCGCTTAACTGCACCGAGTTCAACCTTTACGAAACTGTTGCCGAGGTTGTGGACGGCTACAAGCTGCTCAACACAGGGCACCAAATCGAGCTGGTGGGCGAGCTGTCCGTCACGCTGAATACCGATAAGAACTTGCTTACCGAGGCGGTGCGCACGCTTGTAGACAACGCCATCAAGTATACGCCCGCCGAAAAGGGCGTTATCAAGTTGTTTATAGAATGCGTCGAGGGCGGCGTGGAAATTGCCGTTCAGGACAACGGCATGGGCATATCGCAAGAGGACCAGGCGCAAATATTCGACAGATTTTTCCGCTGCGACAAGGTGCGCGGCAGGGAGTCGGGGTCGAGCGGTTTGGGCCTTACTATTTGCAAGCAGATAGTGGAAATGATGGGCGGCACGATTTCCGTCGAAAGCGAAAAGGGCAAGGGTAGTACGTTTGTCATTGCGCTTACCTGCGTGGTGCAAGAGAGTATATAATTAATAATCAATGTAATAAACGATTGACAATCTGCCGTACGGTGGGTATAATGTTGTTGAATTTAACCTTATTAAGGAGCCAATCATGAAAAAGAAAATCTTATCGCTTATGTTAGCTTCGGCTATTGCTGCGTCGGCGTTCGGTATGGTCGCGTGCATAGGCGACGGCGGTGACCGCGATGATAAAATTACCGCCGACACCGATCCCGCTACTATCAAGTCCGAGCAGGTCGCCGACGAAGCGGCGTGGCAGGCGGCGTTCGATTATACCGGCATTGCTAACTTTTCGGCGAGGTCGGTCATGCGGCGCGAGAGAGACGGCAAGGTTTATACCAAAGGCGATTCTACGCTTACCATGACTGCCGATAAATACGGCATCGACGGAACGTACACGAGCAGAAAGTACGACGACGAAACGAACGATTACGTAATGGAAAACGGTGAGTGGGTTTTGGAAACCAGACCGCAAAAATCCTTTGCTGCCGTGGGTGACGGAAAGAATTACCAATACGAGTACGATGATACGGAAAAAGCTTGGTACAGAAAAGAAACCGATAACGACGTAATGAAATACGCCAAGCTTGATTTCAGGCAATATGAGACTGCATACAACGGCTTTGCCGAGTTCACGTTCGAGAACGGCGCTTATACCGCAACGTTCAAAGAGGACGATGATGATATCGACAATGTAAGCGATGTCGAAACGTACACTATCAAAATTCAAAACGGCAAGATAGTTTACTTCGGCTATGTGGAAGAGTGGTCGGATAACGACGAGGACGAGCCGGAGACGGGCAAGACCGTATCGAGCATTATTGTTTTTAACGTGGGTAAAACAACCGTGACGCTTCCCACCGATTTTAAAACCGTCATTTCGTCGGACGAAGAATAATAACATTGATATTAAACAAAAAACCTTTTATTTGACAAAACCGGACAAATCCCGACCGATTATCGGTCGGGATTTGTCATATATTACAGTATGAAATTCGGTTGGGAAACGGTTTTGATATTTGCGGCGGCGGCGATGCTTGTAGCAGTCGTAGCGTGGGTTATGCACCTTAAAACGCGCGGAGTGTTGCGCATTGTTATAAACTCGCTCTCGGGCGGCGCTTTAATCGCGGGGCTTTCCGCGTTCAATATTATCGCGTTGCCGCTAAACGTGTTTAACTCCTTGCTCGTAGGTGTGCTCGGTCTGCCGGGGGCGGGGATAGTAGTTGCGGCAGCGCTGCTGCTGTAAGTGCAGAATGTAGAATGCAGAATGAAGAATTAAGAAAAAGGATAAGATTTTAATGATTGCCCTCATCCGTCACCTATGGTGACACCTTCCCCGTGGGGGAAGGTACTCAGCGGTAAAGCAGTCCGACATTATTCATTATTCACTATTACTTATTCACTAACAAAAAACCGCCCGAACGGATGTTTGATATAGGGATTTTCACGTGGTAAAAATTAATAGCCCACAAGCTTCGTAAACGAAGTATAGTGGGCTATACTTTTTAATTTTTAGAGCGATAAATTGAAATTTATAATGAAGCTCGCACTTTTTCGATAAAATCTTCTGTAATATACTTTATGGAAGGTACATGGAAGAAAATCACATGATAATTGTATTTTCTTAACATATGCCAATAAGCTTCATTGCATAAAGATTGGGTTGGTGTACTGCTTGTATTAGTAATAATGCCAACTTGATTCAATTTCATTGCAATTGAATCAAAATCCACGCTTGAATATAAACGTTTCTCGCCTTTTTGGGCAATACAATCTATTCTTATAGTCCCTTTAAGTTTTTTATCCAGTCCAAACATATAGACCAAATCATATGTATCAGGGCTATTTTCAATATCTGTCTTTAATCCCTCATACGAATTTGTTAAAAACAATTTATCACCGACAAGACCATTTACTATTTTATTAGCTGAATTACCGTTCCCCTTAAAGGCAACATATAAGATTGACATTTATTTACCTCCTAAATACCTAAATGACATCGTAACGCAGGATTTCCTTGAAAGAATAAATTATTGCTTATCGTAATTTCATTATAGCAAAACAAGAATAAAAAAGCAAGGTAAGATTTTATCCTTCTCCTTGCTTTTTATCCCTATTGAATACACCGTAAGGCGGTTGTTTTGTTTTAAAGGTTGTAGCTGAGCTTGCCGTCCTTGTTGTGGACTATCAGCTGAGCTTCCAAGCGTTTGGCAAGTTCGCGAGCAACGGGCAGTGCTTCCGCTTTGGTGGGCAAACGTCTGTACGCTCTGTTCATATCCGTGCGTTCGATTACCCAGTCGCCCTTTTCCTCGTCGAATTTGAGCGTTACCTTGACAGCCGAGTTTTCGTCGCCGAATTCGTTGTCGTATTCGTCGTCATCGTCGTTAGCGTTTGCTGCTTGCGTCGCGGCGGCTTCCTTTGCAACCTCTTTGGCGGTCTTTTCCGCCGTCTTTTCGGCGGTTTCCTTAGCTGTTTCCTTGGCGGTTTCCTTAGCCGTCTTTTCGGCGGTCTTTTCCGCTACTTTTTCCGCAGTTTCCTTAGCGGTCTTTTCCGCTATTTCTTTGGCTATCTTTTCGGCGGCTTCTCTTAGCGCTTTTTCTTGCGCGGCCTTATCGGCTGCGGCCTTTTCCTTGGCGGCTTTGTCGGCTGCTGCCTTTTCGGCTTTGGCTTTTTCTCTTGCTTCTTTGTCGGCTGCTGCCTTTTCGGCTTTTGCCTTTTCTCTCGCTTCTTTATCGGCTGCCGCTTTTTCGGCCTTGGCTTTTTCCGCGGCTTCCTTTTTAGCTTTCATTTCGGCTTCCTTAGCCGCAGCTTTTTCCTGCGCGGCTTTTTCCTTGGCTGCCTTCATTTCGGCTTCCTTGACTACGTCTGCCTTGGCCTTGGCCACAGCTTTTTGCTTGGCTTTTTCGGCGGCGACTTGCTGTTTGCCTTTTTGCTCTTTGAGCCTGAGAATTTCGTCCTGAAGCTCGGATATCTCGTTGTGGTACTGGTTGTTTTGGTCGGTGAGCATGGAGTTCTGCAACGTCAAATCGGCAACGGTCTTGGACATTTCCGTCGTATTGGTGTTGGCGGAAATGGCGTGCGTGGTTGCGTTGGCCTGTTCAAGCGCTCTGCCGAGCTCTTTGATTTGAGCGTCCTTTTCGTCCAGCTTCTTTTTGAGGCGTTCGTACTGCTCGTCGGTTACGCCGGACTTGGGCATCTTTTCCTTGTATTCGAGGTCGATTTCCTTGCGAATGATCGGCTCGATTTCGTTGCGGATGCGGTTGCGCGTTTCGGCGTTGTCCTCAATGATTTGCGCGTTCTCTTTGATTTGGCGCTTTTTGTTGTTGTTCTTAACAGCCAAAACCGCTATTGTAATCATAAGTGCGATTACAATCACAATCATGATTGTCGCAAAAAGTACGGCGCCTGTGAAAATTCCCGCCAGTTTATTGTAAAAGTTAGCGTTGTCCGGATCGAGACTGAAAACCTTTACAAAAAAGTCAAATAATGCTTGCATCATTCCTCCTAATATGGATAAGTTTTTCATATTATATCACCGTTTATTTTTGTTGTCAATACCTACAACATAGATAATTTTACAAAATTCGCCCTACTTCTTTTGGAAAAGAAGTAGGCAAGAAAACTTTTAGTGTTGTGTGTTGTCTTTTGTTGTTCGTTTTACGTTACACCCAATTAGTTTTGTGTCGTTGTTAATTGCTTTTCGCCACTATTGCCGTATGCACATAATACGGAAGATTCTGCGCATTACTCGGTTTGTTGTGCGAAATTCACCGCTATATCTTTGTTTTATACGCGCGTGCTTGACAAAAACTTCAGGGTAGTATATATTTATGATTGTTAATATCGAAAGATTTATGCGGAGGATAACATGCAAAGAATTATATCGTCGGAAAGCGTGACGGAAGGACATCCCGATAAGGTTTGTGATTATATTGCCGACAGCATACTCGACGCGGCGCTCGAAAAGGACGAAAACAGCCGTATAGCGTGCGAGGTGTGCTGCGCTACCGGGCTTGCCGTAGTGCTCGGCGAGTTCGATACCGCCACCGACTTTATAGACGTGCAAAAGATAGCGCGCTCCACCATTAAAGAGGTGGGTTATACCGACCCCGCGCTCGGCTTCGATTACCGCACTTGCGCGGTACTTAACTGCATTAACGGCCAGTCGCCCGACATTGCGTGCGGCGTTATAAGCTCGCTGGAAAACCGTACCGGAGTATCGTCCGACAAGTACGACAAGGTGGGCGCGGGCGATCAGGGTATGATGTTCGGCTACGCGACTAACGAAACCGACGAGCTTATGCCTATGCCCATTACGCTTGCGCATGCGCTTACTTATCAGCTTGCCGCCGTGCGAAAGGCGGGTGAGCTTGACTTTTTGCGGCCCGACGGCAAGGCTATGGTCGCGCTCAAATACGAGGACGGCGTGCCCGTAGGCGTAAAGACGGTTGTCGTATCCGCACAGCACGACGAGAACGTATCCGAGGCCGATATCCGTAACGGAATTATAGAGTGTGTTATTAACCGCGTTATACCCGAAAAGCTTATGAAAGGCGCCGAAATACTTGTCAATCCCACAGGTCGCTTTGTCGTAGGCGGGCCTGCGGGCGATACAGGCGTTACGGGCAGAAAGATTATAGTCGATACCTACGGCGGCGCGATAGCGCACGGCGGCGGCGCGTTCTCGGGTAAGGACGCGTCCAAGGTGGACCGTTCGGCGTCCTACTACGCGCGGTACGTGTGCAAAAATATCGTTGCGGCGGGATTGTGCGATAAGCTGCTTTTGCAGGTCGGCTACGCCATAGGCAAGGCGCGACCCGTATCGCTGTTTGTCGACTCGTACGGCACGGGCGACGACAAAAAAATACTCGAAGTTATTAACCGCGTGTTCGACTTCCGTCCTGCGGCTATCTCGGACAAGCTCGGGCTTAAAAAGCCCATTTACAGGCTGACCACAAACTACGGTCACTTCGGCAAGAAAAATCTGCCGTGGGAACAGCTTGACAGCGTAAATAAAATCAAGGCAAATATTTAGTGTGGAAAAATTAACCGGCTCGGTAGAGGAAATAATATTTCGCAACGACGAAAACGGCTGGACGGTGCTGTCGCTTGACAGTAACGGCGAGCCCGTTACCGTTGCGGGTACGCTTCCGCCCGTCACACCCGGGGATTGCGTGGAATTGGAGGGAGAGTTTGTGCTTCATCCCAAATTCGGTATGCAGTTCAAGGCGAGCGGGGCGCGGCTGAGCATGCCGCATACCGTGTACGGAATAATCAAGTTTTTGGGCTCGGGGCTTATAGAGGGCGTGGGGGAAAAGACCGCCGCGCGCATTGCCGAAAAGTTCGGCTCCAAAACGATAGACGTTATGGAAAACGCGCCCGAGCGGCTTGCCGAGGTCAAAGGCATTTCGGCGGCAAAGGCGAAAAAGATAGCAGAGTCGTTCGGCGAGCTTCGCGCCGAGCGCGACGCAATTATGTTTTTGGCGGGGTATGGCATATCGGTCAACCTTGCAATGAAGCTGTATTCTGTGTACGGCGCGGCTACCGTTGCCACAGTCAAAACCAATCCGTATATACTTATAGAGGACGTCGGCGGCGTTGGGTTTTTGACCGCCGACAAGATAGCGCAGTCTATGGGCGTGGATATGCTGGGCGAGTTCCGGATGCGTGCGGGGCTCGTTTACGCGCTTAAAACGGCGTGCGAAAAAGAGGGCAACACGTACCTGCCGCGCGACAAGTGTTTTGCCGCCGCAAAGGCCGTGCTCGGCGAATACGACGAGGGTATGCTCAACAAGGCGTACGACGAGCTGCTGATAGAGCGCAAGACGGTAGAACCGTTTGACGGCGCCGTCATGCAGGACTATTATTACCGTACCGAAAAGTCGGTTGCCGTCAAGCTCGTACGGCGTGTGGACGGCGAGGGCGGAGTTGCCGCAGACATTTCGGATATTATAGACAGGTTTCAAAAGATAAACGGAATCGTGCTGCACGACACGCAGCGCGAGGCGGTGGAAAAGGCTGTGTTTTACGGCGCGTCGGTAATTACCGGCGGCCCCGGCACTGGCAAGACCACCATTATAAACTGCATACTTTTCGTGCTGGACACAATGTCGCTTAACGCGACGCTGCTCGCGCCCACGGGGAGAGCTGCCAAGCGCATAACCGAGGGGTGCGGCAGGGATGCGTCCACAATTCACCGCGCCATACTGTCGCTAGAAGACGGCGCCAAGTTTACCACTTCGGCAGTGATAGTAGACGAGTTTTCGATGGTGGATATATTTTTGTTCAAAATGCTGCTCGACAAAATTGCGGACGGCACAAAGCTGATAATAGTGGGCGATTCCGACCAGCTTCCGTCGGTGGGCGCGGGAAACGTACTGCGCGACCTGATAGGCAGCGGGCTTGTGCCGGTGACGCGGCTTAGCTTTATTTACCGCCAGTCGCAAACAAGCCTTATCGCGCTCAACGCGCACGAGATTAACGCGGGGCATATGCCCGACCTTACGGCAAAAAAGGGTGATTTCTTTTTCTTCCGCATGCGCAGCCCCATCGAGACGGCGGACATGACCGTCGAGCTTGCCACCACGCGTATTACCGATTTTTGCGGCATAGAGCCGTCCAAAATACAAGTTATAGCGGCGCTTAAAAACGGCGTGTGCGGCGTGCATAACCTTAACGCGCGGCTGCAAAAATCGCTCAACGGCGGCGCAAAACGGCACGTCGAGGTGGGCGATATATCCTTTGCCGAGGGCGATCGCGTTATGCATACCGTAAACAATTACGAGCTGGAATGGACGCGGGGTGCTGCGGTGGGCACGGGAGTGTTCAACGGCGATATAGGCATAGTGTCGCACATATTCGAAACGGGTGAGATAGAAGTCGAGTTCGAGGACGGGCGGCGTGTGCTGTACGCGGGCGAAATCAAGCGCCAGCTCATTCTGTCCTACGCCGTGACCGTGCACAAAAGTCAAGGCTGCGAGTTCGACGCCGTAGTAATGCCCGTCGTCGGTGGTTCGCCCGTCATAATGACTCGCAACCTTTTGTACACAGCGATAACCCGCGCCAAAAAAATGGCGGTGCTTGTGGGCGACGAGTACAGCATTAAACGCATGGTGGAAAACAACTACGTTGCCGAACGGTTTTCGGCGCTGAGTATTTTTATAAACGACGCCAAGAGCGGCATGCTCAAATTATACGGAGAATAGGTATAATGACAAACAACAGCTACGACAAAGTTAAACTTATAATACTGCGCGCCGCGCTTGTGCTTATGGGCGCGGGGCTGGGCTTTCTTGCGCTGTGGCAGTATTTTTTGTTCTACCCGAACGTTGTAAAGCGGGAGTACCAAATAGTTATTACCGTTGTTTCCACCGCGCTTGTCGCGCTTATGTTCGGGCTGTCGGCCAAGGCTGTTTACAGGCTTATTTCCTCTGTCGCCACCGCGTTCGGCGAACTTAAAGACAGGGTGGGCGCGCGCGGCATTATCGCGGTTGCACTCGGGCTTTTGGTCGCGGGCGGAATTGTAGTCGCGTTTGACGTGCTTATAAAGCGTTTTGTGGATATTTGGGCGGTGCGCTTGCTCGCAGATATACTTGCGTTTATTTTGTTTGCCGCCGCGCTTTGCGTGGGCTTTACAAAGTGGATGACTTCGCCCAAAGGCGAAAAACCGCAAAAGGCGGACGCGCCCGCTGTGGGCTATCTTTTGGCCGCGGAATGCTTCTCCGACGAGCGCGTGCTTACCGCAGTGCATACGCTTATAAACGTAAAGGTGATCGACGGCGCGTACAAGGCGCTTTGCCTGTACGGCGGGGAGAGCGGCGCAAACGGCGCGCGCGTTATGGACAAGCTTATAAAAGTCGGCGCGATTTCCGTTATTAATACCAACAAGCAATTCGACGACGGCAAGGCGTACGAGCAGCTGGAAAAGCAGGTTGCCGCATCTAAAAGATTGAAGCGCATTTCGCTTGACGGCGCCGAAAAGGAGCTGGCGCTCGGTTTGTTTTCGCAGCCGTCGCCCGATATAGTGGACGCCTTTACCGCGCTGCACGACGACAAGGCGGCGGAGCATGACGACGCTACCGAAACTTTGTCCGTCGGCGGTGCTTCCGACGACGTAAACGGTCAAATTATAATTGACAAATAAGGTTATTTGCGTTATAATTTGAAATGGTGGATTATAATGGTTTTCCACCTAAAAAATTTCGGAGTTTAGCTTGGATATCAAGGGCAAGTACGAAAGCAAAGTGCAAAAGATAGGACTGTCGTGCGACGCGTTTTCGACGGGCTGTGTTATTTTGTGCTTGCTTTTTTTGGCGCCGTACGTATCGAGTAACGGCGGCACGCTTGTTATGTGGTTTTTGCCGCTTGCGTGCATAGTGCCTTTTGCCGTAATGCCGCTTGTGTATATGGGCATCCATAAGTACGACACGCTGCTGTTCGGCAGGTACCATTTTGTCATGCCGATTTCCGCGTTTATCGCTTCGCCCTTTTTTGTAATGGCGTGGAGCGCAAACGGCGTGGGCGCTTCGCAAAGCTGCTTGGTGTTTTTCGGCTTTCTTGTTTTTGCTATGGCTATTATGGTTTACCGCTACTGCGCATTTTCGGTGCGCGCTCGTTTGGGCGGTGTTAGCATAGTGGACAAGTACCCCGTGTACGAATTGGTTTGTGCCGTCGGGTGCGCTGCCGCAGCGGTTGCGTTTGCGTTGTTTTTGCGCTACGATCCCGATACGGTGTACGTTAACACCGCGTACGTAATGGGCGGCGTTACCGTGCTTTTGGCGCTTGCGCAGTACCTTATTACATTCTACGGTATTCCGCGCCTCGGCGGCAGGAGAGTGGAAAGCGTAAAGAGCGTGTTCAATTCTATTTTCGGCGGACTGGACGTAAAAATGTATTTGTCCGCGCTGTTTTTCGAAGCCGCTTTTGCGGTTGTCGTTGCACTGCTCGTTTACTTCGGGATTGCTCTCGATATCGGGCTGTCGGGAATTATTGCCGTAGCCGCTACCGTTATTGCGGTGTACGGCGTAAGTGCGTTCTTTTGCGCGCGGTATATTACGCGCAGAAGCATAAAGCTGTCCGTTATGAATATCGTGTGCGTAATCCTGCCATGCGGCATACTTACGCTGCTTGCCTCGCTTAACAAACGCGGCGACGGCGTGCTGGCCGGGCTCATTATCGCCGCAATTATTTTGAGCGTGGGCGGCGCGGTAGCAGTGCGCCAAACCAAGCTACGGCTGCTCACCGTCAAGCCGCGCGTAACAAGCGGCTCGGTGTTTATTCTGTTCGATTTGACAATGTGCGCCGCGGCGGCGCTCGCGCTTGTTTCCGCGGCAATCGTGGCAAATGTTTTTAGCTACACGCTGTCGGTAACTGCGTTTATTTACGGCTTTGCAGTGGCGGTCGTGCTTGCCTGCGTAGCTATGATATTGTGCTCGCCGCCCAAGCGTATTGCCGCAACGCCCGACGAAAGCAAAGATATGCCGACGGTTGACGATAGCCAAATTTAATTGCCGTTGCGCAAAGCTCAATTTTTATCGCCGAAAGGAGATTACATGAAAACCGATATCGAAATAGCTTACGCGGCAAAGCCGCAGCCCATAGAGAGTATTGCAAAAAAGCTGGGCATAACGGACGTTTACCGTTACGGCGATTATGTTGCCAAGGTCAAGCCTGTTTCCAATCCCAAGGCGAAAATTATTCTTGTTACCGCAATTAACCCCACGCCTGCGGGCGAGGGTAAGTCCACCGTGTCCATAGGACTTGCCGACGGTATGAACAAGATCGGTAAGCTGACGGCGCTTGCACTGCGCGAGCCGTCGCTCGGTCCCGTGTTCGGAATGAAAGGCGGCGCGACGGGCGGCGGCATGGCGCAAATCCTGCCGATGGACGATATTAATTTGCATTTTACAGGCGACCTGCACGCGATAACTTCCGCCAACAATTTGTTGTGCGCAATGATAGATAACAGTATCTACTTCGGCAATCCGCTTAAAATCGCAAAGGTCACCTTTAACCGCTGCATGGACTGCAACGACCGCGCACTGCGCTCTATCGTGGTAAACGCAGGGGCTGGCGCGCGCGACGACGGATTTAACATAACCGCCGCAAGCGAAATCATGGCGACGCTGTGCCTTGCTTCCGACTTTGACGACCTTAAAGTGCGGCTGGGCAGAATAATAGTAGCGTACGATTACGACGGCAAGCCCGTAACGGCGGGCGACCTCGGCGCGAACAACGCCATGGCGGTACTATTAAAA
>CAMWXP010000021.1 GCA_947178255.1 uncultured Clostridia bacterium | reverse complement strand
AGAGCAAGGGGTAGCTGGAAACCTTGTATGAGCCGCGCCAAGCGAAACCACCGCAAAGGAACCCCTGACTAAGTTCGTGCGGCAATCTTGCTGTCGATTTGCGCGAATACGTGCCGCAATAGAACGCGCACGTAGCGCCGCTACGAGCACAGCCTATTGCGTTCGTCTCCCGCAAATCGCCTACGCAATCTCGCTCGCGTCACTTAGCCAGTTGTTCCCAATAATCGGAAACCGCTTACGGTTATGTAAGACAACGAGGCGCTTATATAGGCGCGAACTAAGGTGGAACCACGGTATAATTATCGTCCTTAACAGTACTTATTGTTAAGGACTTTTCTTTTGGAGGAATTACGACAATGAAAATCACACTTAAAGACGGTAGCGTCATAGAAGTGGAAAACGGCACGACGGCGGAACAGATTGCAAAGAACATCAGCGAAGGGCTTGCCCGCGCCGCGCTTGTTGCCAAGGTGAACGGCGAGCTTGTGGATCTTAAAAGCCCGATAACCGCCGATGCGACGTTGGAGATACTCACGTACCGCGACGACGAGGGGCGCGAAGTATACCGCCACACCGCTTCGCACATTTTGGCGCAGGCGATAAAGACGGTATATCCCGCGGCGCAGCTTGCGATAGGTCCCGCAACGGCCACCGGCTTTTACTACGACGTCGATTTGCCTTTTGCTATAACAATGGACGATCTTGTGTCGGTGGAAAACGAGATGAACCGTATAATTGCGGCCGACCTTCCCATCGAGCGCGAGGTAGTCACGCGCAAGGCGGCTATGGCGCAAATGCAGGGGTACAACGAGGTGTACAAAATGCAGCTCATCGAGGAGCTTCCAGCGCGAAGCAAAATAACATTCTACCGCCAAGGCAACTTTGTGGACTTGTGCAGAGGCCCGCATCTTACGAGCACGGGCAAGGTAAAGCACGTTAAGCTCATTCAGCTTGCGGGCGCGTACTGGAAGGGCGACGAGCATAATAAAATGCTCACGCGCATATACGGCGTGGCGTTCGAAAAGAAAGCGGAGGTAGAGGAATACCTTCAAAAGCTTGCCGAGGCCAAAAAGCGCGACCACAACAAGCTTGGCAGAGATATGCAGTTGTTCATGACGGAGGAGCGTATCGGTCAAGGCTTGCCGCTGTTTATGCCCAAGGGCGCAAAGATGATACAGACAATGCAGCGCTTTGTCGAGGACGAGGAGGAGCGCCGCGGCTATATGCTTACCAAAACGCCGTACATGGCAAAGAGCGATTTGTACAAGCTGAGCGGACACTGGGATCACTACCGAGACGGTATGTTCATAATAGGCGACGAGGTTATGGACGACGAGGTGCTTGCGCTTCGTCCGATGACTTGCCCGTTCCAGTATATGATTTACAAAAACGGACTGAAAAGCTACCGCGATCTTCCGTGCCGCTACAACGAAACGAGCACGCTGTTCCGCAACGAATCGAGCGGCGAAATGCACGGGCTGACGCGCGTTAGACAGTTCACGCTTGCCGAAGGTCACATAATATGCACGCCCGAACAGCTTGAAGACGAGTTCAAAGGCTGCTTGGATTTGTGCGAGTATATGCTTAACACGTTTGGCTTGCACGACGATATATTCTACCGCTTCTCGCGCTGGGATCCGAAGGACAAGGAAAAGTACATTCAGGAGCCCGCCAAGTGGAAGGAAGCGGAAAAGACGATGAAAAACATCCTCGACGACCTCGGCGTGAATTACGTAGAGGGGATAGGCGAAGCGGCGTTCTACGGTCCCAAGCTCGATATTCAGTCGCGCAACGTTTACGGCAAGGAAGACACCTTGTTGACGATACAGGTCGATATGTTCCTAGCGGAAAAGTTCGATATGACTTATATCGACGTAAACGGCGAAAAGAAAACGCCGTACATTATCCACCGCAGCTCGATAGGCTGCTACGAGCGCACGCTCGCGCTGTTGATAGAAAAATTCGGTGGGGCATTCCCGCTGTGGATATCGCCCGAGCAAGTGCGCGTAATGTCGCTTACCGAACGCACGGCGGATAAGTGCACGGAAATTACAAACGAGCTTAAACGCCGCGGCATACTCGCCACCGATGACAACCGCAGCGAAAAGATAGGCTACAAAATCCGCGAAGCCCAAATGGACAAAGTGCCGTATATGCTTGTAATAGGCGACAAGGAAGCCGAACAAAACCTTGTTTCCGTCCGTCACCGCAACGACAATCTCGGCACAATGACCTTTGACGAATTCTACCACAAAATTCGCGAGGAAATCGATACAAAGGCGATAAACTAATTAAGAATTCAGAATGAAGAATTAAGAATTATAGAAGACAGCTTGCAGAATTTCGCAAAGCTGTCTTTTGTTTATGGGTAATTTTACGCACATTAGTTGATTAATCAACTAATTTAGTTGACATCTTGCATATAATACGGTATACTGAGTTGGTTGACTAATCAACTAAAAGGTGATTATGGAACAGTTATTCGAAGATTTTACGACTGCGATTTTATCGCTTAACAAGCTTGTTCAAAAGATCAAGACTTTTGAGATTGAAAAGTACGGATTAAAGTCCATACACGTTATGTGTCTTTACTATCTCAACAAAAACCCGCAGGGGCTTACCGCCAAGGAGCTTGTGGATTTAACGCTGGAAGACAAAGCGGCAATATCGCGCGCGCTCAAAATCATGCATGACAACGGCTACGTGGTTTGCAGTGAAAACGTTCGCAATTCCACCATTACGTTGACGGGCGAAGGCAAAAAGATTGCCGCCGATATTTGCGGTAGGGCAGTCCAAGCCGTTATGGCGGGCAGCGTTGATTTTACGGCGGACGAGCGTGCGTTTTTCTATCAATCGCTTGGGGTTATAGTCGACAACCTAAAAACATATTACAAGGACTTGGTTAAAAAACAATGATTAAAATTATAATCGATTCGGCGTCCGACATTGTCAAGAGCGAAGCCGACGAAATGGGAATATATTTGATACCTATGAAGGTGCGGTTCGGCGACGAGGAATACTCGGACGGCATAGACCTGTCGCACAAGGAGTTTTTTGAAAAGCTGATAGAAAGCGCGGAGCTGCCGCAGACGAGTCAGGTAAACGAATACGCTTGGGAAGAAAGCTTTACTGAGCTTACCGCAGACGGCAGCGAGGTAATAGCAATTACCATTTCGTCCAAGCTGTCTGGAACGTATTCGAGCGCAGTTAAGGCGGCAAAAAAGTTCGGCGGCAAAGTGCATGTGGTGGACAGCATACAAGCTTGCATAGGCGAAAGGGTTTTGTTGGAGTACGCCATTAGGCTGGTAAACGAAGGCAAATCCGCCGCCGAAACAGTAAAAGAGCTTAACGACAAAAAGCACAAGATACAGCTGCTTGCCGTATTGGACACGTTAAAGTACCTTCGCAAGGGCGGGCGTATATCTTCCGTTGCGGCGATAGCGGGCGAATTGCTTTCGATAAAGCCGGTTATTTCCATTACAAAGGGCGAAATCAAACTGTTAGGCAAGGCTATGGGCTCAAAAAAGAGCAACAACCTTTTGAACCAGCTTGTTGAAAAATGCGGCGGTATCGACTTCGATATGCCGTACGCTTTGGCGTATTCGGGATTGTCCGACATGTACTTGCAAAAGTACTTGGGCGACAGCGAACACTTGTGGAAGGACAAAACCGACTTTGTTCCGTCGTATATGATAGGCAGCACCATTGGCACGCATGCGGGGCCCAACGCGATAGCGGTGTCATTCTTTGCAAAGTAATATAAAGTAGTATGAAGATAGGAATACCGAGAGCGCTTTTATACCATAAGCATCACAAATTTTGGACGACGTTTTTCGACGAGATAGGCGTAGATTATATAGTCAGTCCCGAAACGGACAAGCAAATCGTGGCAAACGGCTCCAACCGCGCAATAGACGAAGCGTGTTTGCCGTCCAAGATTATGCTTGGGCAGGTCGAGTGGTTGCTTGACAAGTGCGATTACATTTTTGTGCCGCGCCAAAAGTACTGGCTTAAATACGAAATGTGCACCAAGTTTTGGGCGTTGCCCGACCTTGTAAACACGACCTTCCGCGACAAAAAGGTTAAGCTGTTGTATTACGACATTTACGACCGAAAGGTTTACCGCGAGCGCAAGGCCGTTTACAAAATGGGCAAATACCTCGGCGTAAAGCGGTCGCAAATAAAGTACGCGTACATAATGGCTAAGCAAGCGCAAATGAACTTCGACATGTTGCGTGAACAACAGCAAAAAGCCGTACTCGAAAATTCGGACAAAACAAAAATACTTATCGTCGCGCACTCCTATTGCGTAGGGGATAAGTATATAGGCGAGCCGATAATAAACGCCGTCAAGGCGCTTGGCTGTGAGCCTATAATAGCCGATTACATAGACGAGCGCGAAGGCATACGCGCTTCGCAGGGTGTTACTACTACTATGCAGTGGCCGTACAACCGTCAGCTTGTCGGGGCAGTGGAGCTGTTAAAGGACAAGGTGGACGGCATAATTTTGGTGACGGCGTTTCCGTGCGGCACGGACAGCATGATGGACGAGCTGCTTATACGCAAGTACAAGGACAAGCCTATGATAACACTGACGGTGGACGCGCAGTCGGGCACTGCCGGTATGGAAACGCGGCTGGAAAGCTTTGTGGACATTATAGAGCTTAAAAAGCAAGCGCAACAACAAAGCGAGATTGACGGAGAATAATTATGGATCGCAAGGATATTATCGTATGCTTCCCGCACATAGGCAATTATGCGTATGCGTTTAGATATTTGATGGAAAAGGGTTTTGGGGTAAGCTATCTTATACCGCCGCCTATAACCAAAAAGACGCTGGAAATCGGCAGCAAGTACAGCCCCGATTACGTTTGCGTGCCGTTTAAGTATTGCTTAGGCACGTACATAGAGGCTTTGGCGCTGGGCGCAAACTGCCTTGCGCAAATATACGGCGAATGTCGATTGGAGTATTACGGCGAGCTTCAGGAACAACTGTTGCGCGACATGGGATATGAGTTCGAGTTTTTTAACATGGCGGAAATAAAATGGACTTCGCCCAAGTCGATAATGAAAAACCTGAAAATCGTTAATCCCGACGTGTCGCTTGCCAAGGTTGTTGCAGCCGCGCCGACCACTATAAAGATAATAGAATCGCTCGATAAGTTCGAGGACTTTATCCGTCGCAACGTAGGGTTCGAGGTGAATAACGGCGAGTTTGACAGAACGTATAACGAGTTTTTGGCACAGCTCGCCAAAGCCGACGACGGCAAAACGGTAAAAAAGCTTATAAAGGATTGTTGGGGCGCGCTAAACGCCATTAAGGTGGATAAGCCCGAACACACGATAAAGGTGGGCTTTGTGGGCGACTACTACACCGTGCAAGAGCCCTTTTCCAATCACTTTATGGAAAAGGAGCTTGCCAAGTTCGGCATGGAGGTTTACAGACAAATGAACTTTTCATGCACGATCATTCACAACCAAAACAAGCGCAAGCGCGATTATGCCAAGGATTACGTTAAGTTCGATATAGGCGCGACGGCAAACAGCACGATTGCCGAAGCGATAGAGTTTGCGCGGTCGGGATGCGACGGCGTTATCCAAGTCAAGTCGTTCGGGTGCATGCCGGAAAACGACGCTATGCCCATATTACAGCGGGTCAGCGAGGATTTGAATATTCCCATCTTGCATTTCAGCTTCGATTCGCAAACTAGCGAAACGGGGGTCAGGACGCGGCTGGAAGCGTTTTACGATATGATAGAAGTCAGAAAATCGAGCGAAAGGAGAAAGGCGGTATGAAAGCATATTTAGGCATTGATATAGGTTCTATTTCCACCAAGGGCGTGGTTATAGACGGCGACAACAATATACTCGCCAAGGAATACTTGTGGACGGAAGGCGACCCGACGGGTGCGGTTAAAAGGCTGCTCAAAGCCTTGGAGCGCCAGCTTGTCGGTAAGGACGTGAATATCGTTTCCGTCGGAACAACGGGCAGTGCGCGCAAGCTTATCGGCGTTATGACGGGTGCAAGCGTTGTTAAAAACGAAATAACCGCGCACGCAATAGGTACTACGACGATCCACCCCGACGTAAACACCATATTCGAAATAGGCGGGCAGGACTCCAAAATCATTATAATCGAAAACGGCTTTGTGGTAGACTACGCAATGAACACGCTGTGCGCGGCGGGCACGGGCTCGTTCTTGTCCAGCCAGGCGCATAGGCTTGGCGTGTCGGTAGAGGACTTCGGCGAGATAGCGCTTACCTCCAAAAAGCCGACCAACATTGCGGCGCGCTGCACGGTGTTTGCCGAAAGTGACCTTGTGCATAAGGCGCAGATAGGTCACAAAAAAGAGGACATAATAGCGGGGCTTTGCAAGGCGGTTGTAACAAACTACCTTAACAATATAGGCAAGGGCAAAAAAATAAAAGCGCCCATTGTGTTTCAGGGCGGCGTAAGCAAGAACGTTGGCGTAAAAAAGGCGTTTGAGGACGAGGTGGGCAGCGAGGTGATAGTAGACGAAAACGGGCACCTTATGGGCGCGTTCGGCGTTGCCGTGCTTGCAAAGCGCAGCGGCAAGGAAAGTCCGTTCTCATTCGACGTCGCGGATATCGAGTTTAAAACGCGCGGCTTCGAGTGCGGCAAGTGCGCCAACCACTGCGAAATTATATGCGTGTACAAAGAGGACGAGCTTATCGACTCATGGGGCAACAAGTGCGACAACGGAGCGGTTAAAGTTAAGAATTAAGAATGCAGAATTAAGAATTATAAATAAGGATGAGATTCCTCGCGTTGCTCGGAATGACAAAAAAAATTTGCTTGTGCGGTAAAATTCTTTTGTCATTCTGAACAAGCGCGAAGCGCGCGGTGAAGAATCTCATCCTTTTATCTATAATTGGTTTCGAGTATATATAAAAACGTTTTGCCTAAAAAGGCTATAATATCGTCGATTGTTTTGTGCTTGGGCATAAAGCCTATTTCGGCGTCGGGGCAGTAGGCGTTGTTGAACATTTCTTCAACAGGTTGCGGCAAGCCGTCTATTGCTTGGGTTATGCCGCTTTTTATTTGCGCCGCCGAGCATAACTCGGTTTTTTCCAGCTCGGCGTATACGATTTGCATATCGTCGTATTGCAAAGAAAGAATTACCGCGTTTTTAATAAAGCGGTAATTTTGTTCTGTTGTCGGGATATTCAAAAACGATAAGTAAATATCCGCAAGTCTGTTTATTGCGCCGTCGTCGAGCGGCCGCGCCCCGTCGTTATTCATCGTCGTCACCGTCGTCCTCGTCGTCATCGATAGCCGGCATATCCTTGTCGCGTAGCTTGACCTTGCTTACCGCTTCGCGGCGAATATCCTCGCTCATAGCGGCGTAATGCTTGCGCGTGGTGTTGACGTCGGTGTGGCCGAGTACTTCCGCAACGACGAATATGTCGTGCGTTTCGTGGTACAGGTTTGTGCCGTACGTACTGCGCAGCTTGTGCGGCGTTATCTTTTTGAACGGGGTAGTTATTTTGGCGTACTTTTTAACCATCATTTGCACGGCGCGGGGGGTCATGCGCCCGCCCTTGCCGGAAATGAACAGTGCGTCGGGATCGTATATGCGTTTGCCGAACGGCGTGCCCTCGGCTATTTGTCCGTCCAACCAGTCTATGTACTTGCGCAGTGCGTCCGCCACCTCTTCCGAAAAATACAGTACGGATGTGTTGCCGCCCTTGCGGGTGACCATAAAGCTGTTGTCGGCAAAGTTTATGTCGGTGCGGTTGAGCCCAACGCACTCGCTTATACGAATACCCGTGCCCAAAAACAGCGACAGCATGGCTTCGTCGCGCACGGCGGTTGCGTCGTGGAATGCCTTTTGCCTGCCCGTAAGGTTTTCGCCGGTCTCCGCCTCGTCCAAAATGTCCACAACCTCGTTGACGTCGAGGCGAACGATAGGTTTAAGGTGAACTTTAGGCGTATCGACCTTGGTCATAACGTCGTGGTCGATTTTTTCGCGCTTGTAAAAATATTTAAACATTGCGCGCAAGCTGGACACCTTGCGCTCCTTGGCGTGTTCCTTGCAGGTGTGCTTTTTGCCGTCCATGGTGTACATGGACAGGTAGTCGATATACATTTCTATATCGGTAGGGGTGACCTGCGCAAGATGCCCGACGGTCAGGTCGATAATCATAAGGTTGTCGCGTTTGAATTTGCGTTTAACAAGGTAATCGCAAAAGACCCGAATATCGCGCAGATATCCGAGCCTTGTAAGCGGCATAGTCCGCATGGATATACCGACGTTAAACTCCCGTGCAAAGTAGGGCAGGGTGTCGAGTACGTCCTCGATTGCGGTTAAAGTTTTTTCCGTTCTTTCGTCAAAGTATGAACTCATTTGAATTACTGTCTGTTGTCCGAATATTTACCCGACTTTAAAAGATTGATAAATATTATTTCGCTGATGGGAATAAACAGGGCGTAGGCGAGCGGCAGCACGATCGACGGAATGTAGTATTCGGAGAACGCGAGGGGCATGCCGGCGATAAGGTTTACGCAATAAATAACTACTGCAACTTGAATCATTATGACAATGCGTATAATAATCGAAAACTTAAAGTTTACGTTTATGCGCCGCGTCTTTTCGGGATTGTTGGCGTAGCAAATGACGGCGGTGATAAACATGAATATGGGCAGCAGTCCTGCGCAAATATACAGAACGTAGTCGTATTGCATGCGCATGTTGAGCCCCATATAGAATATGAGGAAGGTTGCAAGCCCGACTAAGAACATTGCAAGGCACATGCCCGTGTAGTGCGTCATCATCAGGCGATTGCTGTAATAAAAATTCTTTTCGGCGTATTCTTTGGCCGAATTGTTGTGATTGCGTATTTTTACGTCGTTGCCGAGGTCGCGCACCGCTTGCTCGACTTTGCCGAGCTGACCGGCGGTTTGTTCGGCGGTGGCAGCTTGCTCCTGCGTTGCCCTTGTTGTGCGAACGTCGGGAGGAGCAACCTCGAACCTATCCACAAGATCGCCGAGTACCGCCTTGTATTCGCGGCGGGCGGGGGATTCCTCCTCTGCAGCAAACCCGACCGGGTTTTTCTCGACGGGCGCGGGCTCAAAGCCCTTGATTGCCGCAGGCACCAGCATAGGCCGTTCGGCAGTCGGCGTAGGTAACGTAGGCTGCGTGGGCGCGGGCGGGGGTGTGGGTTGAGCAGGCTGCACTTGCTTTTGCGCTATCGGTGCGGGCGGTGCTTTTTGTGCCGGCGCAGGCGTGGGCGCAGCTTGGCGCTCGGGCGCGGGCGCAGGCTCGTCCATAGGTGCGAACGTGCGTTTACGTTGAATATCGGAATAGCTTTCGCCGTTTTCGGCGGCAAACAGCTGCTCTATTATCTGTTTGGGGTCGAGCGCCTCGCGAGCGGGCCCGTCGTTCGGCTTATATGCCTCTTGCTCCTGCTCCACAGGCTGCTGTTGTTCGTTGTCGACAGCCGAAAAGTCGTCGTCGATAGGGGATTCCGCTTGAAGCTGCTCTTGTTCTTGCAGTATAGGCTGCTCGTCAAGCTCGGGCTCGGGTTGTTCCTCGGCGATTTGCGCGGTATCGACCTCGTCGATAGGCTCGTCCGCAGGCTTCGGTTTTTTGGGCGCGCGTTTAGGCTTGCGCTTGGGCAGGGAATAGCCCTCGTCCTCCACGTCCGAAAAGTCGTCGGTGGGGTGGATGAACACGGTAGGCTCGGAATCGAATATCAAGCCGCCAAACAGCGACGACGCGCGTTCGAATTCGTTTTTGTACTTTAAAAATACCTCTTTGCCGCTTTCGGTAAGAGAGTAATACTTGCGTCTGCCGCCGTCGGACTCGGTAGAGTCCCAATAGGAGGTGACAAAGCCTTGCTTTTCCAATCGTTTAAGGCAAGCGTAAACGGTGGGCTGTTTTATTTCCCACTGACCGTCGCCGCGCGCATTGATTTGTCTAATCAAATCGTAGCCGTAGCGGTCGCCTTCGTACAAGACTTTCAGGATTATGGTATCTACGTTGCCGCGAATCAAATCGCTTTCTGCCATAACGCACCTCTATTACGTATACTATTAGCAATATACAACTAACAGTATACAATATAAATAGAAATATGTCAATATTTTTTTGCGCTTTATATAGGAGTAAACGGCTAATTTTGCCGAATTCCGCATTCCTAATTCCGAATTATAAAAACTAATTGCCTTAAAAGTATTGACAAATTGTGAACAAAATGTTAACATTATTATGTATACCTATCATTATATCTGTAAGTATACATATATAATTGTGAACAAATTGTTAACAAACGCAAAAGCACTTGTGAGGTAGCTATGAAGCGAACAAACAGTACGGATAAGAATAACAGATTAACACGGCGCGTGATTATAATGCTGGCGGCGGTGATTACCGCAATAGCAGTAGCGGTCACGTGCGGGCTATGCTTGGGGAATAATCCTTCTCGCACTGCAATTGACAGTGCGGGGCAGGGCGAGGTAACCACTTCGGCTACCAAGGCTTTGACGACGGCGGGGTCGTACAGTTATACCGCCAGCGGCGCGCTGAGCAACGGCGATATCATAACGATGGCGTACTGCGGCGGACAGTATAATATCACTTTGCCCCAAGGCACATTCAAGTTGGAAGTTTGGGGCGGTCAAGGCGGCGGCAATTCCAATACGAATTACGGCGGCAAGGGCGGTTATACATACGGCGAGATTACGTTTACTTCGGCTACCACGCTTTACGTCAATCCGGGTGGCGGCGGCGTTTTCAACACTACTGCAACAGTTTATAACGGTGGTGGATATTGCACTACCGCACATAACGGCGCTTCGGGCGGCGGCGCGTCGCATATAGCGACAGCCAGCGGACAGCTTTCCTCTTTATCCGGCAACACCAACGCAATACTTGTAGTTGCGGGCGGCGGCGGCGGTATAGGTTGTAATTGCGCATATACTACCGCTCTTCCCGGTAGCGGCGGCGGCGGTAACAATGCAGGTACAGACGGTCCTGTCGGTCACCACAGCTCCAACCGCGGCGGCGGTTACGGCGGTACGTTAAATGGCGGCGGCGCTGCGGGCGCTAAGAACACAAACGGCGGCTCAAATGCCGGTTCGTTCGGACAGGGTGGCAATCAAACAGTGGCGGGCAGTGGCTCGGGCGGCGGCGCAGGCGGCGGCGGCTATTACGGCGGCGGCAGCGGCGGCGCCGACTATTCGGAGCATAACGACTTTGACGACGGCCCCGGCGGCGGCGGCAGCGGATACGTAAATACTTCGCGCATAACGGCGGGTACGTACGGCGGCACAACCGGCGCGTGGTACACCGAAACGGCAAACGGTGTTGCGGGCAAGGCACAAATAACGGCTAAAAACGTCAACCAACCGCCCACGACGAGAAGTGCGTCGGTTACCCTTCAAGCGAGAGGTTCTACGGGTTCAACCGCTATTGCGGCGTCGACTATCGCTTCCGACCCCGAGGGCACGACGGTCGCGTATTCCGCCAACTCGTCTACCAACTACGATACTTTGCCTGCCGCTAATGCGGGCTTGTGGGTAAACGGCAGCACGCTTGCTACCAGCTACTTCGATTGGACTTGGGCGTCGACTACGCTTACCATAACCAAAGTAAAGCGTTATCCACGCAACGGCGTCGACGGAAGCACAGCTGACGGAAAAATTACGTTGTCTACTTACGTGCGCGATACCTTTGCCGGCGGTAATACGCAACGCGGCGTATCCAAGATTTCGTTTACTGTTACCGTTCCCACAGACACCGTTACGTTGAGAACGGGTACGATATCGGGTGCGAACACGGTGGGCGCGTCTACCGTCGCGTCCAATGCGCCGCCCGTAGACCCCGCTACGTCGGGCATATTCAATCCCAAAGGCACCAACAGGAATACTATATTCATCAAAAAATCAATGGTGGTGGGTGAGGCAAATACGCCTATTACGGCGGCGAGCCTTTTGAGCGGTAACACGCTTACCAACAGCAACACCGCATATAACTGGGATCAAGCGGTTATATCCATTGATGACATTACCGATATTTCAGGCTCCGGGCGTAAGTACAGAGTGCAGGAGGTGGATAACAACAACAAGGTTACGGCGTATTTGGCCAACAAGACTGCTATTCCCAATCCGTACAGCCAGCTCACCATAGAGGCTCTTGCGCCCGATCCCAACTATCAGGTTTTGCCCATAACCGTATATGCGGTGGAAAAGACCACGGCGTTCGGTTCGGGTTACCCCAACGTTGTGCCCGGAATTGCCGCTGTCAAGCTGGAAATCGTATTCAAAATGGGCAACATTCGCCCCGTGCTTAAATCGGGCGCGAACAACCTTGTCAACGTTAACGTAGGCGCAACGTCGGCGCTTGCGCTCGATACATATTTCTCCGACGGCGACGGAGCGATGACATCGCACAAAATAACAGGCGTGTCCGTACCTACCAACGAGTTCGTGCTTATAGACAGACAGCAAAAGGTTGTCGCGGCTTCGGGCTATAATATAGGTTATACTACGGGCGCTACCGTATCCGGCGATCCGTTCACCACTACGGCTACGGGTACTACTGCCACAGGCTTTAACTCGAACATAGCATATAACGCCACTTCGCCCGTATCGGGTACGGTACGAGACCAGGCGTTTATGAGCTTTACGTACGCAAATAACACGCTGACCGTAACGGGACTTAGGGCGAGCTATTCGCAGTACGCTTCGACCAGAGCGGGCGCTCTCGGCCACTTCTATTTGCTGTTACATATCCAAGACCCGCGCGAAACGACAGACAACGGCATTTGGTTGCCGCTTGCCTTTACGGTGGGTAGTACCGCTGCGGCTTCGCACACTCCGGTGGCTACCGTTACGACGCCCAATTCGGTGACCGGTCAAACGGCTGTTTCCACCTTCCCGACCGCCGACGGCGATGTAGGCGACAGCTTCTACTTTGCGCCCATGGCTATCAACTATAACGGCTCGCATGTGGTAGGTCAGTACAAGGCTGCCGACGCTAGCGGCAACAACACGGGCGCGCTTACCGATACGGGCTTGCAACCGCTTGCCATAGACGGCGACAACTTCTCCACGGCTAACGGACTTGCAACGTGGGGCGGCGGCAAAAAGCTTAACGAGCTTTTGCGCTTGACTACCACGCCCGAGCAAATTGTAAAAAGCGTCAGCGAGGTCGGCGTATCAAGCGCTAACGGCGTTTGGGAAAACCGTTATATCAAGGCGCAAACCATACCTATTTATATAGCTAAGAGCAATTTTGCAACCGCTACGTACAGCGGCGGTCGTGTTGTCGTAGGCAGCGGCACCAACGCCAACGGCTACTATTTTGTCAATTTGCCGACCGCTTCGGACAACGCCGATTACTATACTGTCGACGGACTTAAAATAACGCTTAAATCTGCGACGATGAACAGATATGTTTATGCCACTGCGGGCGTAAACGACGTAACAGGTAATTCTGTTGCCACGATCAATATTGCAATCCGCGTAAAGAACACGGCGTTGCAATCGTATGTCGGCACGGCAAATATTGCGGACAGTCCCGACAGCCCCAATATTGCCAAGTTCGGCAATCCCGCACGCGACAGCGCGTACAGCACTTACAGCCATGTCGGAACCGATACGCCTACGTTTACTTACAAGATTCCGTACGGTGCCACCGTTATGGTAACGCCGTACGACCTTGCGTACGACTACAACATGACCGTCGACGGCACTACATGGGCAAGCAACGGATTTACTCTTAACGGTTACAGCGGCCGCTACAATTCGAGCACGGGCTTGTTCACCACCGGCAGCAATGCCGCGGCGGACGGCAACAAGCAGTTTACCGGTTTGTTCCCCAGCTCGTACAATGAGGCTGCGTCTTCCTTCCTCGGGTCGCTCAAAAACACCACTGCCGTCAAAAAGGTGAGTAACACCGTAAACGGCACGGCGTCCAACAGCGTGATAAACGCCAATCAAAACGTGTACAGCGACAGGCTGTTCTTCGAGCGTACTACGGGCGGCTCGGACGCATACACGTACAATCCCACAACATTCAACAACGTAAGCGCCGGCAAAGCCAACACCACCAACTTTGTGGACGTTGACTTCGGTACACAGGTCAAGATAGGCGGCACTACATACGCAGTTGACTTTATGATGATAACTGCGGTAAACCGCACTACGCAACCCGCTGTTGTCGATTTGGTTGTGCGCGACCGCTACGGCAGCAACGCGTCCGACGGCGTCAGCAGCTTTGCCATGCGCGTAATTATAGAGGTTGTAAATACCAAGCCTACAATAAAAAATCCCGCGTATTACAAAGAGCTTTCGGTTAAACCTATTTCGTCCGGTGAAACGGTTGTCACGCCCGATACGGCGGTGCTTTACGCCAACGGCAACGGCACCGAGGCAGGACTTATGCAAGACCATGACAGCGACGTGCCCGAATACATAATGGCGCGCGGCATAGCCTTGGTTAATAAGACGTTTATCGACAATTACAACGCCAACACGTTGACTACGGCTAGCGGGGATCCTATCGATAACCTTACGTTTAACTCGTTCGACGGTCTGGCCGACAAGTATACCACAAACGGAAGCTTACCTCTTTCAAGCTACATCACTGCGGAATTACTCAGCCGTCGTGAGCTTTCGGTAAGCGCGGTCAGCTCGACCAAGGCGATTGCGGGCGGCGTATACGTTGCGTTCTTTGCAACGGATAACAGCGGCGGCGATTCGCTCGGCTACGTTCAAATAGAGGTTATTAACACCGTGCCCGTGCTTAACGAGTCGGAGGATAACGGCTTTGACGCACAAAATCCCATGTGGAATATAGAATCCACCAGCGACAGCGATATCATGCGCAGTCGTTACATAGTCGGTTCTCAGGCTGCTGCCGAAAGCCTTATAGCGGATAAGGGTGCGCTCGATATTGACGTCAAGCTCATTGCCGTGGACGAGGACGGTTTGCACAACAAGGTAGTGCTTTCGCAATGCACCAACACTACTAACGGCAGCGGCGTGGCCGTGTTCAATTATATCAACAAATCGACTGACGTTACGCGCGAAGCGTTTGAAACGGCTGTTCCGAGTATAGGCTTTGACGCGTCCGTATTTAACGGCACTCCTTCGGCCGTAAAGGTGTTTACGCGCACGGGCGCACTCACTGCCGGCGGCGTGCCTACGGGATATACCGCCCAGCTCAACTTCCTTATTAGCGGCGAGTGGTATACCAGAGCACAGCTTATAAACGCCTTGGTCGACGGCACTGTTGCTCCCGAAACATGCTTTGACGGCAACGGTCGGTTTATAATTGCCGACTGGGCGTTGCTGCTTCATGCGTTGTACGGCTTCGAGTCCAACGAGGACGTAGGCATACGCTTCTCGCTGCGCGACCAAGCGGAATTGGGCGGCGACACGGCGGGCATTGCTACCGCATACAACAGCAACCGCACTGCGGGCAAAGTTGTTGTAAACGGTCGTCTTCTTATCACCGTTTACGAGCACATTTCCAAAACCGGTATTCGCACCATCAGCGAGTACTTGGGTCAAAACAACGACTACTACACAGTCGAGTATACCGAAACGGGCAAAGACCCCGTTAAATACATTTCCACATACGACGGCTCGACGGCAGGCGACAACACGCTTGCCAACGCCGCTACATCGGGCAAAAAGTATACGAGCGGGGACGTCGCGGGCGCGTTCAAGTACACCGATACGATAGAGGTTCCCTCCGCTATCCGTACGGGTAACGAGGGTTCGGGCGAAGACGTTACCTATCAAACTGTGTACGTACCTATGAGCTACTTCGGCTTGCTTTCTCAGATTGCCTCCGCAAAGACGGATAATCCCGACAAGGGTAAGGTGGAATATCCCACAGACGTTTACGTCGGCTACGAGCTTGCCAAGAATACCGAAGTAAATCTTAATAATATCGACCAAATTCTTGCATGCATGACTTTGTCCGACGGCACGTACGAGTGGAAGGGTGCGGATATCAAAAACAATCCGTACATAACAATAGGTGCGTTCGACTGGTATTTCCACACGCCGAATGTCGAAAAACGCAACTCGCTTCCTACCGATCCGTACAGCAGTCCGTACTACAACAACCGTCTTGCGGTTGTTACGGTAGACGCCGACGGCATGCAGTTAGGCTATAATGATTACAGCGCTAACGAAAGCAGCTACAACTTCGGCGACAAAAAAATAATGTACCTCGAAGAGCAGGCTACCAAGCTTATCGAGCACAACTTCGGACTTACGTTCACCAAAAAGAACGTTAGGACTTCTACGCGCAGCCTGTCGTTTACGATCAATCTTGCGCGTTACAAGGGCAATAAGGTCGCGCTCAACGAGGACGGCAATATTGCCGATGAGGATCGCAGCACGGTGGAAATGAAAATCCACGTGGCAAACTCCAAGCTTGACCTGTACAATGCGGCGGATAACAGCAGCGCCGTCAAGTACGATACCGTTAAAGGTACGTACTATATGGATTTGCAGTTAAAGTCGTCCGAGTCGGCTAAGTACACGCTCAGCCGCAAGGCGGCGTCCAACTCTACTGCTGTGACGGGCAATCCGCTTTCCACAAGCGGCGGAATCATAGAGTATTACGACGACGACTACGGCACTGCCGATAAGCGCGACTATGCGTACTTCTCGTCCGATTCGTTTATGCAGCTTTCGCAGTGGCAGTCCGGTTTGGCCGACTACAACCGCGCGATGCAGCTTACCACCGACGAATCTAAGTTCCAAAACGTTTTGGCTACGTCAGACAAGGCGCAAAAGTCGGTTGCCAACTACTTCGGCGTAGTCGATGAAGACGGCAATGTCGATATGTCCGATTTGTCCAGACTTGACGCAGACGGAAGCGACTACAAAAAAGGCACGTACCAGGCCAACGGCGGTATTTACGGCGTGGCGGGTAAGGACGGTTACAGCAGCTACTTCAACGCTTCGCTCACCAACAACAACACCACGCTCAACATCATGCCGGTGCGCAAAACGTTTATCAACGAAATAGCGTTCGAAAAGGTGAATGACCTTAAATCTGTCGACACTGACAGTCAAACGGCTGTTGCCGAGGCTTATGCCAAGCGCGGGCTTGTGGCGATATACAACAACGACAGCGTTGACCCGCTCAATCCGTCTCGCGTGTATTATCCGTTTAAAGTGCTTATTTACGATAGCTTCGGCTTGGGCTTTAACGACGCGTCGTACGTAGCTATCGAGTTGCGTATAACCATAGTCAACGGCGATCCTACGCTTAAAGTAGTAGGCGAGACCAATGCGCAAGGCAGGCAGTACGCTATGAACCTTGCCGTAGGCAACTCCGCTACTATCAATCTTTACGATATCGTTTACGATCCCGATATCTATACGTACACTCAAAATAATATCGGTAGACTGTCTACCAAAGCTTACTTTGAAAGCAGCTCCACCGGCGTTGTTTGCGAAACGGGCGACTATCTGGATTCTCCGCTTGCCCGCGACGAGTACGACGAAAACGCGCAGTATAATCCCACTGCGCAAAAGGAAGGCTCTGTGTACTACTACAACGGCGGCGGATTTGTTAGCACGACGTCGGACGCTTACACTAACCGCGACGTAGTTATGACAATGGACGTCGACAGCCATGGCGATCCGCTGTACAACACCATTATGTTCAGGGTCAACCGCCGCACCACGACCACTCTTGACGGCAAGAGCGTGTCCGTAGACAGATATAAGTTTACGCTCAGGTTCTACGACGGTTCGGGCGCGTATACTGCTCCGTTTACGTTTATCATTAATATAACCAACCAAGCGCCGTCCGTAGTGCAGGTAAACCGTTCGTTCACCATGCGCGCGGGCGACGATATGACGCTTATCACCAGCTATTACGACGTGTTTACCGGCGCAAACGACAGCAGGATAGCAGCTGCGTACCGCAACTCCGATACGTATACAATGCTTACCGAAAGACAAGGTCGTCAGGGCTACGGCACGTCGTGGGGCGACGGCAGCAACAGCGCTACCGGCAACGGCAGGTACTGGAAGTTTGCCGATATTACGTCGACCGGGGATTATGGCAACACTCATATCACGTACGACAGCACGCAAGACCGCGGCACCGACAGCAGCGCCGTCCACCTCGGTTATATAGGACTTGCCAACGACGATACGCCGTGGCGGTTACGCTTTACCGATTGGACAAGGACTAACGACAAGATAGCCGTTTATTCCAATGAAATGATGACCTTGCGTCCCGAAGGCTCGGAGGCAAACGCTTCGGTACAGAATCTTGCCTTGCGCATAGTAGCGCGTTCGGCATGCTCCAATGAGCCCGTTAATATAACGATAGCCGACGGCGAGGGTGGCGTAATCACGTGCACACTGTACATAACTATAGTCAGCTCTCCGCCTATTGCGCTCGATTGCAGCAATCCCAGCGAGAACGTGAGCATAACCGATATCGGTTTGGAAGGTGTGTACAACTCTTTGGGTTCGGTTAATTTGGGTACGTATGCTACGTATATCGTTCCCGCGGCGGGCACGCACACGTTTACCGTGGCGGGTGCAGGTGCAAACGGCGCCGACGCTGTTAAAACGGCGCGCCGCGTTACTACCGTCAAAATGAGCGGTGTTGCGCGCGATCCCGACGGCGATAACGAAACAAACAATATGCGTTTGTACGGCAACGGCGAGTTCGAAGTGAACGGTCAACCTCTTGTCAGCGACACTGACGGTATTTACCGCACCGATTACTTCGAAATCAGTCCGAGCAACGACGGTAGAAGCTTTACCATCACGGCAACGGGCTACAATCCCAATACTACAAACGGTTACGAGGAATTGAAGTTCCGCATTGCCGACTACGGCGACAGCGCGTACGCCAACACCTTGCAAATTACGTTGCGTATTTACACGCTGTATTCCGATATGACCAACGAAGCGGCGGCTACCACCACTTCCTACACTAATTATCTTAAAGGTTCGGATGCTGTAAACGTCAAGTCTTACGACGAATACTACAACCCCGCAGCGCCCACAGACAAATCCAAGTACGCAGTTGTCAAGCTTACAGGCAACGACGGCAATGACAATAATAAGCTGTCGCCCATAATCGATCCGGACGCAACGGCGATAGGTGACGCAAGCTACGATATCAGATTGTACGCGTTTATCGACGTGCAGGATGACGGCACCGTCAAGGCGCTTTCGCCCGACGCTATAAGCGCTATGTTGGAGCGCAACGGCACGCGTAAGACGTTTAGACTTAAACCGGAAGGAAACGATTACCGCGATTATATGATAGGCGGACGACTTGCGGACGGTACGGTCTTACCCGTCGGAAATATTGCTAACGTCAAGCTTAACGCGATACTCAATTATGCGAGCTTCGAGTTTGCTGCCGACGGCACGTCAGTTATTTTCACGCCTAAGGCGTCCACGCTCAACAGTCCCGAATTTATAATGTACGTCCAAACAACCAAGCCGATAGGCGACCGCGCATTCTCGCGTACGGACGCCGTACTCAGTGCGGGCGCGCTGTTCAAGCTTAACGTAATAGACTCCGCACCGCAGGCGGTTGACGGACGTCACGAGGTAGAGGGCGTAAAAGGCACGGTAGGCAAGTTTACCGTATTCGATCCCAGCGACCGTTACGGCGCGCTGTTTATGGACTCAGACGCGGGCGACCGTGTGACTGTTCACGGTATAGTAGATAACAAGCTTACCGACGCCGAGTACGACAACGTTATGGCGGAAGCCGAAAGGACTATGCCGGGACTCGATTGGAGAGCAAACACCGCAACAGGTAAGCCGCGTGCGTTTGACATATCGATCAACAGTAGCGGCGAGCTGGAAGTAAAAATCAATCGTCGTATAGACTATGTCGTAAACAAAGTTTATCAGCCGTCGGTTACAATTCCGCTTAGCATTGTCGGCGAAGACTCCGTAGGCGCACGCGTTCCCACAACGGTGTACCTGGTCATTCACAACAGCGATATCGGAACTGTAAATTCGTTTACCGATATCGACCCGCAAACGCAAATCGGTTACGAATTCGGCCGCGACTCCGAGGGCGAACTCGCCATAAACGTTCAGCTTCGTTACGGCACGCCGCTCACCGTAAATCTTGTCAACATACTTACCGACAACGATACGGACAGAGCATACGACGCCGATTCGTTTAGGTTTGTGTTGCCCAAGTCACAGGGTGGTTACACATATCTCACCGACGACAAGATTGACGTCAACTGGTACGCGCTTGACAGCGAAGGCAGGCCCAATATCGACAGCACAAGGACTTTGGCCACCGCCGAGCCCGTTGGCGCCGACAGCTTGCACAGAACAGGAATATTGTTCAATGCTACTGCGACCGAGCGCGATCTTACCGCCACGGTGTATGTGCGCATTATCGACCGTGCAGGCAATCCCGATCTCGACAACAGCGGCATAATAATCAAGATTAACGTAATAGTTATGAACGACGCGCCGTACACACTGGAAGGCAAAGAGAATACTACGCTGTACATGATCGGTTCGGAAAACGGCGAGCCTGCGGCAATGCTGTTCTTTATAGGCGACTTCGTGGCCGATCGCAACGATTCCGACGTTGTTGGCGACGACGACAGCGTTAAAAACCCCGACACGTGCTTGCGCATATCCAGACAGGACGCGCGTGTAGTAAACAAGATTTACTCGCAAAAGTACGACAGTATTCCGGACAGCGTCGGGCTTACCGACCTTGTGTTGTCGTCGGCATTGTTTGAGGTTACCATTCCCGCCATAATCGACGACGGCTTGCTCAGGGACTACTGCAAGCGTATGGATTTGGAATACGGCTTTAAGGATAACACAAACCTTTACAACCAGTGGTTTGTAGTCAAGCCGCGTGCGGGCTTCTACGGCAGCGGTTCTATCGACATCACAGTCGTAGACGGCAATGCCAACGTCAAGTTCGATACGCTTTCCACTACGTTCAGCTTGGAAGTCCACGTAATAAGCAATCCCAACGAGGTTATAGACAATCTTACCAACGTCGAGCTTGCTTGCAGCAAGACCAAGCAGATAGACATTCGTTCGCTCATGCCCGACTTGACTAACAAATTGTCTTTGGAGGGAGACTTCAAGGATATCGAGGAAGGCGATCAGCCGAGCTTGTTCAGCCAGTACGAGTACTACGAGATAACGAGCATTGGCTTCCAAAACGAAATAGACGACAGCAAAGCCACGTTTACCAAACTGGACGAGAGCGGTCAGCTTTGGGAGCTTAAAGCGAACAATCAAGTTACGCGCGATCCTGTGCGTGTGGAAGTCAACTTCGCGCTTAAAAACGACAAGAGCGTCACTTACAAAAAGTACTTCTACCTGAACATAATTCCCAACCGTTCGCCGCAGATTAAATTCACCGAAATAGTATTCAAGCGCCCCGGCGGTGAGGCGGATGACTTGCGCGACCTTAACGACGCTAACAGCATAAGACTGCAAGCTTGGCAGCTGTTCGAGGATGCCGACGATCCCGAAGGCACCGCTATCAGATTCCTTGACGTTAAATCGCAGGTAAGCTCGTTAGTAAAAGCAAACCTTGTCAAGGACGAAAACGGCGAATACAAGTACCTCGAACTCAACTTTGTCGCACGCGGCGAATCGGAAATAACCGTAACCGTTACCGACGAAACAGGTTCGCCCGTAGAACTCAAATTTGTCGCGTCCAACAAGGACTTGCCCGAAGCGAGCTTGTGGGTCAAGATAGCGGCCAGCTTCGAGGCGAGCACAGTTATGTGGATAATCATTATCTGTGCTGCGGTGTTGGTGTTGATAATACTGATAATCATTATCGCAGTCATACACAGGCGCAAACGCGAGAGAGAGGAGATTGAGGCGCTACTCGTATCCGAAATGGAGATAGAGGAGCAAATGCTCAGGCTCGCCGGTGGACCTTCGCCGACCGATTACCAAAGCTTCGGTTACCTCGGTAGCGGCCCCGCACCGCAAGCCGATCCGTCGATGATGCTCGGCGCAGGCACGGATGCACCTCAACAGCAGCTTACCGCGCTCCCGCCCGCACAGGAAGGCGGTGCGGACAGCAACGGTGGCGGCACGGACGATCCGATGATGTAACAAAAAACCAAATTAAAACCCTACTCAAACAGAGTAGGGTTTTTGTTTGCTTAATTGTGTGTTACGTTAGGTTAAAATAATACTTCGCACTTTACTACGTCTTTATCGTCGGACTTTAACAGGAACACATCCTTATCAGCAGCGCAGCTTTGCTTGTATACGGTTAGTATGTCGTTTTCGTATGATTGGCTGATATATCGTATTTCAATTTCGCGTATGGGTCTGTCGTGCAGTTCCTTAACCGTGTAAGCGTTAAGTATAAACCGCACGTATTCCACGTTGTTGGTGTGTTGTGACATATCTATATTGGTGCTGCCTACGCGCACAGTGTCCACTTGTTTGGTAGGTGAGCAGTCGAATTTGGTAAACGTTACGTCTATTTTGGGCTTTTCTACCGTTACGGCGGCGATAGCGTCAATCGTTTGCAGGCGGAGTATGCGCATAGTGGACAGGCTGAGTACGCACGTTTCAACGCGCGAATAGGCGCACAAAACGTCGTCGGCATTTTTTATCGCCACGTCTATGATTAGCGTTGCATGCGTAACAGAGGAAACAAATGCCGTTACGGTAAATTCGCCGCCCCATTGTAGGGGATTAAACAGCTTTGCGCGGTTGCGAGTAAACAGCCATACTGCGTTATACTGCTTGCGCATAGCAGGGTTGCTCATTTGCAGTTTGTCCAGCAATTCCGTTACGGCGTCCTGAACGACTTGAAAAACGCCGATTACCGAAAGATTGGCATCGGCGTCCGATATGCTGGAGCTCACTCTTTGATGCTTAATATGCTTCATATCGTTATATCTTGTCGGTAATAGTGTCGGCAACGGCTTTGCCGGTGGCTTTGCTGCTGAGCTTGTTTATGTCCTCAACCGAGCCTGCAACAACCAATAGATCGTCGGCAAGCAGCTTGCAATCGGGGGTGGGCGAGGTTATTATTTCGTCGCCGCGCTTGATTACGACAATGTTCACGCGCTCGGTGTTGCGCAGGTTAAGCTCGATAAGCGTTTTGTCCACCCAACGTTTGGGCGTGTGTATTTCCACCATACGGAAGCTGTTTGCCAGCGTCATAATTTCCACAACGTTTGGCTTGGCAAGCATTGCCGCAAGCCGTTCGCCCATGGCAATTTCGGGAATGATAACCGAGTCGGCGCCTATGCGTTCGAGCACCATTTTGTGCTGCACGTCGCGTGCCTTGGCAATAACCTTGGGTATGCCCATTTGCTTGCACATAAGCGTAATGAATATGCTTGACTCGATATCGGACGCAACGCACACGATTGCCACGTCCATATTGTTGATGCCAAGCTTTTCAATGTTGTGCGCGTCTGTCGCGTCCGTGCACACCGAATGCGTGCAGTGCGGAGCGATATCGTTTACAATATCCTCGTCTATGTCAACGGCAAGCACTTCCGCGCCGTAATCGTACAGCGCCTTTGTCAGCGCCGTGCCAAACCGTCCCAGTCCGAACACAACATATTGATTTTTCTTCATGTTCCGTTTGTTCTCCTTTAACCTATCATAATATTGGAAGTGGGGAATTTTAGCCCCGATTTCTTTTGGTTGGATATCATCAGCCCGAGACTTAGCGGGCCCAGCCTGCCTATAAACATAACCACCGCCAGCACGTACAGCGCCGCGTCGGACAACGAGGGAACGATCCCCATTGACAGTCCGGTTGTGGTAAACGCCGATACTGTGTCGTACAGCATGTACCCGACGGGGGAAATGCCGTCGGTCGCGCCGATTATCGCTACTCCGCACAAAATCAATGCGGCGCCGAGCAGCATAACAGCCACGGCTTTTAATCCGTTTTTAATGCTTATGCTGTGCATACCGATTTCTATTTCTTCCTTGCCGCGCAAGCCCGCCCAGCTCATAAGCACGATTACGGCAAATGTGGTGGTTTTAATTCCACCGCCCGTGCTACACGGTGACGAGCCTATAAACATTATTACTGCGGACAGTAGCATGCCGGACGGCGAAAGCTTTGTTTGATCTATCGAGGCATAGCCTGCGGTAGAACTTGCCGTTGCCGATTGGAACATGCTGTTTAGCAGCTTTTCGCCAACGTTCATTCCCGACATCGCCGCAGAGTTGAACTCGGATGCAAAAAAGTAGAACATGCCGAACGTCATTATGGACAGTGAAACGATAAGCACAACCTTGGTGTGCAGTCTGTACCGTTTAAAGCGGAATTTGCATTTAAGTATATCGTCTATTACGGGGAAGCCGAACGAGCCAAGTATAGCTATAAGCGCGACGATGGAAATTATGCCGTAGTTGCCGTTGTAATCGGACAGCGAGCCGTACTCGTTGCCCACGCGCCCCAAAATGTCGAAGCCCGCGTTGCAGAACGCCGAAACGGAAGTGAATAAAGATTGCCACACTCCGATAGCGCCGTTGCGTACGCAAAAGAAGGGTGTAAGCATTGCCGCACCAACGATTTCGATTACAAAGGTCATAATCATTATGTTGCGTACAAGCCGCACAACGCCCTTCATCTGGTCCTGACCGAGCGCCTCTTGTATTGCTACGCGGTCTTTAAGCGTTATCTTTTTGCGTATTATTATAAATACGAAGGTAGCCATTGTCATGAACCCCAGCCCGCCGAACTGTATCAATAGCAACAGAACGGCTTGACCGAAGCCTGTAAACGTTAAAGAGGTGGGGGTTACCACAAGCCCCGTGCCGCACACGCCGTTCATAGCCCAAAACACGGCGTGAGTAAACCGCATCCACTTGCCGTCGGTGTTGGATATGGGCAGGGCAAGGAAAAACGCGCCAACAAACATGACGACCAAAAATCCCAACAGCACGATTATCATCGGGCGCATGCGGAAATGTTTTTTGTTTTTAGTCTTTTCCATCGGTGTTCTCCGTAAATGTGGATGAAGCATTGAGTATACACGAAGCGTTTGCCGCAATCGCATTGCCTTCGCCGATAAGCCCCAGCTTTTCGGTCGTGGTTGCGGAAACGTTTATTTGCGTTACTTCTATATTAAGCGCGTCGGCAAGGCTGCGCCGTATATCGGCTATGACGGTGGCAAGCTTAGGCTGTTGCGCAATTACCACGGCGGAAATATTGCCTATAACATATCCTTTGCGCTGCACCTCGCCGAGTACTTGTTTTAATAAAGTTATGGACGATATGCCGAGGTACTTGTCGTCGGTGTCGGGGAATAGCACGCCTATGTCGGGAAGATCTGCGGCGGACAGTAGCGCGTCCATTATCGCGTGGGTAAGCACGTCGGCGTCGGAGTGTCCCAACAAGCCTAAATGATAATCTAGCGTTACGCCGCCCAATATCAGTTTGCGACCTTCGACAAGCCTATGTAAATCGAACCCTATGCCTATGCGGCTCGATTTGGCAGGTGCTATAAAGTCTGCGGGCGTGGTCAGCTTTTTATTATCGTATGAACCCTCGACCAAGCGGGGAGTGTAACCCGCATTTTCGTATACTTCGGCGTCGTCTGTGAATACCCCGTCGGCGCGGCTGTATGCGTCAATAATATCGGCATAACGGAACGCTTGCGGCGTTTGTGCGTTAAACAACTCCGCGCGCGGCAGACTGTGTGCTTTGCCGCCTTGTACGCGTTTTACGGTATCGACGCATGCCACTGCGGCAATGCCGCTGCCGTGTTCTATGGCGCTGTCTATGGCGCGTTCTATAATATCTGTGGTAACGTACGGGCGCGCGCCGTCGTGTATAAGCACGATATCGCACGGATACGCTTGTAATCCCGCGTAAACGCTTTTGGCGCGTGTGTCGCCGCCTACGACGACGGAAATATCGTCGTACGCCGAAGTAACATCACGCACGGCGGAAATATCGCCCTCGGAAGTAACCACGGTAATATGCTTTACTCTTGTAAGCAAAAACGTATCCAGAGATTTTTCCAGTACCGTTTTGTGCCCGATAAGATGCAAAATCTTGTTGTACGCAAGTCCGCTGCGTTCGCCCTTGCCGGCGCATACGATAACGGCGGCGATATTAAGGGGATTATTAGTGTTGTATTTCATACAAACTAACCGCGTCCTCCTTACCCACTTTATCATTTAACGATTTAACGACAAACTTAATGGGCTGGCTTCCCAGCTTCACTTCCACAACGTCGCCGATTTTCAGGGTATAGGCGGGCTTGACCGACCTACCGTTTACTACGACCTTGCCCGCGTCGCAAGCTTCCGCCGCGACTGTGCGTCGCTTAATTATTCTCGATACCTTTAAAAATTTATCAATGCGCATACTTGTATATTATATCACTGACCACATTAAATGGCAAGCATTTTGCGGTTGGGGCATATACCTTATAATATATAGGGGAAAACCCGTAAAATACTCTATAAAAATTCCTCAAAAAATTTTGCAAAATTTTTTAAAAAAAGTGTCAAAAATGCTTGACATACCTTTTACCATATGATATTATGTATAAGCTGTCCGACAAAAGACGGCAAGAACATTAACAAGTGAATAGATTTAGCGAATTAGACTTTTTAAAAAATATACAAAGTCAATTATTTATGTCAGTATGTTTTTGAGAAAGAATCGGTACTTTATTTAGATAGCTATGGGGCGTAAGCCCTTGGTTATACAATTTATTTAGAGTTTGATTCTGGCTCAGGACGAACGCTGGCGGCGTGCTTAACACATGCAAGTCGAGCGGAATATGGGAGCTTGCTCCTATATTTAGCGGCGGACGGGTGAGTAACGCGTGAGCAACCTGCCTTAGACTGCGGGATAACACTTAGAAATAGGTGCTAATACCGCATAAGACCACACTCCGGCATCGGAGAGGGGTAAAAGATTTATCGGTTTAAGATGGGCTCGCGTCCCATTAGTTAGTTGGTGAGGTAACGGCCCACCAAGACTATGATGGGTAGCCGACCTGAGAGGGTGATCGGCCACATTGGAACTGAGAAACGGTCCAAACTCCTACGGGAGGCAGCAGTGGGGAATATTGGGCAATGGAGGCAACTCTGACCCAGCAACGCCGCGTGAACGATGAAGGTCTTCGGATTGTAAAGTTCTGTCGCAGGGGACGAAGTATGACGGTACCCTGTAAGAAAGCCCCGGCAAACTACGTGCCAGCAGCCGCGGTAATACGTAGGGGGCTAGCGTTGTCCGGAATTACTGGGCGTAAAGGGAGTGTAGACGGCTTGGCAAGTTATAAGTGAAAGCCTGCGGCTCAACCGCAGAACTGCTTATAAAACTGCCTCGCTAGAGTGCAGGAGAGGTGAGTGGAATTCCTAGTGTAGCGGTGGAATGCGTAGATATTAGGAGGAACACCAGAGGCGAAGGCGGCTCACTGGACTGTAACTGACGTTGAGGCTCGAAAGCGTGGGGAGCAAACAGGATTAGATACCCTGGTAGTCCACGCCGTAAACGATGATTACTAGGTGTGGGAGGGCATGGGCCCTTCGGTGCCGCAGCAAACGCATTAAGTAATCCACCTGGGGAGTACGTTCGCAAGAATGAAACTCAAAGGAATTGACGGGGACCCGCACAAGCGGTGGAGCATGTGGTTTAATTCGAAGCAACGCGAAGAACCTTACCAGGCCTTGACATCCCCCTGGATATGCTGGAAGCAGCATAGCCCTTCGGGGCAGGGGAGACAGGTGGTGCATGGTTGTCGTCAGCTCGTGTCGTGAGATGTTGGGTTAAGTCCCGCAACGAGCGCAACCCTTATCATTAGTTGCTACGCAAGAGCACTCTAATGAGACTGCCGTGGACAACACGGAGGAAGGTGGGGATGACGTCAAATCATCATGCCCCTTACGTCTTGGGCTACACACGTGCTACAATGGCTACTACAAAGAGCAGCGAACTGGTAACAGCAAGCAAATCTCAAAAAGGTAGTCTCAGTTCGGATTGTGGGCTGCAACCCGCCCACATGAAGTTGGAGTTGCTAGTAATCCCGGATCAGCACGCCGGGGTGAATGCGTTCCCGGGGATTGTACACACCGCCCGTCAAGCCATGGGAGCTGGGGGTACTCGAAGTCGGTCACGCCAACCCGCAAGGGAAGCGTCCGCCTAAGGTAAAACCAGTGACTGGGGTTAAGTCGTAACAAGGTAGCCCTACGAGAACGTGGGGCTGGATCACCTCCTTTAAGGAACCTGCAATTAGAGCAGGTACCAAAAATTTTATGTTCTCAACCGATTTAATTCGCTAATCTTTCACACTGTTATGTTTGATTAAAGACCTTGCTTTTATAAAGCGAGGTTTTTTGTTTTGTGCAAAATTTGACATACGCGCGGAGTTATAGTACAATTATATTGTTGAAATAGGAGATAGACTTATGAAAAGCTTTTCGGCTGACGATTATGATTTTACCGACAGCATATTGTGCGATATAAAGCGCGGCGGGGACTCGGCTGATTATTTGATTGCGGTGGATTTGTATTTGGGAAAAGACAAAAACAAAATACTTCCACTTAGATTAAAGAACGTAAAGCGCCTTAACGTAAACGCAAGCGTAAACGAGGGTGACATATGGTCGGCGTACACGTTGTCACATATCGAAAAACGGTACGTAGCCGGCGGGGTGGAATTGTTTTGCTATTCCTCGTTTGCGTTTTTGCCTAAGCATGAAAACGATACTTTACTGTGCTGCTGGTGCGACGAGATTGCAGTAGAGGAGGAATATGATATTTTGTAGATTTAAATAT
>CAMWXP010000020.1 GCA_947178255.1 uncultured Clostridia bacterium | reverse complement strand
TTATTAAGAATTTCTTTTTTGTTTTCTTCCATAATCAACCGCCTATTTGGAAATCTTTATTCTCGGGTCAACCAGCATATAGGTCAAATCCGAAAGTAACGTGCCAAGTACCGAAAGTATGGCTATAAACATATTGTAGCCCATAACAAGCGGAACGTCGCCTATTTGCAATGCCTGATATGCTATACGACCTATACCGTCGATAGCAAAAACGTCTTCCAGTATCATCATACCGCCGAACAAGCTGGGAATAATGCCCGCCGTCATCGTTACGATAGGTACCATTGTGTTGCGGAAAACATGCTTGTATATAACCTTGCTTTCCGAAAGTCCCTTGGCGCGCGCCGTGCGCACGTAGTCCTGGTTAAGCACTTCCAATGTGTTTGTACGAGTATGCCGCATAAGTCCGCCGATAGATCCGATTATAATCGTCGCCATAGGCAAAATCATATGTAACAGCAAATCGCCCAAATCAAAGCCCATAGTATCGCCGGAGGACGTACCTTGCAAAGGTAACCAGCCCAAATTGACCGAAAATACGTACATGAGCAAATACGCCAAAAAGAATGACGGTAACGATATACCTATCATAGCCAAAACCGACGTAGAGTAGTCAACAGCTCCGTACTGGCGTGTAGCGGCTTTAATACCCAAAGGAATAGCGATGATAAACTGGAATATAAACGCCGCCATTCCTATGCCGAACGAAATCCACATATGTTCGGAAATAACAGTGCCGACAGGCTGCTGGAATTTAAACGACATACCCAAATCGCCACGCAATGCCTTGGTAAACCATTGCCAATACCCTTTCATTATGCCTGCAAATGAATTATCTGCAATGCCGTACAGTTCCTTATAGTGCTGAATGTCCGCCTCTGTAATCGAGCCTTGATTAAGCTGAGCACGAAAGCTCTGATCGACGTAGTCGGAAGGAATCATACGCATAACAAGGTATAGTAAAACGGATACCAGTAGCAAAATCAGTATGGAGTATAAAACTCTTTTAATGATGTACTTAACCATTTTTTAACCTTTAATCGTAATAGTAAAACCTATACTTTTTTATTCGAGTAATAAATTGGTGTCGTGTCCCGCTGTAATTAGCGGGACACGCGTTGCTAAGCGCACACACTTGTGTTTACTCGGCATAAGACACCAAATTTGTTATGCCTTTTTGACAAGCTCAACTTCCCAAATTCTGGATAACGGCGATTGATAAGAAGTTACTTCGCTCGACAAAGTGGACTCGTTAAATATGCCCTTTCTCCAAACGTAGTAAACTTGTCTTTGATACGTCGGGAACTCGACCGCAAGATCCATAAGCATATCCAATGCACACTTATCATCGTCCTCGGTTATCGAATAAATCTTTTTACGTTCGCTTTTAACATCCGTTTCTCTGCCCGCGTCTATCTTGTCGGACAAATCCTTAATCATTTGAACTTGATCGAAATTATTGGGATTTACCTTCAAACCGGTGTATTTATTACTTAACAAATACCTATACCCCCATGCGGTGGTACTTGTGGCCTGCGAATCTTTGTGATATACCTGATACATATCGGGATCGGACGACGAGCTCCATGCGGCAGCCCACACGGTAAGAAGTCCGCTGGACAGCTTGGAAAGCGCTGTAGAATCGTGCGTTACGGTAATATCACAGCCCATTTTGTTGAGAATATTGGCGGAACGCAAAAGCAGGTTGTTTGCGGGGTGGTCGTCGCTGTCGCCGGCAATTGTAAACGTATACTTCATCACGTTGCCGTTTTCATCATACCAAACACCGTTTCTCCTCTCACAACCGCCTTTCAAGAACCATTCGGCAGCGGTTGCACCGCTTTCATCAAACGGATACCAATCATCCCAATCATCACGATAATAATCTGTTAATGTCTTGGACATAGGGCGTCTGATAAGCGAAGCTCCGGTATCGCCGTAATAATCGACAGTAGATTGTGCGTTAAATGTTGTCATGATGCCTTTACGGATATAAATATTGGGAATATACTGTGCGCTTACTCCTATATAGCCGTAACCGAGGTTTTGGGTATTTTTGGAACTGAGCTTATCATTATTCAACAATCCGTTTATATCTTGGCTGTTCATTGACGGAGACGCGTAATCAACATCGCCGGTGTTAACCGCGTTGTAAAGCTGAGAGTTGCTTATAACCTTGTAACGTAATTTTTTAATCTTGGGCTCACCAAGCAAGAAATAGGGATTTGCCTCAAAGTTGACTATGTTGTTGCTACCGAAAAACTGACCTTTGCTCGTGGCAACGCCGCCGTCGCTCTTTGCTGCGCGGAACGGTCCCGCACCCAAAGGCAACTGCTTAACTCTTACGCTGTCCATAAATTCGGGATCGGAGAATTTTACGCCAAAGAATTCGTTGTCAGCGCCGTTATCGCCCGTTGCTTTTGCCCATTCTTCCGGGGTCGAATAGTGATGTCCGGGGGCCACGGTAAACGCGAAGTTTTGCTCTGCTTTGGGGTCGACGCCGTTTATTGTAATATGTAATACGTCGTACTCTTTGGGATTGCCGTCTTTATCTTTAAGCGTAATCATGGTCTTATTTCCGGAATCCTTATCGGTATAAGGGATTTCACTCATACGCTCGATTCTTATGCCCTTTACATTTTTAACAGGCATATTCTCACCAAAGTAACGATGTTTGGCGTCGGAAAGCAAGTAATCGCTCATATTGACGTACACGGAATAATTGCCGTATAAAATTGCGACCATGTTATCCTTGAATGCTCTTGTTCTGGCTGTTCCGCCATTGGGATTAACGTAGAACTTGGTGTTGTACGCATACTCTATAAGCGCATTTTTAAACGCTTCGCCCGTTCTGTCATTTGCACTTGCGGGAATGTCTTTTGCGGGGAAAGAATGGTCGTATTCATAATAATCTATTTCACCACTCTGATTACGGTGCGGTGTAAGAGTAAAAAGATTGTTGTAATACAAGAACAATTGCCACGGCTCGGTGAAAATATAATTATTGTCTTTGTCCTTATACTTTGCGTAATCCTTAGCGTAGTTTTGGCCGTTGTTCTCGTCTTTTACGATATCGGCGGAAATAGCGGAAGTCCAAGTATCGTTTAACGAATCCCTATAATACGATAGAACCTTATTCATATCGCTTTCCAGCGTATTATCGTCGTCACCGGTATAGTCGCATCTGTCAAAATATTCTTGGGTCCAAGCATAATTTTGATCGTCGCACCACTCCTCTATTGCCGTCATACGACCGTCAACAGCCGACTGGAAGAATTCCTCCGCACCGGACGCGTTATCCAAATCCTCGGTCTGCGTTCTATACTCGGTCAAGCCCTGTATCTTTACCGAATACATTGTATTGGAGCCGGTGTACGCCGGATCGAGATACATGTAAATATTGAACAAAACGTCATCCTTAGTGAGCGGCTTGCCGTCACTGAACATGATGTTGTCCTTAATCGCATAGTAGTAGTCGGTTTGATATCCATTGTAGTTATTACCCTGAACATCATCCTTACTTCCATGCTTTTCATAGCCCCAAGCAAGCGCCACGCACGGCTCATCCCAGTTTGCAATAAGCTTGCCGTCCTTATCGCTGGAAAGCATGCCTATTTGAGTTTGACCTACAATTTCGCCGTCGGCACCCGAGGTGTAGAAGAACGGATTAAAAACCGTATCCAACGCGTCGGTAGCAAGTACTAACGCGGGAATATCGTCCTTATTTCCGCATGCCATAAGCGGCGTAGCTATCGCGGTTACGCATGTTGTCAAGCATAACATTTTTGCGATCGATTTTTTTAATCTATTATTCATGATACCTCCTGAATTTACCAAAATTTGTGATATGTTGTTATTGTGAAACCAAAACCATTGTTGCGGATATCTCTCCGTTTTCGATTGTGAACTCTATATCATATACGTATCTCAATCGAGTGAGCTGATATTTGTTGGCGGAAACGTACGAATATTCCTTAATTCTCTTTTCGTCATAGCCGCCGTTATCGTTTTTTTGCGCCAATCCGTATATAGCGTCCTCGCCTAACGTGATTACCCCGTCTTCATTGGTGTACTTAACATACAGAACGAATTCTTTGTCGTCGGTTATAACCGCGGTGGAATGCACGTATTTTATGCCGGTCGCAGCGCAATCCTGCAAAGTAACCGATGTGGGCTTTTGTGCGATTAGCATATCGCTAGCAATATTGAGATTATCATTGCTTACTCCAACGCCAATCAAGTACTCAAAGGTGTTGTTGCCCTGTTCGCTCGTCGTGAAATTTACGTTCTTAACAACCACACCCGCACTGCTTTGACCTGCAAGCATACCCAAATAATAACTTTGTATGTTAGCGTTGGTTAAATCGTAGCTAAGTGTAATATCCTTGAATGTGACGTCCGTTATTTCCGCACCGTTCTCCAATGTTCTAAACAGTCCGAAACTGTCGTACGATTGGTCAGGAGTGCGCAGAGTCATCTTGAAATTGCTTATGGTATGACCATTGCCCACAAACTTGCCGCGATACGATTTGGGAATTTGATTTTTATTCTTATCGTTATCGTTGTCGTACGTGGCGCCCTTCATATCGATGTCGGCAAGCAAATAGTAATTGGTAGCTTCCCCTACGGAGGAAATGCGCAAATCGCTTGCATTCTTTACAAGTACGTAAACGCCGTCGAGTGACTTACCCCATACATCCATAACCATGGAATCGCCGCTAAACGCCGTGTCATTCCACTTGTACGGAAAATCAGTCAAAGCCGTTTCTTCACTTTCGCTGTCCTTAACAAGATTATAAGACAAGAACGTGTAATTATCCACCCTTAACGGTGATGAAGACAAATCTGTCGGACTACCGTCTTGGTTGCGTTGTAGTGCGATTTCTTTGGTTTTGTCATACGTGCTGCCGTAATGCAAAACTACTTTGTAATTATCCCACCACTTGGCATACAGCGTTACGTCCTTGTCGGCTACAGTATCGCTATCGAAGTTCCAAGCAGTGTCGCTGACTATAACGTTGCCGTCGCTGTCTTTTTTTACATTTCCGTCTGCGTCGATCTCAGGCAAGTAATAACCCCTAAACGAATATCCGGTTTTTGACGGAATACGAACACCGCCTTTATCCGAATTCGGCACGGGGAGCTTACTGTCAGGCTTAACAAGAAGGCGCGTATACGTTTTGTTATTGTACGTGCCGCCTTGAAAATCGTACGTAACGGCAACAGTATACCCTTTTGCCTTAAAATCATCCTCGGTAACGTCATCCGAGCATGCCGCAAACACGAATATGCCGAGCGCTGCGACCACAGCCAACATTATGGACAGAACAAGCTTTCTGCGTTTTTTGGAAACTACTTTTTGCATTTGATTACCTTGTCGCAAATTTATCCTTGAATTGAGTGTTGTTTGTGTTGTTTTGATACGTTTCGAGCAACGCCGACGGAACGTATACTGTTACGTTGCGGCAGCCCGCGAACGGATTACCCTGCATAACCACCTCGCCGCTTGTTTTTGCGATATTGACTTCCGTCAGCGCCAAACAATCGGCAAAAGCGTTGTTTGCAATCGATTCCAATATAAACGATTCCAAATCGATAGACGTTAACGCAGTGCAACCGCTAAACGCGTATTCGCCTATTTCTGTCAATGCGTCGGACAAATCGATTTTCGTAAGCGACGCACAGTCGTTAAATGTGTAATCGCCTATTACTGTCAAGAAATTGCCGAGCGTTATTTCGCGCAAATCCTTGCAACCGTTAAACGCGCCGGCGCCCAAATTGTCCACGCCCGTTATGTCTCCTATCGATCTAAGCCTTGTGTTGCGATAAAACGCATTCTTACCGATAGAAGTGACATTACTCGTAAGGTTGACGGACACGAGATACTGACAGTCGTAAAATGCGCCTTCGCCTATTGTGGCAATCGTATCCGGAAGCTTAATCGACGTAATCGCAGGAAGCTGACCCGTTCTGTAAAACGCGTAAGAACCGATACCGGTAACCGTGCCGCCGTTATACGCGGACGGTACTATAACCTCGGTAGCCGTACCATTGTAGCCTGTAACCGTTGCAGTAGTCCTTACAACGTTGAACTCCAATCCGTCCGTATAATAGTTGACGTACAAATGCAGGTCGTCGGTAGCCTTACCGGCTGTGTACGGCTTGTTTGGATTGTTGTCTATCATCCAATCGCCTACGACGATATCGCTGTCATCTGCAAAGAAATCGGGCAAAACAACGTCTTCTCCTTTGCGCACTGGATCGACGCGCAGCTCTTCGCCGTTGCCGTAATAAGTCACGTAAACAAAATTTTCGGTGTCTTTTGCCCAATCGGCATACAACGTGAAGTTTTCTACGGGAAGTACGTCAAATGTGAACTTGTTGTAGCACTCTTTTTCCGTAAACCAACCGTTAAACGTATATCCGATTCGAGTGGGTTTATCATTCGGCTCGGCAATTTGATTTCCGGAAGCGGTAGCGACTAACAACTCGACCTGCGCGTCGGCGTCAAATGTGCCGCCGTTGGGGTCCAATGTAATCTTTACCCACGTTTTGCCGCGGAACTTAGCAACGAGCGTTATGTTTTGAGATATTTTGGTGCCGAATTCAAACATTTGAGTTTGGCTCGCATTATTCGGGTTTTCCCAAGCCCAGCCCGCGAATTCGTGCATTTCCTTGGTCGGATTGTTTTCGGGTGCTTTTACTGTTTCGCCAGCCGTCAGTGTGTACGTAGTCATCACTTCGCCGTCTACTATGAATGTGACCGTATACTGTTTGTTATTGCCGTTATCGCCTTTACAAGACGTAAGACATACGGCAAGTATAACTCCGACAATTACAATCGCAAGCACGCACGACAAAATGATTATCATGTTCTTGCTGAGCGGGAACTTTTTACCGGAAGTTTTGGTCGGCTTTTCGCTTTGAGCTACCGGCTCTTTTTGCTCGGCAACATTTTCGGACTTAGGTTCGTCTGCTTTTTGCTCGGCAACGCTTTCGGCCTTGGATTCGTCAGCTTTTTGCTCGTCTATAGCAACAGGCTGTTCTACAATATCGGGCGTAGGCTCGGTTGCCGGTTCGGTTTCCGGGTGTTCGGCAGTATCTGCAACTTGCTCGTCAGCTATCACCACTGCAGTTTCAGGCTGTTCGGAAATCGTCGTCTTTGTCGTTTGTTTGGACGATTTTTTAGCGGCGGGCTTTTTAGTAGAAGCAGTTTTTTTAGTTGAAGCGGGCTTTTTAGTTGCGGTTTGTTCTATCGGTTGTTCCGTAGCAGCCGCAGCTTCTGGAACAGTAGCTTCAAGATTTTCCGTCACAGTGTCCGCAGCATTTTGCGCGGGCTTTTTGGCGACAGGCTTCTTTTTAGTATTCTTGACCTCAGCCATTATTTGCCCCTCCTTTTTGCAGTTATAGTTAATGCAGACAAAGCAAGCAAGCACAACGCGGCGATTATCGCTATTACAGGAACAACAGACTCGTTGGACAAAGCCAACGCTACCGTATGCGATGCGGAATCGGTAGCGGACGAAGCCGTTCCGGAGCCGCCCAAACGATCGGACAATTCTTGATAGTAATTTACACCGCCAAGTATTCCGTTGTAGTATGCCGCGTCGATGCTTACCGTATTACCTGCATCGTCTACATAGCTGTAATCGTATTCGCCCTTAATAAACTTTTGCTGAGCAGCCGTAACCATGTTGTAATCGTCAAGCAAAGCGCGAATATTGTCATTGTCATTCGTTTCCTTAGCAAGCTCAGCTTGCATATCCTCTATCAGCTCGAGCGTCGCAAGAGTGATATGTAACTTAGTGTCGGTTACTAAGCATTTGCCTACATACTGCTTCCATACAATTCCGTCATAGCCGTTTGCGTTGTACGGAATGTATATTTTCAGTTGTGCCTTATCGGCGTCGGCAAAAGGGAAATTAAAGTTGTCGTAGAAGTTGGTGAACACGCCGTCGTTGCGCTCGATCAATTCATTGTCGTTGTCGACGTTATCGTCGCTGACAACACCGTCATCAGCTTCCGAACTACTGCCCGCGCCGTCGTCGTCACCATTTTCGGGATATACCATATAAGCATGGCTTTCAAGCGTCGGAGCATTGACAGAGTTCAAATACAACGAAGTAAGGCCTTGCATGCCGTTCATTGCCGATTTGCCGATTACCTGCAAGTACACCGGAAGTATTACCGTTTGCAACGATGTGTTGCTGTTGAACGCGTATGCGTTAAGCTTGCTCGTTTTGTAGTAAACAGTGTATTCCGTGTCCGTCTTGCCGGCAGGATAGCTGACTAACGAATACGTGCCGTTTTTGTTTACACTGTACAGCACTCCGTCTAAGCTCTTGTATGTGCCGTTCTTTTCGTCTATTGTGATGGACGTAAGCGAATTAGCACCGTAGAACGCTTGATCCTCCGCGGTCACAAAGCATTCGGGTAGCTCGACAGCAGTTATGATAGTGCCGCTAAACGCTTCCGCACCGATCTTTTGAATATTGGGCATTGTTACGGCTGAAACATGAGTCGCGCCTGCAAAGGCACGCTCGCCTATAGTTTCAACGTTGTTCATAACGATTGCACCCAGTGCTTCGCAGTCGGTAAACGCGCCTGCGCCCAACGTAACTAACGCCGACAAGTCGATATGTTCAAGCGCTTTGCAGCCGGCAAAGGCATTGTCGCCTATCGTTTCGGCATACGGGAACTCGGCGGTAACAAGCGACTCACAGTCCCTAAACGCACCGTTGCCTATTGTCTTGACTCTGCTATCGGATTTGTAGCTAACTGCGGTCAAAGGCGTGCCGGCAAAAGCTCTATTGCCGATTGCGGTAGTAGCGGACGGAAGCGTTATGCTTTGAAGCTTGGAGTCCTCGAAAGCGCCCGTCCCTATGCGCGTCACGCCGTCAGGCAATTGTATCGAAGTAATAGCCGTGCCGTTAAACGCGTTGTTCGCGATCTCGGTCAAGCTTGACGGCAAAGTAACGCTCGTAAGCATGTAGTCGCCCATAAACGCCCTGCTGCCTATTGTCTTAACCGTATTCGGTATATTGATTGTCTTTATACCGCTTCTAGACGATTGTGCAGTCCACGCACAATTTTCAAACATACTGTCGCTTATAGCTTCTAAGTTGCCAAAATCGACATTGCTGAGCAGATTATTGTACGCAAATACCCCTTTACCCACGTGCTTGATAGAGCTTTTAGCAAACGTGACATTAGTAAATTCGTTAGAGAATACGAACTTATCATTGGACGTCGAGGAAGTTACGACGCCACCGGCAAAAGCGTAGTCACCTAAATATTTTAAGTTTTTGGGTATTGTCAACGTAGGATTGACAGTTCCATAGCTTCCATGATACACCGAAGCCATATAGAACGCCCTATCGCCTATATATGTAGTGTTATCTTCGGATATAGGCAACTTTGCAATAACCGATCTATAGAACGCGTATTCACCGATATACTTAATGTTGTTAATGCCTTCAAAATCCAAATAACTGACATTGCCGTCACCATTGATGAACATAGCGTTAAAGAAAGCTTCCGACTCGATATATTCGACATTGTTAAGGTTGATTACTTGAAGTGTATCCACCCTTGCAAACGCACCAGTGCCTATGGTGAGTACACTGTCGGGCACTGTAAACGTACCGTCGGTCTCCCTTGCCGTAGGATAAGCAATCAGCTTTTTCTTGGCCTTGTCATACAAAACGCCGTCCTCGGACGAAAGATATTTATTGCCGTTTTCCACAACAAATTCTTCTATATCAAGTCCACCGAGCGAGCCGGCGCTGATATTGTCGAGCATTGCACCGGACGAAATCTTTACGGTAGAAAGCTTTCTGCAGTTGCCGAATACGCTGCTACCCATTATCGTCAAGCCGTCGGGCAAAGTTATTTCCTCAAGCTCTATGTCCATATAGAAAGCCATATCGCTTATTTTGTACGCCTTGCCGTAGAAAGTGACGTTTTTAAGATCATAGCAGTGCGCAAACGCCATCTCGCCTATAACATCCACATCGTTTTCGAAGATAACGCTTTCAATACTAAAACATGCAAAGAACGCGCTGTCGCCTACCGTGCGCGACTTGATTGTGACTTTTTTGAGATTGGTGCAAAACGCGAAGACACCGCCCATATTTCTCGGCGAGGCGCTCGTCAAATACAATGTGTCATATTCCAACGAGGTATTTTCGGGTATTACAACCGACGTTAAGCCTCGGCAGTACGCAAACGCGCCACCGCCTATCATACCGACACGCGACAAATCCAAAGTTGTAACCTGGCTGTACGCAAATGCGTATTTGTCTATATACGTACATTTTGATAAATCGGGATTTTCAATCGCGCAACCCCAGAACGACGAATCACCTATGGACTGAACGTTGCCGAGATTTATTTTTTCCAGCTTGTTGCAGTTGGCAAACGCCAAGTAGTCTATGGTGGTAAGCGATTCGGGAAGAACGACCTCGCGGAGATTTGAGCAGTTGAAGAACGTCGCACGCATAATGGAGGTTATACCTTCGGGAATGATAACCTTTTCTATGTACTCATTGCCATAGAACGCGCTGGGATATATGTACGAAACGCCCAAATCCTTGGGAATTTCCACAACGTTATGCTCTACCTCGCCGTTTTCGTTGACCCAGTCGCCGCCGCGGCCTGTGTACGAGCGCAAATAAACATTGTCGCTGACCGTGAATTCCTGCAATACATTGACGTCACAGTAACCTGAATCGTACCGTCCGACAATGTTGGCCTTTACGCGAGAATAACCACTCTTTAATGCTTTAAGCGTAATTGAATTGCCATCCTCGGATACTTCGTACGACACAATATAGCCGTCGCCCGTCGCTTCCCAAGCAAGCTGATACTCGCCTTCGTAATCGTACGGCTTAACGCGCGCAGAAATGGTAATCGTTTCACCACGCTCCAAATTGACGGACGTCGCAGACATTTCCACGCCGGTAATCTTTAAGCCGCCGGCAAGCTGCTCGGTAGTAACAGTTATTTTGAATTTAAGACAGTGCTGTGTATCGGTTTCGTCGTATGCGCTAACATTGGGCGTGTGTATTTTAAGATACGTTTCACCTGTCTTTCTCGCCGTTAACATGCCCTCATCCGTTATTGTCGCAACAGATTCGTCTTCGATTTCCCAAGCGAGGTTTTTCATCCAGTATCCTTCCTGATACTGAGCGGGCAAATCGGTGCCCTCATTGACGTTTGCACTGACTGTGAGCAAAGTCTCGAAATCAAGCTGCTCGTAAATTTTGAGCGTATAATCGTCGCGAACGTTGCGTTTTTTGGCAATAATCAAATCTGTTTTGGGCGCAACAATCAACGACGCATCGGGGCTGGCGGAACCGTCGCCGTCTTCGTTGATAACTATCTCGTATGAGCTGAGATTTTTGGCGTAGTCGTACAGTGTTAAGTACAGCTTGCCATCGTTTTCCATTATCTTGTTCCAGTAGCCGGAAATATCCATTGTAAACAACGTTTCGGTATTGAAATCGCCGTTTACGGGGATTAAGCCGTCTTTTAAGCTTAACTGATCCATAAGGCGTTCATAGCCGTTTATCATTTCCTTGCTGCTGTACGTGTACACGCCGAAGCCCTGCATATAATGGTTATCGTACAAGCCCAATTCAAGCTGGTATCTTGTGGACGTGCCGCTTTCTATCTTGCGGACGGACGCCCTTGTAAGCTGCGGCGCTTCGTTGTCCACAGTGAATTCGAACGAGAAAGTATTTTTGTTGCCGTACTTGTACTCGTCCATTTTGTCTATTTGGTCGGTGTAATCGCCGATATATTCGTTATCTTTTTTCCAGTCGAGATAGCACGTCATGTTAAACGTGTATTTTGCGTTGTTGGGCAAATTGAGCTTGCGAATATCAAGCTCGATAAGAACCATACCGCCCGTCTGCGCACCACCGCTGGAATGAGACTTGCGCGCATTGTAGTCGACGCCCGTCCATATAAGCTCGCCTGTTGCGCTGTTGCGTATTTCCATTTCCACATACTTTGCGTTACGCAACAAGCCGGCATTAATCATATACAGCATGTAGTCGCCGTCGGAGTTGGTTGTAAGCGCGGCATATCTTTCGCGCGTTACGGGCTTGGTATAGCCGCTTGCAAGGTTGAATGCAAACGCGCCCATACCGTAATAGCCTATGTTATCCGTCGACCATGCCGAGTAAAAGCCCGAGTACGGCAGTGTGCCGTGAACGTCGGCTTTAAGCTTTTCGTCTTCCAACACCGAAGTATCTACTGCGGATTCGCCAACTTCGTATTCGGTAACGTCCAACATCGGCGCGTCGGACCAGTCGCCGTAAAACGCCATATAAGGTATGTTAAGGTCTATACCATGGGGGTTTTGGTTTTTGAGCAACACGTAGCCTTCCACAAACATACCATTAAGGAAAAGGCTGTTCAAATACTGCTTATTCTCAGCGGAAAGCTCGATTTTTACCGTAATTTCCGCTTCGCCGTAACCGCTGACCAAAACGCTGCGCCCGGTAAGCTTAGCGCTACCCTTTCTTGTCTTTACAGAATAGGTATTGGTAGTGTCGGTAAACAAATGCGCTTTTTCCGAAACGGTGCGATCGTCGCTGGACATGCTTTCCGTCATAACGTACTGATCGAGCGAATAGCTTACGGCGCTGCTGGAATCATTGACAAGATTGAACTTCAATTCATACACACCCGTGCGTTCGGGATCGTCGCCGAGCGAAAGCTTGGGTTTGTTCAAACCGTCCACAGTAAGATATGCAGGAGTGTTTATGGAATGAGAAATATCGGCAATACCGGCGCCCTGCTTACGCGGCGAATAGGGATTGCCATCCTCGTTTTTGACTATCGTTGCGGTACTCATCATACGGCTGTACGATTCATCGCGTATGGCTATGGTGGAAGCATTGGGTTCCTTTTCCTTTACGAATTCGCGTACCAATATAAGCGCACCGGCGAGGTTGGGGCTCGCCATGGAAGTGCCGCTAAGCTTGTCATACTGGTCGCCGCCCGCTATTGCCGAGTTAATCTCGCCGCCATGTGCAGTGATATCGGGCGCGAGAATAAGGTTGGGCAAGCAACCCCAGCTGGAAAAGTCGGACATAAACGGGCCGGCAAGGTACGACGTGGACAGCTTGATTTTGCCGCTGCCAGCCGCTACCATATCCTCCGAAAGGTCCATTGTGATGAAACAGCTCGGTATCATCAGTTGTGTACCGACGGACATGGAAATCGTACCGGAAACGTTGTTATATACTATTACGCCTACGGCGCCTTGATCGCGTGCCGCGCGCACCTTGTCCTCAAAGTTTGTTACGCCGCGCTTGACAACCGCGATTTTGCCCATAACGTCCACTGTGGCATAATCGCTGTCCCCGCCTACACCGGGAACAACAACATACTCGAACTCGCCTTCCGTTTTGTCGCCAAGCAAACCGGCAACAAAATCGTTAGATTCGATTTTGCCGACCAAGCGCGATTCGGCAAAGTATTTTTCCTTGCCGTTGTACATAAAGTATTTGGTTTTTACGCCGCTGACCGAAGCAACCGAAAGCGCGGCGTTGTACGATCCGGGCGAACCTACCGTGCCGGAATCGGGATTGCTAGCAAGGTTGGTGTTACCCCAAGTACTGCTTTGCGCCGACGATCCGTCGTTGCTCGCTGCAACAACCAAGCATATGCCCGCTTCGTTAATAGAATCGTAAACTTGGTTTATAAGCACCTCGTCAACCTCGCGCGAAAATCCGCACGACGTGCCGAGCGACATATTTATGGCGTCTACGCCGAGCAATACGGCGTCGTTAAGCGCAGCCAAAATCCATTCGGTCTTTGCGCCGCTATTGTAGTCGGAGAAAACCTTGAATGTAGCTATTTGCGCACCGGGAGCAACGCCCGTAATTGTGTTGGATTTGCCCGCTATAATACCGGCAACGTGCGTGCCGTGCGATTCGTGCGGGTAAACATTGGCGTCTTTATCTGCATAATCGTATGCATAAGGCAGCTTGGTTGTAAGGTAAAGATCGTCCTCGTCTATCGCCTCACCCAGCATTGCAGAAAGCGACGTTGCGGTAAGCGCAGGCGCAATCGCCTTAACCGTGTCCTTGTTAATAGCAAGCGTGTCGGAGTCAAGCTCCATATTAAACACTTCGTGCGTGTAGTCCGTGCCTGTATCTACAACGGCAACAACCGTGCCGGTGCCGTCGTAGCCAACGCCCGACGAATTGAATATACCGGACTCATAAACGTCTACGTAGTTTTCGGTAACCGCTTGCGGCGCGAGATAAGTTTCGGAAAGTAATACGTTTTGGACATGGCTGTTGCGCTCGATTGCCGCAATATCGCCATAGCGCACGGAAGCGGAAAACGCGTTCATTACCGTGCCGTAATCATAACGCCTTTCTATAATATAATTAGATAAAGCACTCGCCGCGCTCTCGCGTATGCGACGAAGGTTTTCCAAATTCTTTTGTCCACCCTCGGTGGCGACAGCCTGCGCGACCGACAATCCGTTGTCCGTCGCATATTTCATCATTGGTGTACCGTCAAGAGATATAATTACGTCAACAATTTTGCTCGGTGCAGGCGTGGACTTATTCGATGCGGTTCTTACTGTTTCGTCGGTAAGCATATAGTCCGAACCGGCCAAGCCGTTGTCCGCCTGCTTGTACGTAACCGAAACGCCGTTCATAGGATCGGCAGTAGTCGTATCGCCGCCGTGGCTGGTATTGGGCACGGAAACAATAGCGGGCGCATACACAACCTGCAATGCCAAGACCAGCGCCAACAATGCCGCCATCAAAATAAGTATTAGTTTTTTGTTAAGTGCCTTTCGAGCTGTATTAGTCATTATGTATCCTCTCGAATGTAGCGTTACTGTTTACAGTACGAACATATCATTATTGATTAGACGTTTTCGGTCGGCTACCTATATAAAATCAAGCCACCGTTTTGTCGTATTTAATCACCCGGACGCTCAAAAAACGTCGGATTTTTTATACGACAATATCGGCATTGGTAGACGCCTTTGTCCAATCCAAAACCGATACGTACTAATTATTATACCGCATTGGCAAGCGTTTGTCAAACATAAATACCTTTTAACAACCAAAATTTCGCACTAAATTTACAAGTTGTTTGCCATTATGCGAAAATTTTATCATAATATGCACAACACGTGTATGCAACGTCAATATAACTACACTATATAGTATATGAACAAGCAAAGCGGACAGATTTGCTCCATCCGCTTTGTTTTCGATATATCTAGTAGTACCCGTATCTCAATACGTAGTGAGAATAGGTTTCGTCCACAATAGAAAACCCGTTCCTTATGTAAAACCTCTTGGCTGGGTTGCTCTTGAACGTGTCCAACACTATGGGTTTATCAAGTCTGTTTGCAGTTTCAATAAAGTCCTGCAAGATTAAAGTGCCCAAGCCTTTACCGCGGAATTCCGGCAGTAATGTAAAAACGTCAACTACAATTTTGTCAGCTTCCTCATTGTAATAAACATAACCGGCAGTTTTACCTTCTGCAACGATTTTGAATAAGTCGGACTGTAATTGCATTAAATGTTCTTCCATAACCGACATATCGCAAGTGCCGAAATATTCTATAATGTACTTTTCGTAAGCGTCCATTTGACACTTGATATAACTATCGTGGTCGCCGGATTTATATGGAACTAATGTGTATTTTTTCATTGTGATACCTCATTTAGACCAATATCAATTCATTGACAAAGCTTTTCTTCTATTATCATTCTCGTAGGGAAGAATTCCCCCATTTGAATTCCTACCACCTTTGCCTTTATCGGCACGAAAATGTCATTTAAACATTGCTTAGCTTCTATCACTTGTTGCTCGTTGCCGCAAAATATTGTTGCATGAGCGTGCCAAGGAAAACCGTCGGCAAAATTGTTATCGAATAATTCATGTAAACCACGTAGGTTTTTATTCTCCGACGGTTCGATAAACAACACGCGGTTATTAAAGTGATTGACCTTATCGAGATTAATATCAAATTCGCTGTGTTGTGAACAAACCTCTTTTATTCTAACTATCAGCTCCTGCTCGTCCTTAACCTTAAAGCTGCCGAGCGAAATGTGAAAAGGAATACCCATTGTTTGCGTACCCACATATCCCAAGCTCAACACTCTGTCCTGCAAAGCTTTCAGTTTTTGCTGTGTCTCGTCATCAAACACTGCAAAAACAGTTAAGAATTTATCTTGTTTCATACATACCTCGATTAAACAAAAACAGTTGACGCGGATATCCGTGTCAACTGTTTGGTGGTGCGGTTAACAGGACTTGAACCTGCACGGAGTTACCACAAGATCCTTAGTCTTGCGCGTCTGCCAATTCCGCCATAACCGCAATTGCTAACATATTGTACTAAATCGATTGAACTTTGTCAACTTATTTTTATCGTATTACACAATAAATTTTACGCAAATGCCAAAATCTTTTTTAAAGTTGGGGTATCGAGAGCATTTTCGGTTCGCATTTCCGCGTTTGCGGTTAGCGTTAAAAACTTCATTTCGTAATCGAGGTCGGCGTTAGCGTTATATTTTCCGTCAAACGTACCTATTCCAACTTGAATTCCCCTATGCACCGCCGCGCACACAGGCGCAAAACCGTGGCCGTATCCGGCATCCGCTGTCGGTAACAGTATAAGCGGTACTCCCTCCTGTGCCATCAAATCCAAATCGTCATTATCCAAACACACGCCGCCGGCAATCGTGCATTGCCCGAGTATACCGAGCTTATGCAACAGCATTATGGGCGAAAGCTTGTACCGCGCTTCGATTATTCCGGCCTCGGTCAAGTCGTACGCCGCCCTAACCACCGCATGCGCATTGTTGGATAATATATAGTCGCAAGCGTTTTCCAGCAAATCTTCATCTGCCATGTCGGGCAAATATATATCGCTCACCCCGCCGCCCAACGTTTTGGTATACGGCACCACTATCTTTACGCCGTCTGTTATCGGCGCGTTATCGCAACAAGCAATAACCTTATCACATGCGGCTTTTGCCTTTTCGATATTAGCGGTGCAAAGCGCGTTTACTCTCATTTCCGCCATTGTACTATTTTCCGTTTACGACCGATTTTAAGTATTCGGCAAACTTATCTTTCAAATCGGGGCGCTTTAATGCAAAATCCACCGTTGCGGTTAGAGCGCCGAACTTGTCGCCCATATCGTACCGCCGACCTTCCAGCTCATATGCGTAAACCTTTCCGTCCTTGATCATTGCATAGATAGCGTCGGTAAGGCTAACCTCGCCGTTTACTTCCGGCACTTGCTCTATGCGCTCGTATATTTCGGGCGTAAGTACGTATCTACCGATAGCGGCATAGCGCGACGGCGGGTTTTGCTTGGGTTTTTCAACCATGCCTTTGCACCACACGAATCTGCCGTCGATACTCTTGGGATCGACTATGCCGTACTTATACGTTTCCGTTTCCGGTACTTGCTGTACGCCAAGAACCAGTGCGGGCTGTTTGGCATACGCGTCGCAAAGTTGCTTCGCAGCCGATACGTCGCTGACAATAAGATCGTCGCCGTTCGCCATAATGAACGGCTCGTCACCAGTAAACTCCCGCGCACACATAATTGCGTCACCGCTTCCGCGCGGAACTTTTTGCAGGCCGAACCTTATTTCAGCGTTTTTGGTTATATTCCGTAATGTTTCAAGCACTTCAGGCTTGTGCGCCAACTGCTTTTCCAGTCGCGGATTGGGAACAAAGTATTCCTTAATCGCCTGCTTACCCTCGCCAAGGATTATATATATTTGGTCGATACCGCCGGCAATAAGCTCGTCTACTATGTGCGAAAGCACCGGCGTATCGATAACGGGCATTATTTCCTTAGGGATAGCCTTTGTAGCAGGGAAAAACCTTGTGCCCATGCCGCCGCACGGTATAACCGCCTTGCGTATACGTGTTGTCATAATCACCTCGTTATTAGTCGAGCAATACTATTATCCTGTGACAGTTTTCACAGCGGAACCAGCCTTGATCGTTCAAAGACGCATTACCCTTTTGCGACAAATTCAAGCCGCATCCGCCGCAGTTAAACATATTCTTTTTGTCGTCGCCTACGCCGCGAACAATGGGCGGAAATTTGTTTTCGTCCACCAGCTTGGCGTATTCGGCGAAAAGCTTGGGATCCAATGATTTTCGCATTTCCTCCAATTCGGCTTTGAGCTTATTCAACTCATCGGCCTTGGAGCTGACAAGCTTGCCGTGCTTTTCGCGCGCTTCGACAAACCTTTGTTGAGCGGCTTTGCCCGTTTTGAGCGCTTCGGCACGACGGTTACAAACAGCTCTCGCCTTGTCTTGTATGTCGTGCATCTTTTTGTCGGCGGACTGGAACTTGGACTTTAAGCTCTCCAACCGTTTGACGCGGCGTTCAAGCTCCTCCTCCGATTCTCCGCTATCCGAATTTTCCAGCTCGGCAAGTACGGACTCGTTGTCCTCGATATATTTTTGCAACTCCGCAAACATATCCAAAAGCACACCCGCTTGCTGCTCGCACTCGGCTATTGCGCGCTTAGCCTCGTTAAACGCGTGCTTATATTTGTTCATTACGGCAAGCGCCTCGTCACGATCGATAAGATTGTTGAGCTTACGAAGCTCAATGTCCTTTTTTTGATAAGCAATCATCATTTTAAACGACTGTTTGATTTTTTCGTCCATGATACTCTCCTTTATTATATTACGTCCGCCCTTTACGGTTGCATATTTTGCAAACGCATTACAGCCGTTACGTCGGATAGTTGTTGTTTGTTTGCGTCGGGTGCGCGCGAATAGACCGCATAAAGCTGCGACAGACGCCGTTGCAGATCGGCGTTTGGCGTTGCGCAATCGGTACCGAAAACGGTCTGCAAATGTGACAATTCCAATGTGCCGCAATCCTTGTTTGCGCGTATTACCGAATAGAACTTGTCGCGGTCGTATATCGGTATATCTCGGTCTATGCCGTAGCCCAATTCCAGCAATGTTGTCCTTACAATTCCGCTATCGCGGTGCGGACTCAGTATAAGCGTTTTGGGCAAGTCGGCCGCCGCCCGCAAGATTTGTGCGATAAGTATCCCGCCCATGCCGGAAATAATCGCCTCGTCACATTCGTAGCACAGTCCGTCGCAGCATATAAACGTTACGTTGGTTGCGCCCGACAGCCTGACTCGTGCCTTTTGCAGGCACTTTTCGCTTATGTCGGAGGCTATAACCCTCTCGGCTTTTGTCGTGCAGTATTCGGCTATCAAGCCGTGATCGCAGCCGACGTCGGCTATCGTCCTTGACGGGATTATTAGCGATTTGATTAAGTCCAGCCTTTTACTCATTTATTTATCGGTAAAATCCTTTAAGCGCTTGGAACGCGTGGGATTTCTCAGCTTACGCAATGCCTTTGCCTCGATTTGGCGAATGCGCTCACGAGTCACGCCGAACTCTTTACCTACGTCCTCCAACGTGCGCGGGTGCGCGTCGTCCAATCCGTAGCGCAAGCGGATAACCATTTCCTCGCGCGGCGTAAGGGTATTAAGCACTGCGGCAAGCTGTTCTCTGAGCATACCCGCTTCCGCATAATCCTGCGGGGCCTTGGACTTTTCGTCCTCCAAAAAGTCGCCCAAGTGGCTGTCCTCTTCCTCGCCGACAGGCATTTCCAACGAAACGGGGTCTTGGCTTATGCGCTGGATTTCCATTACACGCTCGACAGGCAAGTCCATCTCCTCGGCAAGCTCCTCGGGCGTGGGATCTCTACCCAGCTTTTGCACGAGTATTCGCGTAGTGCGCGCAAGCTTGTTTATAGTTTCCACCATATGCACCGGTATACGAATGGTACGGGCTTGATCGGCAATCGCACGCGTTATTGCCTGGCGAATCCACCAAGTCGCGTACGTAGAAAATCTGAACCCTTTGGTATAGTCGAATTTTTCCACAGCCTTCATCAAGCCGAGGTTACCCTCCTGTATCAAATCGAGCAGCTGCATGCCGCGCCCTACGTAACGCTTGGCTATAGCAACGACAAGCCTGAGGTTGGCCTCGGTCAGCTTGTTTTTTGCGTACTCGTCGCCTTCCGACATGCGCTTTGCCAGCTCGGTTTCCTCGTCGGCGTTGAGCAGCGGAATCCTGCCTATGTCTTTTAGGAACACCTTGACAGGATCGTCGGCATTGGTTTCGCCGCTTATAAGACTTTCTATGCTTTTAAGCTCGGCGTTCTTTACTTGACCGTCGGTAATTTCTATATCGCTTTCGCGAATAATGCGCATCGCCTCTTCAAGCTGCTGCGCGTCCGCACCGCACTCGATGGTAAGCCTTTCGCCTATCTCGATATTCGACAAAAAGTTGCGCGTCTTGCCAAGCGCAATCAGCTTGGAAAGCGCATTGTTCATTTTGGATGTAAGTATTGGCGCTTTTTTTCCGTCTTTAAGTATGCTTATGCCGTTATCTTCAAACAGTTTGAGTGCATAGTCCATATCGCTTGCGCCGGCTTCGAGCGGCACAAGCTTGTCCAGAATAACGTTGTACTCGATACCGTCCGCCGCCGCGCCCGAAAGTAATTCGTTAAGTGCTGCGGTAATGGTTTCGGACGGCGCGTACGGCGCTTCCGCTTGCATTTCTTCTACTGCTTGTTTTTTGGATTCCTTGTGTCCTCTCATGTGTGCACTCCTTTAACTGCGGTATTTCTTTAATTTGGCAAGCTCGAAATTCAATTTGCCTACCATTTCGAGATATTTGGGGTCGTTTGTTGTTTTGTGAAGTTGGGAAAGATTGTCACGCTCTTTGGTTAGCACTTCTCTATACAGCTCTGTTTGAACGTCTATAAACTTTTGCTCGCCGTCACCCGGCTTGAATTTGTAGTCTTGTAGCTCGTTGAGCAGCTTGCTTTCGTACCCGAACTCGTTGAATACGTCGGTGATTTCAAAGCCCTCATGCTGCCTGCACCAATTATACAGTCGCTTGGAAAATCCGTCCGGCATAGCGTCGGTAACTACTCTATCGTAATTCACGTAATCGCGTTTGAGTATTATGCTCGCCAAAAAGAATTTAATTGTGTCGGAATACTCCGCCTGTTCATCGTCCGCCTGCGAGCTTTCGACGTCGCGTAGCGGGGCTTGAGCTTGCATACGCTTTGCCTTTGCCATCAGGTCGTCGCGCGCCTGACGTTTAAGGTCTTCCACGGCAAACCCTGTAACTGCGGATAGATATGAATAAAACTTGTCCTGTTCTACGGCGTTGTCGTGTGCGCTTATCACATTTACCGCCTCTACTGCGAACTGTGCCCGTTTATCCGGATCGCTCAAATCGCAGCTCGCTTTTAGTACGTCTATCTTGTGTTGAGTAAGCTGCACAGCCTCGTCCAAAAGCTTTTGGTACCCTTGTGCGCCGTCGCGCTTGATAAGGTCATCGGGATCGAGCCCGTCGGGCAACCTCACAACCTTGACCGTAAGTCCCACCTCGCGCAAAATGTCAAGCCCGCGCATTATCGCCTTTTGTCCGGCAGTATCGCCGTCGTAGCTGATATAGATAGTGTCGGTGTACTGTTTTAGCTGACGCGCGTTTTTGGTGGTAAACGCAGTACCCATAGTGGCGACCGCCGTGTTAAACCCCGCTTTATGCAAGGAAATAACGTCCATATATCCTTCTACTACGATTACGCTCGTTATTTTTTGAGTGCCCGAATTTTTGAGTTTTTTCAGTAGGTTTACGCCGTATATTACTTGTGATTTTTCGAAGAACCACGTTTCCGAGCTGTTGCGGTATTTGGCAAAGTGCGCGTCCTTTTCCAACGTTCGCCCACCAAACGCCACAACGTTATTCATATTGTCTATTACCGGAAACATAAGACGCTTGCCGAATACGTCATAATATCTGCCGTCTTTTTTTTCGGCAATGCCGGCGTTGTACATTTCCTCATAGGAATAGCCCTGTGACTTTAAGTAGTCGAGCATTTCGGTAAAGTCGAGGCTTGCACCCAGCCCGAACTTGCGCACCATTTCGGGCGGGATTTCACGCGATTGAAGGTAATCGTTAAACGCCTTTGCACGCGGACTGCTCAGGTTATCGAAATAATGCCTAGCCGCGGCTCGCATAAGATTGAACAAACGTTCGCGCTGTTTCTTGTCCACACGCTCGCGCGTAAATGTTTTATTTTTCGGCTTGGGCATTTCCAGCCCCGCCTGCTCGGCAAGCATTTTGAGCGCGTCTATAAACTCAATGTTCTCTATCTTCATCAAAAACGAAAGTGCGTTGCCGCTTTCCTTACAACCGAAGCAGTGAAAAAACTGCTTGCTCGGCGTAATGGAAAACGACGGCTGCGTTTCATGGTGAAACGGACAGCAAGCCCAATACGTGTTGCCTTTGCGCTCGACTTGTGCATACCGCGATATTAGCGACACTATGTCCGTCTTGTCAAGCACCTTGGATATGAAATCGGAAAACTCTTTGTCCACAAACCCTCTTAATAATTCTTGCCATGATTACCGTTTACCATAGCAATTTTTCATCTAATAGCTATGCCTATTCGGTAATTGCATAGACTAAGGCATTTTAGCCATAATACTTTACCACACAAATATAAAAATGTCAAGTAAAATAGTATAACTCGACAAAGCAGTCAGCTTTGCCGAGTTATAAAACAATATAAATTTTTATAACAGCGCGTTTATGGCACTTATGCCTTAGCGCCCTTTTTGTTCAAACAAATATACAGCACTATTATCCCTGCCAAAATCAATCCGCCGGCTACGCCAAAACCGATTGCCAAACCGACGTATGCGCTGTCTATAGACGAGCTTTTTGTCACCTTAACATTGGTCAGCCATACATCAAAACCATATTCTGATGCATTGGACTTATAATAATCTACCGACCAATATTTAGATACGTCAACTGTTTCTTTCCCGTTAGAATTACAAGTACTGGTAAATGATTCGGATTCTATTTTTTCCCCGTAATAGTACATAGTCAAGGTGTATGAAATTTCATTCTTGCCTTTATCCGCAATATATACTTGAAACTCTACCGAAGCCGACGCATGTCCTCCATCGTATGTATAATAAGAAATATCGGCGTCGAAGCTATCCTCTACATAATACCCGTTATTGCCGCCGCAAGCGACAAGCGAGAACATGCACGCAAGCGAGAATATAAGCGCTAAAAATACTTTAATCTTTTTCATGTCTACTCTCCTTGTTCGGGCGTTGCTATAACGGTTTGTTCAGGCTGTGCCGTGGGTGCGGGCTGCGCAGCAGACTTTTCGGTGCGGAACGCGGATACCGTAATCACCGTAAAGTACGCCGCCGGGAACAAAAATGATATAAACATTTTTCCAAGCTCGGAAAAGTACGCGGAAGCCAATGAGTAGCTTGTGTTTGCACCTTCTTTATAGGCAAGAACAATGCCGCGCAAGTCGAAAATAAAGCCTAAGCACATCGCTATAACCACAAGGCTGAGCAACGCGGATATAAACCCGAATACTTTTTTGGATTTGGAAAAGTAAGTAAGAAAATAGCACACCACGGCAGGAATAGCTATGCAAAACACAGCTATCGACGAGTGTTTTATGTACAATATAGTATCTTCAACATTTTTGACGGGTTCGGTAATTGTTATGGGATCGTTTGCCAAAATTGCGTCAAAAAGTAAAGATATCGCTGTGGCGACAATAGTAAAAGCCGCAATACCCAAAATTACGGATACAACTATATGTACTGTCTTTTTGTCCATAATCGTCTCCTCTGGATTTGTTTTATATAATTGTACATAACAAATACATGCTTGTCAAGTGTTATGGTAATTACAGTTCAAAATCCACGACGCCGCTATCGGTATGATAGAGCGCGCCCATAGTAACGAAGTCGGCATTATTCAACAGCTGTTGTATTTTTGCTACGCTTTGTTTTACATTGAGAATACTTGCCTTAACGGCATCATGTTCGTCACCTATAGCATGCTTTATTTCGTCGGTGATAAATTTTACGTACCCGCCGTTTTCATTAACCGCCGCCGTCACCGCTCCGCATCCGGTATGCCCAAGTACGACAACAAGCTTACATCCCAAATGCTCGGTGGCATATTCAATACTACCAAGCTGAGTGCTGTCTATAACGTTGCCGGCAACTCGTATTACAAATAAATCCCCTATACCCGCCGAAAAGATACTTTCGGGAATGACTCGGGAATCGGAACAACTTACGACAACGGCATACGGCTTTTGTCCGTGTTCACTTGTATACATACGTCTTTCGGGCGATATGTCCCCTGCGCCGACTGCGGAATTTATATAAGCTATATTGCCTTGCTTCAACTTTTCCAACGCAACGGATGCCGATATATTGTCGTGTTGCATACTACCTATTAATCTCCTCGTGTTGTACGATAAAATATACGCATAGCATACGCATATCGTTTGTTATTTTATGATTAATACTATACCATATTATCGACAAAAACACAAGACAATCGTTTAATTAAGTGTAAACAAATAGCTCAATGCCGAATGCATCGTTAATATTGCCGTAAACATTTCCGCCGGCTTGGGTACGTCTCATGATAATCCTCCTCTAGCTGTTTACTCCACTATTCTAAACTATTTGCTCACCGATTACGTTGCATTTTAAATGACATATTACAGCACAAAAAAGAGCTTGTTCCGAATGGAATAAGCTCTTTAAAATGCCTAATATATTTAGTTAGAATATTATTATGCTATTCTCGAAAGGATATGCCGAGCGACGTGCACGCCGCTTGCCGACGCGTGCGAAAGCGAATGCGTCACACCGCTGCCGTCGCCTATTATATAAAGCCCTTTGTGGCTGACCTCGAGGTTTTCGTCCGTTTCCACTTCCATATTATAGAACTTTACCTCTACGCCGTACAAAAGCGTTTCGTCGTTTGCCGTGCCGTTTGCAACCTTGTCGAGCGCGTAAATCATTTCGATTATGCCGTCGAGAATACGCTTAGGTAGGATAAGGCTCAAATCCCCGGGCGTTGCGCTGAGCGTGGGAACAACAAGGTTTTCGGCAATACGCTTTTGCGTGCTGCGCCTTCCCCTTACCATATCGCCGAATTTTTGCACGATAACGCCCCCGCCGAGCATGTTGGAAAGCCGAGCAATGCTCTCGCCGTAGCCATTGCTGTCCTTGAACGGCTCGGAAAAGTGCTTGGACACAAGCAAGGCGAAGTTGGTGTTGTTGGTCTTGCGCGATTCGTCCTCGAAGCTGTGTCCGTTCACGGTAATAATGCCGTTGGTATTTTCGTTGACGACAATGCCGTGCGGGTTCATACAAAACGTGCGCACTCTGTCCTCGTACTTTTCGGTAGTGTATACGATTTTACTCTCGTAAAGCTCGTCGGTGATATGCTCGAACACCTCGGCGTTAAGCTCCACCCTTACGCCGATATCCACGCGGTTGGAATGCGTAACAATGCCGAGATTGTTGCACACCTTTTCCATCCACTTGCTTCCGCTCCTGCCCGCCGAAACAATGCAATACTTACAAGAATAACTTTTGTCGGCCACAACCTCGAAGCCACCCGAAGTCTTTTTAATATCGCCGACGTGAGTATTAAAGTAAAAATCCACCTTGTCTTTTAGCTCGGCGTAAAGATTGGAAAGCACGGTGTAATTTATATCCGTACCTAAATGGCGCACATTTGCATCCAAAAGGTGCAGCTTGTTTTGCGTGCAAATTTTATGAAACGGCGAACCCGCTGTGGAATATCGCTTGGTCGCCGCACCGCCGTGTGCAACGTTAATGCTGTCCACGTACTCCATCAAATCCAAGGCGGTTTTCTTGCCGATATGCTCGTAAAGGCTTCCGCCGAAGTCGTTTGTAATATTATATTTGCCGTCGGAAAACGCGCCAGCACCGCCGAAGCCGGACATGATAGAACACGTTTTACAGCTTATGCACGACTTGACCTTGTCGCCGTCAATCGGGCATTTACGCTTGGAAAGCTCGTTGCCCTCCTCGAATACCGCCACGCGCAGTCCGCTGTTGCGCAACTCGTATGCGGAAAATATTCCACCCGGGCCGGCACCGATAATAATAACGTCGTAATTCATAATTACTTTCTCCCAAACAATTATAATACAACACGCACGAGTTGTCAAGGCAAAACAAATTACCTATTGCGTAACGGCTTACGCTTTACCATTAATAATATCCGCTGCTCTTGCCTTGTTGTCGCAGAGAATTTTGTACAGTTCTCCCGCAGAGTTTACTTTAAGCTTAAAGCTGAACCGCGCCGACAAATAATTAAGCTTAAAAAGATAGCGCTCGGCAAACCGCTTGGCGGTGTCGTCGTACGTTTGAGGTATTTCCATAATGCAACGTATGCCGTCGATAATATTGCTCTTTACCTCCTCCGCTTTACGGTAATAATCAATTTGTTTTTCCATATCTGGAATATCAAACCCGGTTGCAGCCTTGTACAAATCGAGGAAGCGTTTTTCCTGCGCCGCGGTGTAGTGAATCTTATGGAAATGAATTGCAATATCGTACACGGGATCTGCAATTTGCGTTAGCTCCCAATCGATAAAATGCATTACACTCCTATCTTCATCCCAAAGCAAGTTTCCCCTATGTACGTCGCAGTGACAAAGCGAAAACGGTCGCTCGGTCAACACGTTTTGCCCGTCGTCGAGCATAACGGCAATGTCCGGCAGTCCGAGTGCGTCGTAAAAAGGTTTCATAAGCGCGTACCATTTTTCGATAAGCCGCCGCAAAAATCCCTTTTCAAAATCGTAAAACTCGCGCACCGTGCCGTACGGTAAGCCTGCCGAAAACTTTTCGGGAACGGCCTGTAAATGCATTTTTGCTATATTCTCCGCCAAGACGTCTACAAGACGGTCGTCGATGGGCGCAAGATCGCCGTACATAGCGCCCAGAGATTTGCCGTCCACAAACCCATGTATAGCGCACAACACGTCGCCCATGTATGCACTGCCTATATACTGCGGCGCGTTTAAATAAGGCAACGATTGCGAAGCGAACATGAGCATGTCATTTTCGTCGTTTACGCGAATATCGACGGACTCGAAGTCCTCGACAGGCTCGCGCACAACATACTTGTTGCCCGCCGCTTCCACAACGTAGTTTTTGTTATGATAGCCGATACTGTAAGCGCCCGTTTCGCGTAGCTTTACAAACTCGTTCATAATCGTATTGGCAAGGACGCCGCGCTTAACGGCGTCTACCGTTTTACTCATATATTCTAGATTTTTGTTAGCTTCGAGAAGTTTATCTACGTCCGTGTTTAAAGGCGAATAGCAGCACAGCCGCTGGTTAGCGCGAATAAGCCACTCTATCGCGGCGAGATGAAGATGCGGATATATGTTTTCCCTATTATATATTTCGTTGCTCTCCTCTAGCAGCTGCTTAGCCGCAGTGTAGTTACCCAGCTTGTACAGCGCAACTGCATAGTGCATCTTTGCCGCTGCCACACCGGGCATATATCCGACGTCCAGCAAGCAGGTTTCCGCCTCGCGCGCAGCGTCCGCCGCCTCGATCGGTTTATTATCCATCAAAAACAATCTTGACGTGAACGTCATGTTTTTGCCGTATTCCAGTCGGTAGTTGTTAGCCCGCGCTATTTTTCTACCGTTGGCAAGATACATAAAGCCCTCGTCGATATCCGAACACACGCCGCCGATACTGTTAAAAGATTCCATAACAAGATAGTTCTTTTTTATTCTCTTGGCTATGCCGAGCGACTTTATGTAAAACTCCTTTGCTTCGTCAAAATAACCGAGCGCTTCCTTGACGTGCCCCATAAGCCGATTTTTCAGGTAGTTTGCCTGCCGCAAAGACTCCCCGACTTTTAGCGATTTGAGTTCGGAAAGAGCAAAATCGACTTTACCCTCCACGTAAGCGATGTCTATAAGCTTTAAGCGGCTCAAATAGTTGGCTGAGTTATTGGGAAACTTCGCCGCAAGCTCGATAGCATTTTTGTAATGTCCGCAAGCTATTTCCATATCGCCGTTTTCTCGGCACACCTCGCCGAGATAAAACTCTATGTCCGCACGCACGTCGGCAGGCGCGTTATCCCAGCTTTCGTTGCAAAGCGCACGCACCTCTACTATATTGCCGCTTACGCGCCTGTGTATAAGCAACGCAAATTTATTAATCCACTCGGTCGACTCCGAGCTGAATACGCTTTTCATGTACTGCTCGCACTTGTCGTAACAGCCGTTTTCCATCATGTGCTTTATCGTGCGGCGAAGCGGAAAATCGGACTCGCCGTATTGCGTGCAAAGATGCTTTATCGCCTTGAATATTACGGAGAACTTACCGTCCGCGGCAAGCGAAAGTACGCTGTCGAGAAAAGCATTTTCGGCAAGGAGCTCGTTTTCGGCAAGTATGCCATGGACTGCGTCGTACTTTTTCTCCTCTATAAGATGGATAAACCCGTACTTGACCATGTAGTCGTCGAAAATAAAGTCGTCTATGTTTTGCGCTATCCAATCGGCAATCAACCTATTGCCGTCCGCCACGCTCACCCAATAGTGAGTGTTACTTTCGTCGACAAGCCAATCCTTTAACTGCTTGTGATAGAACCTGAGTCCGCCGTCGGCGGCGGTAATAAACGAACCGAGCTCGCCAACCACCTGCCGCACGGAATATTCCGACACTCCTATGATTTTTGCAAGCGCAGTGGCAGACAGCGGCTCTTTTGCGGCACACATCACCTGCAAAAGCGTTTTGGTGGTTTCGGGTGCATTAAAGTTACGCGACTGCCTGTCGAAATACTTGGTAAATACCGCGCCCATACCGCTCGGCAAATGCGCAAGACAATCCTCGCCGTCGCGGGCAATATCGTCCAAAATGCCCGATACGTACAAGTAGCTACCCTCGCTGTGTTCACGCAACATATTTACAATATCGTCGCTCAACGTAAGTCCTCTGGCCGCCGCTTCGCTTCGTATATAGTCCTCTATTTCGTCGCTGACCGAAACAGGCTTTATAAAAGACAGCTGCCCCGTGAGCGCAGGATCGGGTCGCGAGGTCATAAAAAACTTTAACCAGCGCGGGATATACAAGCGGTTAGCGAACAGCGCCGCCGACACCTCTTTGATAGCGGACATTTCCATCTCGTCTATGCCGTCGATAATGAGCAGCATGTTTTGCCGCGCGGTTATTGCGCCTGCCGCCTTAACGAAAAGTGTGGCAAAAACCTCCGAAACGGACAAATCGTTAAGCGCGTGAAAGTCTATTTTATTAGGACCTTATGCATGGTAGGCGGGGGTTTGCTGGCAAA